>JASLEG010000046.1 GCA_030151225.1 Burkholderia sp. | reverse complement strand
TCAGCGTTGGGCAGCTGCGATCGGACGGAGGGCGCTGAACCATCTCAAGCCCGGTGCGAATTGCCGCACACCGGACAATCGGGCTGACGTCCGATGCGCATCGTGTTCCATTCCATCCGCAGCGAATCGAGCATCGTCAGGCGGCCAACGAGCGGCGTGCCGATCGCGCCGATCACCTTCAACGCTTCGGCAGCTTGCATCGATCCGATGATGCCGACCGTCGGGGCGAATACGCCCATCGTCGAGCACGCGACTTCCTCGAATGGCTGGTCTTCGGGAAATACGCAGGCGTAGCACGGCGACGCTTCGTCGCGAAAATCGAAGGTGCTGATCTGGCCGTCGAAGCGCAGCGCCGCGCCCGACACGAGCGGCACGCCGTGCGCGGCGCAGGCGCGGTTGATCGCGTGGCGGGTGGCGAAGTTGTCGCTGCAGTCGAGCACCACGCTCGCGCGCGGCACGGCCGCGTCGAGCCAGGCCGCGTCGGCGCGCGCGGCCACCGCGTGCACCGTCACCTCGGGGTTCAGGCGCGCGAGCGCGGCGCGGCCCGATTCCACCTTGCGGGTGCCGATCGATTCCGTCGCGTGCAGGATCTGCCGCTGCAGGTTCGTCAGGTCCACCGTATCCGCGTCGACCAGCGTGATCGTGCCGAGCCCGGACGCGGCCAGATACATTGCGGCCGGTGAGCCGAGACCGCCCGCGCCGATCACCAGCGCGTGCGCGTCGAGAAAGCGCTGTTGCGCCTCGATGCCGATCTCGTCGACGAGGATGTGGCGGGAATAGCGGAGCAGTTGATCGTCGTTCATGGCGAGGCGGACAGGAGCGGGGAGGGCGCCGGAGCCGCCATTCTAGGCCAGACGCACCAAAGACAAACGGGCCACCGCGGCAGCGCCGCGATGGCCCGTGAAGGGCGAGGAGCCCGAAGGCTCGCTTCCTTACTTCGTGGCCGAGGCCGGCTTGGCCTTGGCGGGCGCGGCCGCCTTGGCCGGTGCCGAGGCGGCGACCGGCGCCGAGGCGGACGGTGCGTCGGCGCGGGCCGTCAGCGGCTTCGAGGTGCTTTCGGCCAGCAGCGACTTCGATTCCTGCACCGGCTTGCCTTCGAGCTTGTTCACGGCCTGCTGCAGCATGAAGTCGTCGGCGCTGCCGAACTCGACCGGCTTGCGGTTGCGATCCTTCTCGCGTTGCTCCGGCGTCTTCTTGTCGTTCTGCTCCTCGAGGATGCGGAGCTGATCGAGACGGCGCTGCTCGCGCGCTTCGAGTTCCTTCTTCTCGTTCGGATCCTGGGTGTTCGCGAGGTGGTTCGTGTAGTCCACTTCGCGCGTCACGAGCACGTCGTCCGGATCGCCGTCGGCGAACTGATCGACCGGGATGTCCGGCGTGATGCCCTTGTTCTGGATCGACCGGCCGCTCGGCGTATAGTAGTACGCCGTGGTCAGGCGCAGCGCCGTGTCGGCCGTGAGCGGACGCACGGTCTGCACCGAGCCCTTGCCGAAGGTGGTCTTGCCCATCATCAGCGCGCGGTGCGAATCCTGCAGCGCGCCGGCCACGATTTCGGAGGCCGACGCCGAGTAGGCGTTGGTCAGCACGATCATCGGCACGGTCTTGAAGATCGCCGGCAGGTTCTTCAGCGGATCGGAGTCGAAGGTCGGCAGGCGATAGTTGTCGTAATCGTCGCGATAAACCTGCTTCGAATCGGGGATCTGGCCGTTGGTGGACACCACCACCGAGTTCGGCGGTAGGAATGCGCCGGCCACGCCGACCGCGCTCTGCAGCAGGCCGCCGCCGTTGTTGCGCAGGTCGAGCACGAGGCCCTTCAGGTTCGGCTGCTGGCGTGCGATGTCCTGCAGGCGGGCCGCGAGATCGGGCGTGGTGCGCTCCTGGAAGCTCGTGATGCGCACGTAGGCGTAGCCCGGATCCAGCATCTTCATCTTCACGCTCTGCACCTTGATGATGGCGCGCGTGACCGTGACCGGGAAGGTGCGGTCGTCGGTCTTGCGGAAGATCGTGAGCGTGACCTTGGTGCCCGGATCGCCGCGCATCTGCTTGACGGCCTTGTCGAGCGTCATGCCACGCACGGGCTTGTCGTTGATGCGGGTGATCAGGTCGCCGGGGCGGATGCCGGCGCGGAACGCGGGCGTGTCCTCGATCGGCGAGATCACCTTCACGAGGCCGTCTTCCTGCGAGATCTCGATGCCGAGGCCGGCGAAGCGACCCTTGGTCTGCTCCTGCAGTTCCTCGTAATCGGTCTTGTCGAGATACGACGAGTGCGGGTCGAGGCTCGATACCATGCCCTTGATCGCGGCCGTCAGCAGCTTCTTGTCGTCGACCGGTTCGACGTATTCACGCTTGATCTGGCCGAACACTTCGGCGAACAGCCGCAGTTGGTCGAGCGGCAGCGGCGTCGTGATCGTGGCCTGCTGGGCCGACGCCGAAATCTGCAGCGTCGCGAAAACACCAGTGGCAAGGCCCGCGGCAACGAGGCCGATATTCTTCAATTTCATTCGCATAGGATCGTGAGCGTCGGAAAGCGCGTGTGGCTATGGCGTGAAGGTGGGAGGACGGACAAGTATATCCCCGATCGTCCCGATGCTTCGCCGTCGCGGGCGAAAGCGGTGATGGAGCGGATTCGACAGCACGGCGGCGGCGCGGTTCGCGCAATTTCGCGGCTGTCACGAAACTGACGCGTGGCTGGCGCGCCGGCCTGCATCGAGGGATGCCGATGGTTGCGGTAACAAGCGTCGCACGCGGCGCCCCTCGCGAAGCGGCGCCACGTGTCGCGCGCGGGCCTTACCTGGCCTTGCCCTGCTGCGCGACGGCGGCCTGGGCGGCCGCGATCGCGGCCTGATCGCCGAGGTAGTAGTGCTTGATCGGCTTCAGGTGCTCGTCGAGTTCATAGACGAGCGGCACGCCGTTCGGGATGTTCAGGCCGACGATCTCGCTGTCCGAAATGCCGTCGAGGTACTTGATCAGCGCGCGCAGCGAGTTGCCGTGCGCGGCGATCAGCACCTGCTTGCCGGCCTTCACGGCCGGGGCGATCGACTCGTTCCACAGCGGCAGTACGCGCGCGACGGTGTCCTTCAGGCATTCGGTGAGCGGCAACTCCTCGCGCGGCACCTTGGCGTAGCGCGGGTCGGCGAACGGGGCGCGCTCGTCGCCGGCCTCGAGCGCGGGCGGCGGCGTGTCGTAGCTGCGGCGCCACACGAGCACCTGCTCGTCGCCGAACTTGGCGGCGGTTTCGGCCTTGTTCAGGCCCGACAGCGCGCCGTAGTGGCGCTCGTTGAGGCGCCACGAGTGCACCACCGGCAGATACATCTGGTCCATCTGGTCCTGCACGTGCCACAGCGTGCGGATCGCGCGCTTGAGCACCGAGGTGTAGGCGATGTCGAACGCGTAGCCGGCTTCCTTGAGCAGGACGCCGGCCTGGCGCGCCTCGTTGTTGCCCTGTTCGGTCAGGTCGACGTCGACCCAGCCGGTGAAGCGGTTTTCCTTGTTCCAGGTCGATTCGCCGTGGCGGATGAGAACGAGCTTGTACATAGCGGTTGCTTGCAGGTCGGTAGTGAGGAAGCGGCGAGGAAAGCGCGCGCGAAGCAGGGGGCGCCATCGTGTCAGACGGTTATTTTATAATGGCGCGATTGTCCTTTCCGATTTCTCTTTCTACCGGCGGCTTTTCCGTGACGTTCTTTACCAATTACACGAACCTTGCGCTCATCGCGATCCTGCTCGTTTCGGGCGGCATGCTGGTGTTTCCGACGCTGCGGCGCGGCGGCGGCGGCCTGTCCAGCAGCGAGGCGACCCAACTGATCAACCGGCGCAACGCGATCGTGATCGACCTGCGCCCGACGGCCGAGTACGCTGCCGGCCATCTGCCATCGGCGCGTTCGGTCGAATACGCCGAGCTGGCCTCGAAGCTGCCCCAGGTCGCCAAGAACAAGAGCGCGGCGGTGCTGCTCGTGTGCCAGAACGGCCAGCAGTCGAACAAGGCGGCCAGGCTCGTGCGCGAGGCCGGCTACGGCGAAGTCCACGTGCTGCAAGGCGGTGTCGCCGAGTGGCAGAAGGCCGGCATGCCGGTCGTCAAACAAGGAGTGGCGAAGTGAACAAAGTAGTCATGTACAGCACGCAGGTCTGCCCGTACTGCATGATGGCCGAGCGCCTGCTCAAGCAGCGCGGCGTCGAGCACATCGAGAAGGTGCTGATCGACAAGGAACCGGCGCGCCGGGCCGAGATGATGGAGCGCACCGGCCGCCGCACCGTGCCGCAGATCTACATCGGCGACACCCACGTCGGTGGCTACGACGACCTGTCGGCGCTCGACCGCGAAGGTGGCCTCGTGCCGCTTCTGCAAGGCGCCTGATTCCGGCAGAATGACGGCCTCCCGGGCGCCGGGGCCGGGCCGCGTGCCGTGCGGGCACGGACTGACACACAGACAACCGGGTGGCCGGAGGAAACTGGCCGCCGCCACACCATTTTTAGGGAACCAACATGTCCGACGTCGAAAACCAGCCGTTCTTCAACATCCAGCGCATCTACCTGAAGGATCTGTCGCTCGAGCAGCCGAATTCGCCGGCGATCTTCCTCGAACAGGACATGCCGTCGGTTGAAGTCGAAGTCGACGTGAAGGCCGAGCGCCTTGCCGAAAGCGTGTACGAAGTGGTGGTGTCGGGCACGGTCACGGCCAAGGTGAAGGACAAGGTCGCGTTCCTGATCGAAGCCAAGCAGGCCGGCATCTTCGACATCCGCAACATCCCGGAGGAGCAGCTCGATCCGCTGGTCGGCATCGCCTGCCCGACGATCCTGTTCCCGTACCTGCGCTCGAACATCGCCGACGCGATCACGCGTGCCGGCTTCCCGCCGATCCACCTCGCGGAAATCAACTTCCAGGCGCTGTACGAGCAACGCCTCGCGCAGATCGCCCAGCAGCAGGGCGCGGCCAACGGCGCGCCGAACGGCACGACGCTGAACTGAGCGCGTCCCGCGAACCGGTGCTGGGTATGAAAGTCGCTGTTCTCGGCGCCGGTGCCTGGGGCACCGCGCTTGCCGCGCATCTGGCCGCGCGGCACGACACGCTGTTGTGGGCGCGCGATCGCGCGCTCCTCTCCGGGCTCGACGCCCACCACGAAAATTCCCGCTATCTGCCCGGCGTGTCGCTGCCCGCCGCGCTGCGCTGCGAGCCCGATCTCGCGGCTGCGCTCGCGCATGCCGCGGCCGACGACGCGCTGTGCGTGATCGGCGCGCCCGTGGCGGGGCTGCGCGCGCTGTGCGCGGCGATGCGCGATGCGCCGCGCGTGCCGGCGCACGTGATCTGGGTGTGCAAGGGCTTCGAGGCCGATACCGAGCTGATGCCGCACCAGATGATCGCCGAGGCGCTGCCGGGGCATGCGAGCCACGGCGTGCTGTCGGGGCCGAGCTTCGCGCGCGAGGTGGCGCAGGGCCTGCCCGTGGCGCTGACGGTGGCGAGCAGTTCGGCCGCCTGCCGCGAGCGCACGCTCGAGGCCTTCCACCACGGCGCGATGCGCATCTACACCGGCGACGACCTGGTTGGCGTCGAGGTGGGCGGTGCCGTGAAGAACGTGCTCGCGATCGCCACCGGCATCGCCGATGGCCTCGGCCTCGGCCTCAATGCACGCGCGGCGCTGATCACGCGCGGGCTGGCCGAGATGTCGCGGCTCGGCGTGGCCCTGGGCGGCCGCGCCGAAACCTTCACCGGGCTGACCGGGCTCGGCGACCTGATCCTGACCGCCACCGGCGATCTGTCGCGCAATCGCAAGGTGGGCCTGCAGCTGGCCACCGGGCTGTCGCTCGACGAGATCCTCGCTGCCCTCGGCCACGTGGCCGAGGGCGTGCGCTGCGCACGGGCGGTGCTGTCGCTGGCACGCGCGCAGGCGATCGACATGCCGATCACCGAAGCCGTGTGCAGCGTGCTGTTCGACGGCGTGGCGGCGCGCGACGCGGTGAGCGGCCTGCTGCGGCGCGACGCGAAGGCCGAATAGGCGCGTCGGCCGTCGAGGTTGCGGAGCCGGCCGCTGGCGTGCCGGCACCATCGCGGCTACGCTTGCGCTATCCGGATTCCATCGTCTTGCGGAGGTTGCCATGCTCCAGATCGGCTCGACCCGCGTCGAAGCCCGCGTGACCGACATCACCGAGTTCTGCTTCGACGCGATCGTCAACGCGGCCAATGCGTCGCTGCTCGGCGGCGGCGGCGTGGATGGCGCGATCCACCGCTCGGCCGGCCCCGGGCTGCTGGCCGAATGCCGCACGCTGGGCGGTTGTGCCACCGGCGACGCCAAGATCACGAAGGGCCACGACCTGCGGGCGCGCCATGTGATCCACACGGTCGGGCCGGTGTGGCAGGGCGGCATGGCCGGCGAGGCCGCCCTGCTTGCATCGTGCTATCGCCGCTCGCTCGAGGTGGCGGCGGCGGCCGGCTGCAGGACCGTGGCGTTTCCGGCCATCAGTTGCGGTGCATATCGCTTTCCGCTCGAGGCCGCCACCAAGATCGCCGTCAGCACCGTGGTGTCGATGCTGTCGGGCTCGAACTTCACGCACATCGTGTTCAGCTGCTTCAGCGACGAGATCTTCGCGCTCTATCGCACCGAGCTCGAGCGGCTCTGAGCCGGTTCTAGGCACGCCCGGCGCTAGCCCGACACTTACGCGCCGCCCTCGAAGCCGGCCTGGCGCCAGGCCTCGAACACCACCACCGCCACCGTATTCGACAGATTGAGGCTGCGATTGCCGGGCCGCATCGGCAGCCGCACGCGCTGCTCGTTCGGGAAATGCGCGAGCAGCGCCTCGCTGAGGCCGCGGGTTTCCGCGCCGAACACGAACCAGTCGCCGGGCGTGAACGCGTGGTCGTGGAAACGGCCCGAGCCGCGCGTCGTGAATGCGAACACGCGGCTCGGATCCGGCGCTTCCTTCGCGAGGAAGGCGTCCCAGTCGGCGTGCACGTTCATTTCCGCGTATTCGTGATAGTCGAGGCCGGCACGGCGCAGCTTCGCGTCGTCAAGCGGAAAGCCGAGCGGCTCGATCAGGTGCAGCCGCGCGCCGGTATTCGCGCACAGGCGGATCACGTTGCCGGTGTTCGGCGGGATTTCGGGTTCGACGAGTACGACGTTGAACATGTTCGTTTCCGGTTCGTTGAGGCTTGAAGTGTTCGGTGCCGCATCGCGCGCGACGCAGGCGAGCTGCTGCTAATCCCTGGCGGTGCGCAGCGCGACGAAGTTCGTCACGCGCCGCGCGCCCGCGGCCTTCAGTTGCACGGCGATCGCCGCGAGCGTGGCGCCCGAGGTCATCACGTCGTCGACCACGCCCACGTGCCGGCCCGCCACCGCGCCGGTCACGACGAAGGCATGCGCGACGTTCGCGCGCCGCGCCGCCTTGTCGAGCCGCGCCTGCGCGGCGGTGTGCGCGATGCGCGCCACGCAGCGCGGGTCCGCCGGCACGTCGAGCGCGCGGGCGAGCGCTAGCGCGATCGCCCAGGCCTGGTTGTAGCCACGCTCGATCAGGCGCTGCCGCGCGAGCGGGGCGGCCACCAGCAGCTCGGGCCGCGCGTCGTGGCCGGGCAGGTCCGCCGCCGCGCGCGCGAGCCGCTCGCCGAACAGCGCGCCGATCGCGAGCCGCGCGCGGAACTTCAGATCGAGCACCAGCGTGTCGAGCGGCGGCCGATAATCGGCCAGTGCGAGCGTGGCGTCAAACGGCGGCGGCGCGTCGCGACAGGCATCGCAGCGATAGCCGGCGCGGTGCCGCGGCATGATGCCGACCGCGAGCGGCAGCGCGCACTGCACGCAGCGCAGCCGCGATTCGTTCCAGTACGCGTCGTCGCAGGCCTCGCACAGTACGTTGCGTGACGAATTGCCGCATAGTACGCACAGGTTCGGCAGGAGGCCGGCCATCGCGTGTCGGCCGATCGTGCGCACGGCCGCGCGGGCGCGGCCTCGCATGTTGCGACGCAATACGGCGAAGGCCGCAGCGCGTGTCATCGGATCCCTCCTCAAGACGCCGCCCGCGCTGAAGCGAGCGAGTATACTTCGGGCACTTCGCAAGTTTGCCCGACATGTCTTCCGTTTCCGCACCCACCGGCCGTCCGGCCAATGATCCCCGGCATCTGCGGCGGATCTTCGATCGCCGCGCCGCCGCGTTCGACGATGTCGCCTTCCTGCCGCGCGAGATCGCCCAGCGCATGGGCGAGCGTCTCGACTACATCAAGGTGAACCCGACCGGCGTGCTCGACGCGGCCTGCGGCGTGGGCGACGATCTTCCGCTGCTGCGCGCGCGCTTCCCCGAGGCACCGGTGTACGGCATCGACCTGTCGGGCGCGATGCTCGCGCGCGCCGCCTCGAAGGAAGCGGCCGACACGAGCTGGCGGCGCTTCCTGCCGGCCACGCTGTCGAAGGCGCTGGGCCAGCGCGGCCCGCGCCTCGCGCAGGCCGATTTCGCCGCGCTGCCGTTTGCGGACGCGGCGTTCGATTTCGTCTGGTCCAATCTCGCGCTGCACTGGCATTCGCGCCCCGATCTGGTGTTTCCCGAATGGCAGCGCGTGCTGCGCGTCGGCGGCCTGCTGATGTTCAGCTCGCTCGGGCCCGACACGCTGCGCGAGCTGCGCGCCGCGTATGCCGAGGCTGAGGCAGCTACCGATTGCGCGCCGCGCGCGCACGTGATCGACTTCACCGACATGCACGACCTCGGCGACATGCTCGTCGAGAGCGGTTTCGAGATCCCGGTGATGGACCAGGAAACGCTGACGATCACCTACAAGTCCGCCGCCTCGCTGCTCGCCGACGTGCGGCGCTGGGGCGCCTATCCGTTCGCCGCCGGCGAGGCCGCGCGCCTCGCGCCGCGCACGCGGCGCGCGTTGACCGATGTGCTCGAGGCGCGCCGCCGCGACGACGGCACGATCGCGCTGACCTTCGAGGTCATCTACGGACACGCGTGGAAGGCGGTGCCGCGCACCACCGCGGACGGCCACGGCATCGTGCGCATCGAGGATATCGGCAGAGGTCGTCGCAAGAATCTCTGACGCGGTAAAGAGGGGTTTCGTTATGCCGGAAATTAGCGCTCGAAAACGACTCCGAAATATCTCCTAAAATGCCTGAAAGGCTTGTCCCGCAAGGGTTTGCGGGGCGCGGGACGTTTCTTGTGGATGCGGTTTTTCACGCCTATAATGCGTCAGCTTGCCAGTCTGAACGCGTCCCGCAATACCGGCCGGCAGGCCCGAATCGGGCCTGCGTCCATGCCGCTACGCGAGAGGTAGCGATGAATGGAACGACGGATTTCACGGACACCGAAACACTTTTGATGGACTGGCTGATCCGGCGCAATTGTTCGGTGTCGCCGCGTCAGTTCGTAGCGTGTTATGCGTCGCTGGCGGCGTTCTCGCTTGCGATCGCTGCGCTGCTCTGGTGGTGCGGCGCCTGGCTCGTGTTGCCGTTCACGGGCATCGAGTTGCTCGCGGTGGGCGTTGCCTTCGTCATGTATGCACGCCACGCCGTCGATTTCGAGCGCATCCGGCTGTTTCCGCATCGGCTGCTGATCGAGCGGATGAGTGCGGAGCGGCTCACGCGCCTCGAGTTCAACCCGCGCTGGGTGCGGGTCGAGCCGGGCGCCACACCGCGCGATCCGGTCCGGCTCGTGTCGCGCGGGCAGCGCATCGTGGTCGGCCAGCATCTCGCGCAATACCGGCGCGCCCAGTTCGCCCGCGAACTGCATGCGTCGCTGCTGCGGTGCGGCTGAGCGAGGCGGCCGGTCGGCACGGCGCGTGCAGGCGGCCGGGGGCGGGGAGGGTAGGGATCACAATTTTGGGTAAGGAAGCCATGAAAACAATCAATCGCGCCCTCATTGGTTTGCTGGCGGCTGCCGGATTTCTCGCGTCCGGCGTCGCGCAGGCTGTCGGTGACGCCCCGGGCGGCCCGCGCGTGAACGAAATCAATCTTCAGCCGCCCGCCACGAAGATCGCGCAGGAGCTGTACAACCTGCACACCATGATGCTGATCCTCTGCACGGTGATCTTCGTCGCCGTGTTCGGCGTGATGTTCTATTCGGTCTTCGCGCATCGCAAGTCGCGCGGCCACAAGGCGGCGAATTTCCACGAGAGCACCACCGTCGAGATCATCTGGACGATCGTGCCGTTCGTGATCGTGGTGCTGATGGCGCTGCCGGCCACCAAGGCCGTGGTCGCGATGAAGGACACCACCAACGCCGACCTCACGATCAAGGTCACCGGCTATCAGTGGAAATGGGGCTACGACTACGTGAAGGGGCCCGGCGAGGGCATCAGCTTCCTGTCCACGCTCACCACGCCGCGCACGGAAGTGAACGGCCAGCAGCCGATCAGCGACACCTATCTGCAGGAAGTCGACAACCCGCTCGTGGTGCCGGTCGACAAGAAGATCCGCATCATCACCACCGCGAACGACGTGGTGCACTCGTGGTCGGTGCCGGCCTTCGGCGTGAAGCAGGACGCGATTCCTGGCTTCGTGCGCGACACCTGGTTCCGGGCCGACAGGATCGGCACCTATCGCGGCTCGTGCACCGAGCTGTGCGGCAAGGAGCATGCGTACATGCCGGTGGTGGTGAAGGTCGTGTCGTCGGGCGATTACGACGCCTGGGTCAAGGCCGAGCAGGCGAAGGCCGCCGCCGCGACCGTCGATCCGAACAAGGTGTGGACCAGCGCCGAGCTGATGGCGCACGGCGAGGAAGTCTACAAGGCCAATTGCGCGGCCTGCCACCAGCCGAACGGCAAGGGGCTCGGCGCGTTCCCGGCCATCGACGGCAGCAAGATCGCCAACGGCCCGATCGCCGGCCACGTGCAGATCGTGCTGCGCGGCCAGGGCGCGATGCCGAGCTGGGCGTCGCTGTCCGATCTCGATCTCGCCTCGGTCATCACTTACGAGCGCAACGCGTGGGGCAACCACATGGGCGATGCGCTGCAGCCGAAGCAGGTAGCCGACGCGCGCAACGGCAAGATGCCCGAGGACGGCGCCGCGCCGGCTGCAGCACCGGCCGCTGCGGCTCCGGCGGCTGCATCGGGCTCCGAAGCATCGGCGCTGGCGGCAGCGGCGGCATCCGACACCGCTTCCGGTGCCGCGACGCAGGCGGCCACGCTGCCCGCCGCGATCTATTTCGACACCGGCAAGAGCGATCTGCCGACCGATTCCAAGGCTGCGATCGATGCGGCGGCGCAATATGCGAGCGCGCATCCGGACGCGAAGCTCGCGCTGTCCGGCTACACCGACAAGACCGGCTCGGCCGCCGCGAACGCCGAGCTCGCCAAGCGCCGCGCGCAGGCCGTGCGCGATGCGCTGAAGGCTGCCGGCGTGGCCGAGGGCCGCATCGTGCTGAAGAAGCCGCAGGTCGTCACCGGCGGTGCCGATGCGCGCGAGGCGCGGCGCGTCGAGGTTGGGCCGGCCGCCTGAGCGCTGCCGCTCGTCGCGTGAGGCGACGTCACAGAAATACGAATCAGGAGACATCCATGTCTAGCATTGGACACGATGCAAGCGCGGGACACGCGCACGACGATCACGCGCATGCGCTCCCGCATGGCTGGCGTCGCTGGCTGTTCGCGACGAATCACAAGGACATCGGCACGCTGTACCTGCTGTTCTCGTTCATCATGTTTCTGTCGGGCGGCGTGATGGCGCTCGGCATCCGCGCCGAGCTGTTCGAGCCGGGCCTGCAGATCATGCGGCCCGAGTTCTTCAACCAGCTCACCACGATGCACGGCCTGATCATGGTGTTCGGCGCGATCATGCCGGCCTTCGTCGGCTTCGCGAACTGGATGATCCCGCTGCAGATCGGCGCGTCGGACATGGCCTTCGCGCGCATGAACAACTTCAGCTTCTGGCTGCTGCCGGTGGCGGCGGTGCTGCTGGTGGGCTCGTTCTTCGCGCCGGGCGGCGCCACCGCCGCGGGCTGGACGCTGTATGCGCCGCTGTCCACGCAGATGGGCCCCGGCATGGATTTCGCGATCTTCGCCGTGCACCTGATGGGCGCCTCGTCGATCATGGGCGGCATCAACATCGTCGTGACGATCCTGAACATGCGCGCGCCCGGCATGACGCTGATGAAGATGCCGATGTTCGCCTGGACCTGGCTGATCACGGCCTATCTGCTGATCGCCGTGATGCCGGTGCTGGCCGGCGCGATCACGATGGTGCTGTTCGATCGCCATTTCGGCACCTCGTTCTTCAACGCGGCCGGCGGCGGCGACCCCGTGATGTACCAGCACATCTTCTGGTTCTTCGGGCATCCCGAGGTCTACATCATGATCCTGCCCGCGTTCGGCATCGTGTCGCAAGTGATCCCGGCCTTCTCGCGCAAGCCGCTGTTCGGCTACAGCTCGATGGTCTACGCCACGGCCTCGATCGCGATCCTGTCCTTCATGGTGTGGGCGCACCACATGTTCGCCACCGGCATGCCGGTCACGGGGCAACTGTTCTTCATGTATGCCACCATGCTGATCGCGGTGCCGACCGGCGTGAAGGTGTTCAACTGGGTGGCCACGATGTGGCGCGGCTCGCTCACCTTCGAGACGCCGATGCTGTTCTCGATCGGCTTCCTGTTCGTGTTCACGTTCGGCGGCCTGACCGGGCTCATGCTCGCCATGGCACCGCTCGACATCCAGTATCACGGCACCTATTTCGTGGTTGCGCACTTCCACTACGTGCTGGTGGCCGGCTCGCTGTTCGCGCTGTTCTCGGGCTGGTACTACTGGTCGCCGAAGTGGACCGGCTGGATGTACAACGAGATGCGCGGCAAGATCCACTTCTGGGCGACGATGATCTTCTTCAACGTCACCTTCTTCCCGATGCACTTCGTGGGCCTCGCCGGCATGCCGCGCCGCTATGCGGACTACCCGGCGCAGTTCACCGACTTCAACCAGGTCGCGACGATCGGCGCGTTCGGCTTCGGCCTCGCCCAGGTGTACTTCCTGTTCGCGGTGGTGCTGCCGGCCTATCGCGGCGGCGGCGAACTCGAACCGGCCACGGAAAAACCCTGGGACGGCGCCACCGGCCTGGAATGGACGGTGCCGAGCCCGGCCCCGTTCCATACCTTCGAGCATCCGCCGACGGTCGACTGACACCCCAACGCGCTGGTCGCCCGGCCCGGGCGGCGGCGCAGAACCCGCACCCGAGCCGATGAACCGGAACCCACCCCAATCACGCACGCCCGCGCAGATCCGCGCGGGCAACCGGCGGCTCGGCATCGTCCTGCTGGCCGTGGTCGCCGCATTCTTCATCGCCGCCATCGCGCATCAGTGGCTCGTCTCGAGCGGCTGAATCCCGATACGGCCACTGACGCAGAGGATTCCTCATCATGTCGAAATCGCCCGCCGACGACGACAGCCCGTTCAATCGCGCGATGCTGGTGAAGCTCGTGATCGTGGCGGCGCTGATGTTCGGCTTCGGGTTCGCGCTGGTGCCGATCTATCGGGCGATCTGTCTGGTCACGGGCATCAACAACCTCGTGCAGCGCGACGTCAGCGCCCGCGAGGCGCGCAACACGCAGGTCGACACGAGCCGTACGATCTCGGTGGAGTTCGACGCGAACGCGCGCGGGCCGCTCGGGTTCCGGCCCGAGCAGCGCAGCCTGGACGTGCATCCGGGCGAGCTCATGACGGTGATGTACGACGTGACGAACGGGCAGGGACGGCCGGTGGTGGCGCAGGCGATCCCGAGCTATGCGCCGAAGCAGGCCACCGAGTATTTCAGGAAGATCGAGTGTTTCTGCTTCACGCAGCAGACGCTGAAGGCGAACGAATCGCGCCGCATGCCGGTGGTGTTCGTGATCGATCGCGCACTGCCGAAGGACGTGAAGACGATCACGCTGTCGTACACGTTCTTCGAACTGAACCCGCCGGCGTCGGTCGCGGCCGCGCCGGCGAAGCCGGGCGCGTGAGCGCGGCACCGGCACGCAAGGCGGAGGCGCCATGAAGCAGGGCATGAAGCAGGCTCCGAAGCAGGCCCCGAACCAGGGCTCGATCGGCAAGGCCCTGAAGGCGGTGCTGTGGTCGTTCTTCGGCGTGCGCAAGCGCAGCGATCTGGAGGCGGACGCGCAGTCGCTGAACCCGCTGCACGTGCTGCTGGTGGCGCTGGTCGCGGCGGCGCTGTTCATCGGCGTGCTGCTGCTGGTGGTGCGCGCCGTGACGGGATAGGCGAAGGCGCGAGGCGATGTACTCGCGTGGCGGTCCGGCCCGGCCGGACTCAACTGAACTGGACTGAAGTGACCGAAGTGGAGAGACGAGCATGAGCGCTCACAACGAAAGCCCCTACTATTTCATCCCGCATCCGTCACGGCACCCGATCAGCACGGCACTCGGCCTGCTCGTGATGCTCGGCTCGGTGGCGCTCTGGATCAACGGCCACGCCTGGGCGCCGATCACGGTCGTGCTCGGCCTGATGTGGGTTCTCTGGGTGCTCTATCGCTGGTTCGGCGACGCGATCTCCGAATCGGAAGGCGGCATGTACGGCCAGCGCGTCGACAAGTCCTACCGCTGGAGCATGAGCTGGTTCATCTTCTCCGAGGTGATGTTCTTCGCCGCGTTCTTCGGCGCGCTGTTCTATGCGCGCGAGATCGCCCTGCATCAGCTCGGCAGCCTCGACTACCGGCTGATCTGGCCGGATTTCACGGCGGTCTGGCCGAACCAGGGGCCCGCCGCGCTGGCCGGCCACTTCCGCACGATGGGCCCGTGGCCGGTGCCGACCATCAACACCGCGCTGCTGCTGAGCTCGGGTGCCACGCTGACGGTGTCGCACCACGCGCTGCGCGAGGATCACCGCCGCAAGGCGATCGTGTGGCTGGCCGCCACGATCCTGCTCGGCGTGTGCTTCCTGTTCCTGCAGGGCTTCGAATATTTCCACGCCTATCACGAGCTGAACCTCACGCTCGCCTCGGGCATCTACGGCTCCACCTTCTTCCTGCTGACGGGCTTCCACGGCTTCCACGTATTCCTCGGCGGCACCATGCTGACGGTCGTGCTGGTGCGCATGCTGCGCGGGCACTTCCGGCCCGATCACCACTTCGCGTTCGAGGGCGCCGCGTGGTACTGGCACTTCGTGGACGTAGTGTGGCTCGGCCTGTACGTGGTGGTGTACTGGCTGTCGTGAGGAGGCGGGCGGTGGCGGTGTGGTCAGCGCCCGAGCGGCAGGCCGCTCGGGTGGATCCAGCCCATCCAGTTCGCGAACAGGATGAACAGGAACAGCGAGATCGACAGCCCGACCCGCATGGCGAGCGACCAGACCATGCGTTTGGTCTGGCCACGGTCGTGCATCATGAAATACAGGGCCGAGGCGAGGCTCGCGAGGATCAGCGCAAACGCGATGGGAACGAGGATGTGCATGGAACAGACCGATGAACGGCGGAGCGTCGACGACGTGTCGATTATCGCACTTCGCCCGTGCATGTGTGAACGTTCCGGAGTCCTGACATGAGGCTGCGCTGGCTGCCCGCGCTGCTGTTTCTCGTGGTGATCGCCGCGACGGTGCGGCTCGGCTTCTGGCAGCGCGATCGCGCGCATCAGAAGGAGGCGATCGAGGCGAACGTGCTGCGCTACGCGCATGCGGCGCCGTTCACCGCGGGTGCCGCGCCGGTCGCGCTGAAGAGCGTGGAATTCCATCGCGTGCGGGCGACGGGCCGCTTTCTGCCGGACGCCGTGGTGTTTCTCGACAACCGCCCGTATCGCGATCAGCCCGGCTTCTACGTGGTGATGCCGATGCGGCTCGAGGGCGGCGGCTACGTGCTCGTCAATCGCGGCTGGCTGCCGCGCAACCTGGCCGATCGCACCACGATCGCGCCGTTCGCGACGCCGCCGGGCGAGGTGACGATCGAGGGCATCGCGCGCGCGGATGCCTCGCGCGCGTTCGAGCTCGGCAGCGGCGGCTCGGCCGCGCATCAGCGCATTCGCCAGAACCTCGACGTCGCGGCCTATGCGCGCGAAACCGGCCTGCCGCTGCAGTCGTATGTGATTCAGCAGACGAGCGGCCACACCGGCGGTGGCAAGGATGGTGGCGACGGCCTCGTGCGCGACTGGCCGCAGCCGACCCGGGACGTCGGCCGCAACTACGGCTACATGGTGCAGTGGTGGGCGATGGCGGTGGCCGCGGCGGGCGCCGGCCTGTACGTGGCACGGCGCGCGGCGCGCAAGCCCGAGCCCGGCCTCAACGGATGAAACGGATTCCCATGGAGAACGATGTCGTGTCGACCCAGCCCTCCCGCCCGGCGCAGCCGCAATCCCGGCCCCAATCGCAGCCCCGATCCGGGCGCGTCACATCGTCGCAGCGAGGGTCGTGGCAGCGCGGCCGCTGGGTGCTGCTCGCGCTGTGCCTGATCTGCGCCGCGCCGCTCGTCGCGTCCTATTTCACCTACTACGTCGTCAAGCCCCGTGGCGGTTCCACCAACTACGGCACGCTGATCGAGCCGCAGCGGCCGATCCCGGCCACGCTCTCGGGCATCGACGAAAACGGGGCGCGTGTGCCGCTCGCCTCGTTGCGCGGCGTCTGGCTGCTGGTGATGGAAAACGGTGGTTTGTGCGATGATGCGTGCGCCCGGAAACTGTACTTCATGCGGCAGGTGCGCGCGACCCAGGGCGGCGAGCGGCAGCGGATCGTGACGGTCTGGCTGCGCAGCGACGCCCGGCCCGTGGACACCACGCTCCTGTCGGCCTATCCGGACACGCGGCGCTTCATCGTCGATTCCGCCGCGGTCGAGGCCTGGCTGCCCGCCGACGCGGGCACGCGAGCGACGGATCACATCTATCTGGTCGACCCGAGCGGCAACCTGATGATGCGTTTCCCGAAAGACCCCGACCCCAGCAGGATCAAGAACGACGTGACGAAGCTGCTCAAGTGGTCGAGCATCGGCTGAGGCCGGGCGCGACCGGCGGCGCAACGAGAATTTCCGGATGTACGTACTGCAACTCGGCCTGATCGGCCTGACGATCGCGCTTCTGCCCCTGTGCTACGTGTGGGTGAAGGCCGACGACGACAAGTTCCGCAAGCTCGTCTGGATGACGACCTTCTTCACGCTCGATCTCGTGATGTTCGGCGGTTTCACGCGCCTGACCGATTCGGGGCTCGGCTGCCCCGACTGGCCCGGCTGCTACGGCACGGCGTCGCCGTTCGTCGCGCATGCGGCGATCTCGGCCGCGCATCTGGCGATGCCGTCGGGACCGGTCAGCATGGGCAAGGCCTGGATCGAGATGATCCACCGCTATTTCGCGATGGCGATCGGCGTGCTGATCATCGCCCAGGTGCTGATCGCCTGGGTGGCGCGCGCGCGGCGTCGGCCGCTGTCGGTGTCGCCGTGGTGGCCCACCGGCCTGCTCGGGCTGATCCTCGTGCAGGGCGCGTTCGGTGCCTGGACCGTCACGCTCAAGCTGCAGCCCGTGATCGTCACCACCCATCTGCTGCTCGGCCTGCTGCTGCTCGGCGCGCTCGGCTGGCTCGCGGCGCGCATGACGCCGCTGCCGGCCCACGAGCCCGAAGCGGGGCGCCATCGCGTGGCCGCGCTCGCGGCGCTGCTGCTGCTCGTGATCCAGATCGCACTCGGCGGCTGGGTCAGCACCAACTACGCGGTGCTCGCCTGTACCGACTTCCCGACCTGCAACGGCCAGTGGGTGCCACCGATGGATTTCGCGCACGGCTTCCACCTGTGGCGCGCGCTCGGCATGTCCGCCGACGGCGAGGCGATCACGCAGGATGCGCTGGTGGCGATCCACTGGACGCACCGCAGCTTCGCCTTCGTGGTGATCGCGTTCCTGGTGGCCTTCGCGTGGCGCATGCGCCGTTACGCGTCGCTGCGGCGGCCCGCGAACGGCGTGCTGCTGGTGGTGGCGATCCAGTTCGTCACCGGGCTGACCAACATCGTGCTGCAATGGCCGCTGCCCGTGGCCGTCGCCCACAACGGCGGGGCCGCGATCCTGTTGCTGTTGCTGGTCATGTTAAACTTTCGAATCCTCTCAAGCCGTCCCGGCCGCGTCGCGCTTCCCGCGCGCGACATCGCGCGCGCCTGACGACGCCAAGCGCCCATGGAATCCTCGCTTTCCCAGTCCCCTCTCGGCAGCCGCCTGTCTCAGTATTTCGCGCTGACGAAGCCGCGTGTCACCCAGCTCGCCGTGTTCTGCGCGGTGATCGGCATGTTCCTCGCCACGCCCGGCATGGTGCCGCTGCGTGCGCTGATCGGCGGCACGATCGGCATCTGGCTGCTGGCCGGCGCCGCGTTCGCGATCAACTGCCTCGTCGAGCAGAAGATCGACGCCAAGATGCGCCGCACCGCGTGGCGCCCGTCCGCGCGCGGCGAGATCACCACGCCGCAGATCCTCGCGTTCTCCGCCGTGCTCGGCGGCGTGGGCGCGTGGACCCTCTACACCTTCACGAATCCGCTGACGATGTGGCTCACGATCGCCACCTTCGTGGGCTACGCGGTGATCTACACGCTGCTGCTGAAGCCGGCCACGCCGCAGAACATCGTGATCGGCGGCGCCTCGGGCGCGATGCCGCCGGCGCTCGGCTGGGCGGCCGTCACGGGCACCGTGCCCGGCGACGCGTGGATCCTCGTGCTGATCATCTTCGTCTGGACGCCGCCGCACTTCTGGGTGCTCGCGCTCTATCGCGTCAAGGATTACGAGAATTCGGGCCTGCCGATGCTGCCCGTCACGCACGGCTCGAAGTTCACGCGCCTGCACATCCTGCTCTACACGGTGATCCTGTTCGTGGTCACCATGATGCCGTTCATCTCGGGCATGAGCGGCGTGGTGTATCTGGCCAGCGCCGTGGTGCTCGGCGCGGTGTTCCTCGCCTATGCGTGGAAGGTCTACGTCGATTATTCCGACGCGCTCGCGCGCCGTGCCTTCCGCTATTCGATCATCTACCTGTCGCTGCTGTTCGCGGCGCTGCTGATCGATCACTACGCGCGTCCGGTGCTCGGCTTCTGAGTCTCTCCGTGACGCACGCCCTGGGCTCGCTCGCGCGGCGGCACTTCATGCGGGCCTCGGCGGCCCGGGCCGCCGCCGCGCTGCTCGTCGCGAGCGCGGCCGCTGCAGGCCTCTCCGGCCTCGCGGGCTGTCAGCCGCAGCCGTCCTTCCAGAATCTCGACATCACCGGCAACACGCAGTTCGGCCGCGATTTCTCGCTGCCCGACAGCGCGGGCCGCGTGCGCGCGCTGGCCGACTTCAAGGGCAACGCCGTGGTGCTCGTGTTCGGCTACACGCATTGCCCCGACGTGTGTCCCACCACCATGGCCGAGCTGGCGCAGGCGCGTCAGCGACTCGGTGCGGCCGGCAGGCGCGTGCAGGTGCTGTTCGTGAGCGTCGATCCCGAGCGCGACACGGCCGCGCTGCTCGCGCAGTACGTGGCCGCGTTCGACCCGTCCTTCATCGCGTTGCGTCCGGCCGACGACGCGCAGCTGAAGCGCATCACGAAGGATTTCCGGATCTACTACGCGAAATCGGCGGGCAACACGCCGGGCAGCTACACGATGGACCACACCGCCGCGAGCTACGTGTTCGATCCGGGCGGCAAGCTGCGCCTGTTCGTGCGCGACGGCCAGGGCGTGGGCCCGTGGGTGCACGACCTCGGGCAGCTGCTGGGCTGAGCGCCAGGGGCCGCGCCGATGTGCCCGCGCTCAGGGCAGCGCGGGCAGGTTCAGCCCGGCGGCCACGCGGGTGGTCTTGAATTCGGTCACCGTGTACGTGACGAGCCCCTCCACCACGAACGGATCGCTCGCGAGGATCGCATCGAGCCGCTCGCGTTCGACGCGCGCCGCGAGGATCACGCCGCCCGTGCGCGGCACCTTCGGCCCCGAGGCGATGAACACGCCGCTGTCGAAATGGATCTGCAGATGCGCGCGGTGGCGGTCGAGCACCGCGTCGATGCGGTCGTTCGAGACGATGTATTGAAAGTCGATCACGTACATGCGGAAAGTCCTGTCCTGGGCAGGCACGCGGCGCAGCGCCGCGGCCGATCTGTTTTGTAGCACAGCCGCGCGCGCGACGGTAGGCGCCATCCGCAGCGGCAGGCATACCTATATGAAGCGGATGTATTTCACTTGGCGTCGATCCTGTGACACCATTCGCGGTCCTTGACGGGCGCCCGGCCACGAGCCGCGCGGCCCGTTCGTTCAGTCGGTACGGCAACAGCAATACAGCAAGCGAGAACAACAGATGAAGCGTCGCAATCTCCTGAAAGTGGTTTCCGCCGTCGCGGCCAGCGCGGCCCTCGGCATGTCGGCCGGCGCGCACGCGCAGGACAAGGTGATCAAGGTCGGCACCGTGGCCGGGCCGGATGCGCAGGTGTGGCAGGTCGTGCAGAAGGTCGCGAAGGAGAAGCAGGGCCTCGACGTGAAGGTCATCGAATTCAACGACTACGTGCAGCCGAACGCGGCGCTCGATTCGGGCGACCTCGACGCGAACAGCTTCCAGCACCAGCCCTATCTCGACAGCCAGGTGAAGCAGCGCGGCTACAAGATCGTCAGCGCGGGCCTGACCTACATCTCGCCGATCGGCGTGTATTCGAAGAAGTTCAAGGCGCTGAAGGACCTGCCGGAAGGCGCGAAGGTCGCGGTGCCGAACGATCCGTCGAACGAAAACCGCGCGCTGCTGCTGCTGCAGTCGCAGGGCGTGATCAAGCTGAAGGCCGGCGCCGGCACGGGCGGTAACAACGCCACGGTGCTCGATGTCGCGCAGAACCCGAAGAAGCTGAAGCTGACCGAACTGGACGCGGCGCAACTGCCGCGCGTGCTCGGCGACGTGGACGCCGCCGTGATCAACACCAACTACGCGATCGCCGCGAACCTGCAGCCCACCAGGGACGCGATCGCGCTCGAGTCGCTGACGAGCCCGTACGCGAACCTGATCGCCGTGCGCGCCCAGGACCGGAACCAGCCGTGGGTGAAGAAGCTGGTGGCCGCCTACCAGTCGCCGGAAGTGAAGGCGTACATCAACAAGCAGTTCAAGGGTTCGATGGTGCCGTCGTTCTGAGCGACGCGCCCCGCGAGCGAACGAAAGGCCCTGCGGGGCCTTTCGTCGTTTACGGCGCCGGAATCGAGCGGCGGCCCTGAACCGCCCCCCGAAATTGTTGCCGGAAATGCATGCGTCGCCGGGACGCTTCTCATATACTGTACAAATATACAGTTATTGGCCGGCTCGATGTCTTCCGCTTCCGCTCCCCTCGAATCGCTGCATCCGTCGCTCTGGCGGGGCTCCCAGCTCGCCCGGGGCGGCGTGCGCACGATCGCGACCGGCTATCCGGCGTTGTCGGCCGAGCTGCCGGGCGGCGGCTGGCCGGTGGGCGGGCTCGTCGAGCTGCTGGTTCCGCATGCGGGCTGCGGCGAGCTGCGCCTGCTCGCGCCGGGGCTGGCCGGCACCGTGGCCGCGCCGCGCCCGCTCGCGCTGGTCGCGCCGCCGCATCCGCCGCACGCGGCGGCGCTCGCCGAGCTCGGCGTGCCGCTCGATGCCTTGCTGTGGTTGCGCACAGGCAACCGGCGCGATGCGCTGTGGGCAACCGAGCAATCGCTGAAGGCCGGCTGCTGTGGCGCGCTGCTGTGCTGGCAGATGGAGGCCGCGCCGGCCGACGTCCTGCGGCGCCTGCATCTGGCGGCCGCGCGGGCCGGCGACACGCTGTTCGTGATGCTGCGCCCGCTCGCGGCCGCGCGGCAGCCGTCGCCGGCCGTGCTGCGGCTCGCGCTGCAGCCGGTGCCGGGCGGCGTGACGGTGGAGATCGTCAAGCGGCGCGGGCCGGTGGCCGCCGGCCCGCTTTCGCTGGCCTTGCCGTCGCCGATCGTGGAGGGACGTTATGCGCGTCTTGCTCGGCATCCATCTGCCGCGCCTGCCGCTCGACGTGTGCGCGCCCACGCCTGAGGACGCCGCCGGCCGCGCCGTGCTGGAGCAGGGCGTGGTGCGGGTGGCCGATGCGGTGGCGCGCTCGCGCGGGGTGCGCGCGGGCATGAAGCGCGGCGGCGTGCTGACGCTCGCGCCCGACACGCGGCTGGTGGAGCGCGACCTGCTGCGCGAGGCCGATGCGCTGCGCGCCGTCGCGCTGGCGCTGCTGCGCTTCTCGCCGTCGGTCGCGCTCGACGAGGAAGCCACGCTGATCGTCGACGTCGGCCCGAGCCTGCGCCTGTTCGGCGGGCTGCCCGCGCTGTGCCGGCAGGTGCGGGCATCGCTCGCGGCGCTCGGCTATGAAGCGCGCGTCGGGGCCGCGCCGACCGGTCGCGGCGCATGGCTGCTGGCGCGAGCGGCGGGCCGGGCCGGC
>JASLEG010000021.1 GCA_030151225.1 Burkholderia sp. | reverse complement strand
GCGCGGCGGCGCGCGTCGATGCGCGCGCGCAGCCAGCGCGCGGCGAGCCAGGCCAGCGCGAGCGTGCCGGCCAGCACCGCGAGCTGCCAGATCATGACCGGCTGCCCGAAGTCGCGGACAACGCTCGCGATCCGCCTCGACAGCAACGGATCCTGCATCCCGGCCCCTTGCGTCAGGCCGGTTCGGGCGTGTCCGCGGCCGGCTCGGCCGGGGCTTGCGCCACGGCGTCGGCGGCAGCGGCCGGTTCGGCCGGCTCCACCGGCAGCTCGACTGCCTGCGCCGCCTTCGCCTCGACGGGCTTCGGCGGCTTCGCGCGGCGCTCGAGCACGGCCGCGAAGAAGCCGTCGGTGGCGTGACGATGCGGCCACAGCGACAGGTAATCGCCGGTATCGAGCGTGATGCGCTGCTCGGCCAGCACCTTGTTGGCCGGCACCAGCACGAAGTCGGGATGCGCGGCCAGGAACTGCTCGACGATCGCCTCGTTCTCGGCCTCGAGCACGCTGCAGGTCGCGTAGACGAGGCGGCCGCCCGGCTTCACGAGGCGCGCGGCGCTGGCGAGGATCGAGCCCTGCTTCGGCGTGAGCTCGGCGATCGAATCGCGCGTCTGGCGCCACTTCAGGTCCGGATTGCGGCGCAGCGTGCCGAGGCCGCTGCACGGCGCGTCGACCAGCACGCGGTCGATCTTGCCGGCCAGGCGCTTGATCTTCGCGTCGTGCTCGCTGTCGATCAGCACCGGGTTGACGTTCGACAGGCCGCTGCGCGCGAGGCGCGGCTTGAGCTTGGCGAGCCGCTTCTCCGACACGTCGAACGCGTACAGGCGGCCCGTCGAGCGCATCGCCGCGCCGAGCGCGAGCGTCTTGCCGCCGGCACCGGCGCAGAAATCGACCACCATCTCGCCGCGGCGCGGCGCCACCAGCGAGCACAGCAGCTGGCTGCCCTCGTCCTGCACTTCCACCAGCCCGTCCTGGAACACCGACAGCTTGGTCAGCGCCGGCTTGCCCACCACGCGCACGCCGTTCGGCGCGAACGGCGTGTCGCCGGCATCGATGCCCGAGGCCTTCAGCGCGTCGAGCACCTGGTCGCGCGTGGCCTTCTGCACGTTCACGCGCAGGTCCAGCGGCGCCGGGTAGTTGACGGCCGCCGCGAACTTCGCGAGCGCGTCGGCATCGAAGCGCTGCGCGAGCGCCTGATGGATCCAGTCGGGCAGGTTGCTGCGGATACGCAGCGGCAGGCTGGCCGGGTCGATCTTCGCGACGTGCTCGAGCCACGCCCATTCCGTCTCGGACACGTGGTGCTTGAGCGCCGAGCGGCCGGCCGTCTGCATCAGGCCCAGCAGCGTGAGGCGCCGCGCCGGCGTGCCCGAGCCGCTCTCGGCCAGGTGCGCGTATTCCATCTTGCGGCGCAGGACCGCGAACACCGCCTCGGCGATCACGCCGCGCTCGGCGTGGCCGAGCTTCGGATGCGCGCGGAAGAACCGGCTCGTGGTGGCGTCCGCCGGACCGGCGAACTTGAGGACGTCGCCGAGCAGCGACTCGGTCTGGCCAATCAGAAATCCATGCAGCTTCATACACCCTCACCCGAATCGTTGTAATCGTTAGCGATTGCGGCGCCACCGTGGGCCCCGCTGCCGTCATTGGCGTGCGTGCCGTCCTGGCCCTCGCCGGCCAGCAGCCAGCGGCACGCGCCCGGCGCCAGCACCGCGCGGCCGCCCTCGAGGCGCAGCGCGCCCTCCACGAACCAGCGCACCGCGCGCGGATAGAGCACGTGCTCGGCGGCCAGCACGCGCTCGGCGAGCGCATCCGGCGTGTCGCCGTGGCGCACCGGCACCGCAGCCTGCGCGACGATCGCGCCGCTGTCGAGCTCGGACGCCACGAAGTGCACGGTCGCGCCGTGCAGCGCCACGCCGGCGGCCAGCGCCGCCTCGTGGGTGCGCATGCCCTTGAAGCTCGGCAGCAGCGACGGATGGACGTTCAGCATCCGGCCCTCGAAACGCGCGACGAAGCCGGGCGTGAGAATGCGCATGAAGCCGGCCAGCACCACGAGATCCGGCGAAAAACGTTCGATCTGTGCCGCCAGTGCGGCATCGAAGGCATCGCGATCGTGATGCTCGCGATGGTCGACCACGGCGACGGGAATCCCGCGCGCGGCCGCAAATGACAAACCGGCCGCATCGGGCCGGTTCGCGATCACGGCAGCCACCTCGGCCGGCCAGCCGTCGCGCCTGCATGCGTCGACGATGGCCTCCATGTTGCTGCCACGACCTGAAATCAGGATGACAAGTTTTTTCATGCGCGGATTTTACCATCCGGGGTGCGCGTTTCCGGACCGGCGAGCCGCCCGTTGCCGCGAACCGTTTATAATCTTGTGCTTTGCGGCATCCGCCCGCTCAATTTCGTCCGCTGCCAACCCGCTATCGTGAAAGTCTTTCGCGGCCTGCCCAATGCCGAAAGTCGCGCCCCGTGCGCACTGACGATCGGCAATTTCGACGGTGTCCACCGCGGCCATCAGGCCTTGCTCGCGCGCGTGCGCGCGGCGGCGGACGCGCGCGGGCTGCCGGTCTGCGTGATGACCTTCGAGCCGCACCCGCGCGAATTCTTCAATCCGGCCGGCGCCCCGCCGCGCATCGCGATGCTGCGCGACAAGCTCGAGGCACTGCGCGAGAACGGCGTGGATCGCGTGGTGGTCGAGCATTTCAACCACACCTTCGCGAACCAGTCGCCGGCGGCCTTCGTCGAGGACGTGCTGGTCAACGGCCTGCACACGCGCTGGATGATCGTGGGCGACGATTTCCGCTACGGCGCCCGGCGCGCCGGCAATTTCGCCTCGCTGAAGGAAGCCGGCACGCGCTACGGCTTCGACGTCGAGCAGATGGCAACGCTTGCCGCGCCGAACGGCGCGCGCATCTCGAGCTCGGGCGTGCGCGCCTCGCTCGCGGCCGGCGATCTCGAGGCGGCCAAGGACGCGCTCGGCCACGGCTACGCGATCAGCGGCCACGTCACGCACGGCCTGAAGCTCGGCCGCGACCTCGGCTTCCCCACGCTGAACCTGTCGATCGCGCACAAGCGCCCGGCGCTCTCGGGCATCTTCGTGGTGCTCGTGCACGGCCTGTCCGAGCACCCGTTGCCCGCGGTGGCAAGCCTCGGCGTGCGCCCCACCGTGGTGGATGCCGGCCGCGTGCTGCTCGAAGTCCACATCCTCGACTGGCACGGCGACGCCTACGGCAAGCTCGTGCGCGTCGAATTCCTGAAGAAGCTGCGCGACGAGGCGAAGTTCATCGATCTCGAAACGCTGACCCGCGCGATCGCGCAGGACGTGGTCGACACGCGTGCGTACTTCGCCGCGCACGGCGTCGCGTCCGGCAGCCGCGCCAACGGTTTCGCGACCTCGGCCACCGACCGAATTAGCTGATCCGGCCCGGGCGCCCCGCGCGCCCGCCGCGCCACTGCGGCGCCCGTCCCCCGAATTGACGACGCGCGAGCGTCCCCGAACGAGATAGCGATTCCCGACATGAGCAACAAGAAAGCCGATTCGAAACCGCAGGCCAAATATCCGGTCAACCTGCTCGACACGCCGTTCCCGATGCGGGGCGACCTGCCCAGGCGCGAGCCGCAATGGGTGCAGGACTGGGAAGACCGCGGCGTCTACGAGAAGATCCGCGCCGCCAGCGCCGGCCGCCCGAAGTTCATCCTGCACGACGGCCCGCCGTATGCGAACGGCGACATCCACCTCGGCCACGCGGTCAACAAGATCCTGAAGGACATCGTGGTGAAGTCGCGCAACATGGCCGGCTTCGACGCGCCCTACGTGCCGGGCTGGGATTGCCACGGCATGCCGATCGAGATCCAGATCGAGAAGCAGTTCGGCAAGTCGCTGCCGGCCGCCGAGGTACAGAAGAAGGCGCGCGCCTACGCCGGCGAGCAGATCGAGAAGCAGAAGCCCGGCTTCAAGCGCCTGGGCGTGCTCGGCGACTGGAAGCATCCGTACAAGACCATGGACTTCCAGAACGAGGCGGAAGAACTGCGCGCGCTCGGCAAGATCATCGAGAAGGGCTTCGTCTATCGCGGCCTGAAGCCGGTGAACTGGTGCTTCGACTGCGGCTCGGCGCTGGCCGAGGCCGAGGTCGAGTACAAGGACCGTACCGATCCGACGATCGACGTGCTGTTCGCGTTCGCCGAGCCGGAAAAGACGGCGCAGGCGTTCGGCCTGGCCGCGCTGCCGCACGCCGAGGGCGGCATCGTGATCTGGACCACCACGCCGTGGACGATCCCCGCCAATCAGGCGCTGAACGCGCACCCGGAAGTCGTCTACGCGCTGGTCGACACGCCGCGCGGCCTGCTGATCCTGGCCGAGGAGCGCACCGCCGCGTGCCTCGAGGCGTTCAAGCTGAGCGGCGAAACCATCGCCACCGCCACCGGCGAGAAGCTCTCCGGCCTGCGCTTCCATCACCCGCTCGCCGGCGCGCATCCGGGCTACCAGCGCACCTCGCCGGTCTACCTCGGCGACTACGTCACGACCGACACCGGTACCGGCATCGTGCACTCGTCGCCGGCCTACGGCGTGGAAGACTTCGTGTCGTGCAAGGCGCACGGCATGACCGACGCCGACATCGTCAACCCGGTGATGGGCGACGGCCGCTACGTCGAATCGCTGCCGCTGTTCGGCGGCCTGCCGATCTGGGACGCGAACCCGAAGGTGGTCGAGGCCCTGCGGGCGGCCGGCACGCTGCTGCGCAGCGAGAAGTACACGCACAGCTACATGCACTGCTGGCGCCACAAGACGCCGATCATCTATCGCGCCACCTCGCAATGGTTCGCGGGCATGGACACGACGCCGAACGACGGCGGCCGCACGCTGCGCGAAGTCGCGCTGCAGGGCGTGGAGGACACCGCGTTCTACCCCGCGTGGGGCAAGCAGCGCCTGTACAGCATGATCGCGAACCGCCCGGACTGGACGCTGTCGCGCCAGCGCCAGTGGGGCGTGCCGATGGCCTTCTTCGTGCATCGCGAAACCGGCGAGCTGCATCCGCGCACGCTCGAGCTGCTGGAAGAAGTGGCCAAGCGCGTCGAGGCGGGCGGCATCGAGGCCTGGCAGTCGCTCGACGCGCGCGAGCTGCTCGGCGACGAAGCCAATCTCTATGAAAAGAACCGCGACACGCTCGACGTCTGGTTCGATTCGGGCACCACGCACTGGCACGTGCTGCGCGGCTCGCACAAGGATCAGCTGCAATTCCCGGCCGACCTGTATCTGGAAGGCTCGGACCAGCACCGCGGCTGGTTCCATTCGTCGCTGCTGACGGCCTCGATGATCGACGGCCGCGCGCCGTACAAGGGCCTGCTCACGCACGGCTTCACCGTGGACGGCGAAGGCCGCAAGATGAGCAAGTCGCTCGGCAACGGCATCGATCCGCACGAGGTGTCGAACCGCCTCGGCGCCGAGATCGTGCGCCTGTGGATCGCCTCGACCGACTACTCGGGCGAGCTCGCGATCTCCGAGGAAATCCTCAAGCGCGTGACCGAAGGCTATCGCCGCATCCGCAACACGCTGCGCTTCCTGCTGGCCAACCTGTCGGACTTCGACTACGCGAAGGACGCGCTGCCGGCAGCCGACTGGCTCGAGATCGACCGCTACGCGATCGCGTTCTCGGCCCAGCTGCAGACCGAGCTGCTCGCCAGCTACGAGAAGTACGAGTTCCACCCGATCGTGGCGAAGCTGCAGACGTTCTGCTCGGAAGACCTCGGCGGCTTCTACCTGGACGTGCTGAAGGACCGCCTCTACACGAGCGCGCCCGGCTCGCACGCGCGCCGCTCGGCGCAAACGGCGCTGTACCACGTCACGCAGAGCCTGCTGCGCGTGCTGGCCCCGTTCCTGTCGTTCACGGCCGAGGAAGCCTGGAAGGTGTTCATGCCGGCCAGCGACACGATTTTCACGGAAACCTACTACGCTTATCCGGACATCGACGGCGCGGCCGCGCTGATCGAGAAATGGACGCTGCTGCGCGCGGTACGCGCGGACGTGACGAAGGCGCTCGAGGAAGCCCGCACGGCGAACCGGATCGGCTCCTCGCTGCAGGCCGAAGTCGAGATCCGCGCGAGCGGCGCGCGTCACGACGCGCTGGCGAGCCTCGGCGACGACCTGAAGTTCGTGCTGATCACCTCCGCGGCCACGGTCGTGAAGGTGGACGCGGAAGCCGACGAGGCCGTGAACGTGGCCGCCTCGACGTACCAGAAGTGCGAGCGCTGCTGGCACTATCGCGACGACGTGGGCACGCACGCGGATCATCCGACGCTGTGCGGCCGCTGCTTCTCCAACCTCTTTGAAAACGGCGAAACCCGGAGCGCTGCATAAACATGGCGACGAAAACCCTGTCGAAATCCACGAGCGGCGCGCTGGCGCCGTGGCTCGGCATTTCGCTGATCGTGATCCTGTTCGATCAACTGTCCAAGATCGCGGTCCTGAAGACCTTCGCGTACGGCTCGCAGCACGTGCTGACGGGCTTCTTCAACCTCGTGCTGGTGTACAACCGCGGCGCCGCGTTCGGCTTCCTGTCGGCCGCGAGCGGCTGGCAGCGCTGGGCCTTCACGGCGCTCGGCGTAGCCGCGACGCTGGTGATCTGCTACCTGCTCAGGCGCCACGGCCATCAGCGCCTGTTCAGCCTGTCGCTCGCGCTGATCCTCGGCGGCGCGCTCGGCAACGTGATCGACCGCCTGATGTACGGCCACGTGATCGACTTTCTCGACTTCCACGTGAGCACATGGCACTGGCCGGCGTTCAACCTGGCCGATTCGGCAATCACGATCGGCGCGATCCTGCTGATCTACGACGAGCTGCGCCGCGTGCGCGGCACGCGCTGAGCCAGCCTCGCCGCCACGGCAAGACGCGGTAAATTACAGGGCCGGGCCGACAGGCGCCGGCCCGTTTCATTCGCGGAGGTCCAGTTGGAACATCAGGAACTCGCAGGAAAACATCTCGTGCTCGGCCTGAGCGGCGGCATCGCCTGCTACAAGATCGCCGAGCTCACGCGCCTGCTCACCAAGGCCGGCGCGACCGTGCAGGTCGCGATGACCGAGGCGGCCACGCAGTTCATCACGCCGGTCACCATGCAGGCGCTGTCGGGGCGGCCCGTCTACACGAGCCAGTGGGACGCGCGCGTCGACAACAACATGGCGCACATCGATCTGTCGCGCGAGGCCGACGCGATCGTGATCGCGCCTGCCTCCACCGATTTCATCGCCAAGCTCGCGCACGGCTTCGCCGACGACCTGCTCTCCACGCTGTGCATCGCGCGCGACTGCCCGCTGCTGGTGGTGCCGGCCATGAATCGCCAGATGTGGCAGAACCCGGCCACCCAGCGCAATGCCGCGCAGTTGCGCGCCGACGGCGTGGCCGTGCTCGGCCCCGATTCGGGCGCGCAAGCCTGCGGCGAAGTGGGCGACGGCCGCATGCTGGAGCCCGAGGCGATCTACGAAGCGATCGTCTCGCATTTCCGCCCGAAACTGCTCGATCACAAGCGCGTGCTGATCACGGCCGGCCCGACCTTCGAGCCGCTGGACCCGGTGCGCGGGCTCACCAACCGCTCGAGCGGCAAGATGGGCTTCGCGCTGGCGCGCGCCGCCCAGCAGGCCGGCGCCGACGTGCATCTGGTGGCCGGCCCGGTGCAGCTCGCCACGCCCTGGGGCGTGGTGCGTCAGGACGTGCAGACCGCGCAGCAGATGCACGACGCGGTGATGCACGCCGTGCACGACGCGGACCTGTTCATCGCGGTGGCCGCGGTGGCCGACTGGCGCGTGGCGCACCCGGCCGAGCACAAGATCAAGAAGACGGCCGAGCGGACGATGCCGGTGCTCGAGTTCGTCGAGAATCCCGACATCCTCGCCAGCGTGGCCGCGCTGCCCGATGCGCCGTATTGTGTCGGCTTCGCGGCCGAGAGCGGCGATCTGGAAGTGCACGGCGAGGAAAAGCGCCGCCGCAAGCAGGTGCCGCTCCTGATCGGCAATCTCGGCCCGCTCACTTTCGGCCTGGACGACAACGAGGTGGTGCTGTTCGAGGCGAGCGGCGCGACGCGCCTGCCGCGCGCGGCCAAGGCCACGCTCGCGCACACGCTGATCGAGGCCATCGCGCAACGCCTGCCCGACACGCGGCTGATCTGAGCCCGGCATCCCTTTCACGCCTCTTACCGAAGCTTCGCAGCATGAAACTCGACCTGAAGATCCTCGACGCGCGCATGCGCGAGTACCTGCCGAACTACGCCACGCCGGGCAGCGCCGGCCTCGACCTGCGCGCCTGCCTCGACGCGCCCGTCACGCTGAAGCCGGGCGAGACCACCCTGGTGCCGACCGGCCTCGCGATCCACGTGGCCGATCCCGGCCACGCCGCGCTGATCCTGCCGCGCTCGGGCCTCGGCCACAAGCACGGCATCGTGCTCGGCAATCTGGTGGGGCTGATCGATTCGGATTACCAGGGGCAGCTGATGGTGTCGACCTGGAACCGCGGCCAGACCGAGTTCGTGCTGAACCCGTTCGAGCGGCTCGCGCAACTCGTGATCGTGCCGGTGGTGCAGGCGAGCTTCAACATCGTCGACGATTTCGCGCAGAGCGAGCGCGGCGAAGGCGGCTTCGGCAGCACCGGCCGCCAGTAAGCCGGCCCGTCAGCGCACGCGACGCAGCACGGCGTCGGGGTTCGCGCCGGCCGTCTGGCAGTCGCGCGAGGCGATCACGAGATAGCGGCCGAGCCGGCGCGCATCGAGCTCGCAGGTGCCGCCGGCCGATTCGGCGCGCCACATGCGCGCCTCGTCCGGCGCGATCTCGCTGAGCTTGAGCAGCAGCCCGGTGCGTGCGCCCGGCGTCTTTTCACTGCGATAGGAATAGCTGACGCTGCCCTGCGAGATCGTCAGGTCGCGCGCGCCGGCGCTGCTGCGCCAGTGGCCATCCCATGCGGTCGGCACGTGGCGCGTGCTGACCTGGCGCAACGCGCGGCGGTCGAGCCAGCCGCTCCAGGCGATACCGGCACCATCCACATAGGTGGCATGCAGCCGGCCCAGGCTGCGCACGTCGCCGTCGCGCCCCGCGCCGACGATCACGCTGGCGCCCTGCGGCAGGGCCCGCGCGCCGGCCGTCGCGAAACGCAGGTCACCGCTGCCGGGCAGCGCCACGCGCGTCGCGAAACGCGCATCGCCGGCCGTCACCTCCGCCAGCCCCGGCGCCTCGCGCGGGGGCCCACCCGCATGCGCCAGACATGCCGCCGGCCACGCCAGCAGCAGGCACATCTTCGTCAACATCATTACCGCTTGCCCCGTTGGTCTCTCATGCCGCGCATCGCTCGTCGCGAGCGCGATCCTGGCGTGTCGTTCTCTGCAGCGGACTGATCGCCGGCTACCTCGGCGCCGTTCGACGGCGCGCGCTCTCGTTCATCAGACAAAGCAAAACGGCGCGGGAATCATCCCGCGCCGCCTTTTCATCACGCATTGCCGCGTGTCATTCGACCTCGACCGTTTCCTCGCTCGGCTTCGGCGGCTCGGCCGAATTGTCGAACGAGAGCTGGACGGTTTCCTTCTCGTCCACGTCGACCGTGACGCGGCCGCCACTGACGAGCTTGCCGAACAGCAGTTCGTCGGCCAGCGCACGGCGGATCGTGTCCTGGATCAGACGCTGCATCGGTCGCGCGCCCATCAGCGGATCGAAGCCGTTCTTCGCCAGATACTTGCGCAGCGCGTCGGTGAACAGCGCATCCACCTTCTTCTCGTGCAGCTGATCCTCGAGCTGGATCAGGAACTTGTCCACCACCCGCATGATGATTTCCTCATCGAGCGGACGGAAGCTGATCGTCGAATCGAGACGGTTGCGGAATTCCGGCGTGAACAGGCGCTTGATCTCGCCCATTTCGTCGCCCACCTCGCGCCGCGTCGTGAAGCCGATCGTGGCCTTCTGCATCGACTCGGCACCCGCGTTCGTCGTCATGATGATGATGACGTTGCGGAAATCCGCCTTGCGACCGTTGTTGTCGGTCAGCGTGCCGTGGTCCATCACCTGCAGCAGCACGTTGAAGATGTCCGGATGCGCCTTCTCGATTTCGTCGAGCAGCAGCACGCAGTGCGGCTTCTTCGTGACGGCCTCGGTCAGCAGGCCGCCCTGGTCGAAACCGACGTAGCCCGGCGGCGCGCCGATCAGCCGGCTCACCGCGTGACGCTCCATGTACTCGGACATGTCGAAGCGGATCAGCTCGATGCCGAGCGTGAACGCGAGCTGACGCGCCACTTCGGTCTTGCCGACGCCGGTCGGGCCCGAGAACAGGAACGCGCCGATCGGCTTGTCGAGCTTGCCGAGGCCCGCGCGCGCCATCTTGATGGCGGCAGCGAGCGCGTCGATCGCCGGATCCTGGCCGAACACCACGCTCTTCAGATCGCGATCGAGCGTCTGCAACTTGCTGCGATCGTCCTGCGACACGCTTTGCGGCGGGACGCGCGCGATCTTCGAGATGATTTCCTCGATTTCCGACTTGCCGATGGTCTTCTTCTGCTTCGACTTCGGCAGGATGCGTTGCGCCGCGCCGGCTTCGTCGATCACGTCGATCGCCTTGTCCGGCAGATGGCGATCGGTGATGAAGCGGGCCGACAGCTCGGCCGCGGCCGACAGCGCACCCGACGAATACTTCACGCCGTGGTGTTCCTCGAAGCGCGACTTGAGCCCGCGCAGGATCGCCACGGTCTGCTCGACCGACGGCTCGTTCACGTCGACCTTCTGGAAGCGCCGCGAGAGCGCCGCATCCTTCTCGAAGATGCCGCGATACTCGGTGAAGGTGGTCGCGCCGATGCACTTGAGGTTGCCCGACGACAGCGCCGGCTTGAGCAGGTTGGACGCATCGAGCGTGCCGCCCGATGCGGCACCCGCGCCGATCAGCGTGTGGATCTCGTCGATGAACAGGATCGCGTGCGGGCGCTCCTTGAGCTCCTTGAGCACCGTCTTCAGACGCTGCTCGAAGTCGCCGCGATACTTGGTGCCTGCCAGCAACGCGCCCATGTCGAGCGAGAACACCTGCGCGTTCGCGAGGATGTCCGGCACCTCGCCGCGCGTGATGCGCCAGGCCAGGCCCTCGGCGATCGCCGTCTTGCCGACCCCGGCCTCGCCGACCAGCAGCGGGTTGTTCTTGCGGCGGCGGCACAGCACCTGCACCACGCGCTCGACCTCGGTCTCGCGACCGATGAGCGGATCGATGCGACCGTCCTTCGCTGCCTGATTGAGATTCTGGGTGAACTGCGCGAGCGGCGTTTCCTTCTGCGCGTTCGGGTCTTCCGACTCGGGCGTGCCCTCGCCGGCCTTCGACGCATCGGCATTGCCGGTTTTCGCGATACCGTGCGAAATGAAATTGACGACGTCGAGGCGCGTCACGCCCTGCTGTTGCAGGTAGTAGACGGCATGCGAATCCTTCTCGCCGAAGATCGCCACGAGCACGTTCGCGCCCGTCACTTCCTTCTTGCCGTTCGAGGTGGACTGCACATGCATGATCGCGCGCTGAATCACGCGCTGGAAACCGAGCGTCGGCTGGGTGTCGACGTCTTCGGTGCCCGGCACCGTGGGCGTGTTGTCATGGATGAAGTTGCGCAGGTTCTGGCGCAGGTCCTCGATGTTCGCCGCGCACGCTCGCAACACCTCGGCGGCTGTCGGGTTGTCGAGCAACGCGAGCAGCAGGTGTTCGACCGTAATGAATTCGTGCCGCGCCTGGCGCGCTTCCATGAACGCCATGTGCAGGCTGACTTCCAATTCCTGGGCAATCATGCTTCCTCCATCACGCACTGCAGCGGATGCCCTGCCTGCCGCGCATGGGTAACGACTTGCTCAACTTTGGTCG
>JASLEG010000010.1 GCA_030151225.1 Burkholderia sp. | reverse complement strand
CATCGCCTGGTTGTTCTCGTCGGCGAGGCTCGAGGCCTGGGTGGCCAGGCCGTTCGCCTGACGCGCGTTGTCGGCGTTCTGCTTCACCGTCTCGGTCAGCTGCGTCATGCTCGATGCGGTTTCCTCGAGCGAGGCGGCCTGCTCCTCGGTGCGCGACGACAGGTCGAGATTGCCCGTGGCGATCTCCTTGGCCGCCAATGCCACCGAACCCGTGCTGCCCTGAATGCGGCGCACCGTCTGCGCGAGTTGCGTGTCCATCGTCTGCAGCGCGTGCATCAGCTCGCCGAATTCGCCGCGATGATGGGTGTCGATCGCGGTTTCGAGCCGGCCGTCGGCGATCGTGTTGGCCACGCCGATCGCGCCCGTCAGCGGGCGCATGATCACCCGCAGCAGGTACACCGAGGCGGCCACCGCGAGCGTCACGCCGAGCAGCATCAGCACGATCGCGACCGTCAGCGCCGTCTGCGCGCTGGCCGCGCCATCCACCGCGAACTGCGCGGCCTGCTGGTCGTTGATCTCGATGTCGGCCTTGATCGCCTCGAGCGTGGCATCGGATATCGTGCGCTGGGTGACGATCATCGCATTGGCGGCATCGTCGTTGCCGGCCAGGATGGCCGCCACGATCTTCGCCGTGGAATCGCGGAACTGCGGCAGCGCCACGTTGATCTTCTCGGCCAGCTCGCGCTCCTCGCTCGACGACACCGAGGCCGGATAATACTTCGGCCAGGATCGGTCGATCTGGTCGAGCGCCTTGTCGAGCACCTCGTTCGCGTGCGCGCCGTGATCGGCCTCGCGCGTCATCTGCATGGTGCGCATCTGCTGGCGAACGCTCAGCATCGCCGCGCGCACCTCGCCGAGCTCGCGAATCGGCTGCACGGTGGAGCTGTACTCGTCGGACAGCATGTGTTCGAGATGCGCGATGGTCAGCGAGCCGAACACGCCGATCGACACGATGATCAGCACGCAGGCGGCCATCGCCGCGACGATTTTGAAACGGACTGTGTGGTGCAGGCGGCTCACGATGACATTCTCCGGATGAGACGGCCCGCGCGAGCGGCGGACCGACGACGCAACGATGTTTCCGGCGACCTGAAACCTCGTGCCGGCCGTTACATTCGATTACGGCCTGCGCATCATCCGACTTGAATCGCCCGATCGTTCGTTCGGGATCCCTGAACGACTCGAAATCGCGCCGCGTGGTGCGCCGAACATGCCCGCGCGCATCGCGCGAAACCCCGCCACGCAAGGGCTCGCCTCGGATCCGACGCATCGCGGCATGCCTCGCGGCGTGCGTGATCCGTACGCATTCGCGCCACGATCCGCCACGTTTCTTCACACTGTTTTGCAATCTCGCCGCGCCCTCAACCGCGCCATGCCGAGCAGCGGATCACCGAGCAGAAATTGCCGGCGTGGAAATGCGGCTCCTTGTCGGCGATCACGTCGGCCTTCACGTTGCCGAAGGTCGTGTCCGGCTTGTGACGGATGCCGTCGTAGAAGGCCTGGATGATGTCTTCCTTGAAGTGCTCGGTGCGCGGATGCGCATGCGTGACCGCCTCGCGCTCGTGCTCGCTGTACTGCCGGTAGGTCAGCCCCAGCACGTCCATCTCCACCCCGGCCGTGACCAGCGCCACCACCGGGTGCATGTGCTGCGGAATGCCCGGCGTGGTGTGCAGCGCGATGGCGGTCCACACCAGGTCGATGTCGCCCTGCGCGATGCCGCGCTGGCGCAGGAAGTCGCGCGCCGCGTTCGCGCCGTCCACCTCGAAGCGCTCGTGCGCGCTGCTGTGCGACGGCATCAGGCCGACGTCGTGGAACATCGCGCCCGCATAGAGCAGCTCGGGGTCGAACTTCAGGCCGCGATCGCGGCCGGCCAGCGCGCCGAAGTAGAACACGCGGCTCGAATGATGAAACAGCAGCGGGCTTTCCGTGTCGCGGACGAATTCCGTGATCTCGCGGGCCAGCTGGCTGTCGGGAATGCGGATGCCACCGATGTCGATGCTCATGATCTGCTCCGTGCGGGTAGGTGTGGACGACGGAATCCATTGTCCTGCCGCGCTGGAATGGCATCAATCGGCGTGATACGCCGAATTCTGCCAAATCGCGTAGAATGCGGACACCCCTTCCGGAGAACCGCTTCCATGAGCAGGACCATCGCGATCCTGGCCGTGCCCGGCGTGCAGCTGCTCGACGTGAGCGGCCCGCTCGACGTGTTCGCGCAGGCCAACCTCGAGGCCGGCCGCGCCGCCTACCGGCTGCTGGTGCTCGCCTGCGAGCCGGGCCCGATCGTCAGTTCGTCGGGCGCGCGGCTGATGCCCGACGCGGTGGTGGGCGAGCCGCTGCCGCCGCTCGACACGCTGCTGGTGGCCGGCGCGCCGGGGCTCGGCGCGCGGGGCCTGAGCGAAGCAGTGCTGGGCTGGCTGCGCGGCGTGCCGAAGCGCAGCCGCCGCTTCGGTTCGGTCTGCACGGGCGCGCTCGCGCTGGCCGACGCGGGCCTGCTGGACGGCCGTCGCGTGACCACCCACTGGGCCTCGGTGGCGACGCTGGCCGAGCGCTGTCCCGGCGCCGCGATCGAACCCGATGCGCTGTACGTGCGCGACGGCAAGCTGCGCACCGCGGCCGGCGTGACGGCCGGGCTCGATCTGGCGCTGGCGCTGGTGGAGGAGGATCTGGGCCGCGAGGTGGCGATGCGCGTGGCGAGCCAGCTCGTGATGTTCTTCAAGCGCCCGGGCGGGCAACTGCAGTTCAGCCGCGGCGGCGAAACCGCGCCGGCCGGCCGCTCGGTGCTGCAGGACGTGCAGCGCTGGGTGGCCGCGCAACCGGAGCTCGATCACAGCGTGACGAACCTGGCCGAGCGCGCGGGCCTGAGCCCGCGGCACTTCGCGCGGCTGTTTCATTCGGAGGTGGGAGTGACGCCGGCGGCCTGGGTCGAGCTCGCGCGCGTGAACGCGGCGCGCGCGCTGATCGAGACGGCCGGCGATGCGCCGAAGCAGGTGGCGGCGAAATGCGGCTTCGCGAACGCCGACGTGCTGCGCCGCGCGTTCGCGCGCCACGTGGGCGTGACACCGGCCGAATATCGCAAGCGCCACCGCGGCGAGGCGGAGTGAAGCGGTGAGGCCGTCGCGCCCGTCGATCAGCCTTCGGCGGCGCCGGCCGCCCGCGCGTCGCGGCGGCACCAGCGGCGCTCGCGCGGCGGCGGCGAGCTGACGGCCTCAGCCACGTTGCGCCACCAGCGCTCGCCGCGATGCGGCGCATCCAGCGCGAGCCGCTCGCCCATGCGCGGCGTGGCCAGCGCGATGCCGCGCGCGGCCGTGAGCCCGAACACGCGCTCGAACGGATCCTGCCAGCGGTGCATCGCCAGATCGAAGGTGCCGTTGTGGATCGGCATCAGCCAGCGCCCGCGCAGGTCCTGGTGCGCCTGCACCGTGTGCTCGGGCTGCATGTGCACGTACGGCCATTGCGCGTCGTAGGCGCCGGTCTCGAGGAAGGTCACGTCGAACGGGCCGAAGCGCTCGCCGATCTCGCGGAAGCCGTCGAAATAGCCGGTGTCGCCGCTGAAGAACACGCGCAGGTCGCCGTCCACGATGGTCCACGACGCCCACAGCGTGCTGTTGCCGTCGAACAGGCTGCGCCCCGAGAAGTGCTGCGCGGGCGTGGCCGTGAAGGCGATGCCGTGCAGTTCCGCGCCCTGCCACCAGTCGAACTGGCGCACCTTGTCGGCCGCGATGCCCCACTCGATCAGGCGATCGCCCACGCCGAGCGGCGTGAGGAACACCTCGGCGCGCGCCGCGAGCGCGAGCACGGTGTCGCGATCGAGGTGGTCGTAATGGTCGTGCGAGAGGATCACGCCGGCCAGCGGCGGCAGGTCGGCCAGCGCGATCGGCGGCGCGTGGAAGCGCTTCGGGCCCATGTTGCGGAACGGCGAGGCACGCTCGGCGAACACCGGATCGGTCAGCCAGAAGCGGCCGCGCAGCTTCAGCAGCAGCGTGGAATGGCCGAGGCGGTAGAGGCTGCGATCGGGCGCGGCATCGAGCTCGGCGCGGGTGAGCAGGTCCACCGGCAGCGCACCGGACGGCACCGTGCCCGACGGCTTGTGGACCATCATGTTCCACATGATCGACAGCATCTTGCCGAGCCCCTCGACCGGGCGCGGCCGCACGTTGCGGAAGCGTTCGCCGTCGTGCTGCGGCGAGCCGGCCGACAGCGCGCGGCTGCGGCGCGCGGCGGCAAACCCGAGGGAACGGCTGAACCAGGCGGTGAGCGATGCCATCGTGACCCATCCAGATCGATGAAAAGTAGACTCGCTAGTGTAGTTTGTTTTCGGGAAAAGTAAACCGGCCAGTGTAAAATTCGCCCATGGACTCTCAAGACGCCACCCCCACCCGCCTGACCGACCGCAAGCGTGCCGCGATCGTCGGCGCGGCCATCGACGAATTCCTGTCGGCCGGCTACGAAGCCACCAGCATGGATCGCATCGCGGCCAGCGCGCAGGTGTCGAAGCGCACCGTCTACAACCACTTCCCGAGCAAGGAGGCGTTGTTCGTGGCGATCCTCGAGCGGCTGTGGGATTCGACGCGCGCCGGCGAGGTGCCCGCCTATCGGCCGGAGCAGCCGCTGCGCGGCCAGCTCGTGGAATTGCTGATGCGCAAGCTGCGCCTGCTCGGCGACGACACCTTCCTCGCGCTGGTGCGCGTGGCGATGGCCGCGGCGATGCATTCGCCCGAGCGCGGCCGCGAGATGACGGCGCGGCTCGGCGAGCGCGAGGAGGACATCGGCATCTGGATTCGCGCGGCCGCGGCCGACGGCCGGCTCGCGGTGGCCGATCCGCGCTTCGCGGCCGACCAGTTGCAGGGGCTCGTGAAATCCTTCGCGTTCTGGCCGCAGGTGGCGATGGGACAGCCGGGCGTGGACGGCCCGGCGCGGCTCGCGCTGGCCGAATCGGCCGCCGACATGTTCCTCGCGCGCTATGCGAGCGAGGCGGGCCGCTGAGGGCGCGCCGGCATGCCGCCGGGGCCCTCGCGATGCCCTTGTGATTCGCCACGGCGGCCCGCACAATCGTCGTCACGGCCAACCCGTCCACGGTTCCGCTCATGTCTGACGTACACGCATCGCACTGGGTCGGCGTGCTGCTCGCCGCCGGCCTCGGCACCCGCTTCGACCCCTCCGGCCGCGACAGCAAGCTGCTCGCGACCCTGCCCGACGGCGTGCCGGTGGCCGTGGCCGCCGCGCGGCGCCTGCGCGCCGTGGTGCCCGAGGTGATCGCCGTGGTGCGGCCCGGCTCGGAGTTGCTGGCCGAGCGGCTCGGCATCGTGGGCTGTCGCGTGCTGGTGGCGGCCGACGCCGCCCAGGGCATGGGCGCGAGCCTCGCCGCCGCGGTGCGCGCCTCGCGCGACGCGACCGGCTGGATCGTGGCGCTTGGCGACATGCCGTGGATCGCGCCGGCCTCGATCCGCGCCGTGGCCAGCGAGCTGGCCAGCGCTCGCGCCACGATCGCCGCGCCCTACCTGGGCGAGCAGCGCGGCCATCCGGTCGGCTTCGCGGCCGTGCATCGCGACGCGCTGGCCGCGCTCGACGGCGACGCCGGTGCCCGCGCGCTGCTGATCTCGCACGAGGTGGCACGCGTCGAGGTGGACGACCCCGGCGTGCTGCGCGACGTGGACACGCGCGACGATCTCGCGGCGCCGCCCGATGGCGGTGCCGGCGCGTAGGCCGCGCCGCGCTTTCCGGTGCGCTTGCGTTTTCCTCCCTTCCTGCCGATGACCGATACGCCCGCCTCCGACTTTGCCTCGCTGTTCGATCCGATACCGCCGCAATGGGGCCTGCGCGGCGATCCCTACCTGTGGCGGGCCTTGCGCGACGCGCTGCGCGGCGAGGCACTGCCCGCCTCGTCGACGGCGCTCGCGGCGCGGATCGGCGAGCTGTACGCGCGCCTCGTCGGTCAGCCGCTGTCGGTGCCGGACATGCGCCACGTGCCCGCCTTCGCGCACGGCGGCATGTCGAGCGGCTGCATCTCCCCGTCGTTCTGGAACGAGCAGGCGCTGCCGCTGCTGCAGGCCCGGCTCGCGACGATCGGCGCCGCCAGTTCGACGCGCGCGTGCTCGACACGCTCGCGCTGATCGCGCTCGGCCGCGCGGCCGGCTTCTCGCTCGACGAGATCCGGCCGACGACGCTCAGCGCGCGCCGCCGCCCAGCGGGAAGCGCGGCTCGGGCAGGCCGCGATAGGCCGTGGCCGCCGCGAACACGCCGCCCGCGTGCGGATCGCCGGCGAGCGCCGCCTCGCTCAGGTCGGCGCGCGCGCTCGTGATGTAGAGCGTGCTCCAGCCCGCGCCCGCGTCGGCCGCCTCGCCGGCGCGCTCCGGTGCCGGCCCGAACGACGGGCAGCTCGGCTGCTCGGTCGGCACCGCGATGCGGTCCGTCTCCACGCCGTGCTCGTCGTAGCGCACCACGCGCCAGCCGCCCCATTGCGCATTCCACAGCCCGCCCTGGGCATCCACGGTCGAGCCGTCGGGGCCGCCCGTCGCGTCGCTCAATGCCACGAAGGGACGCACGTTCGCCACCGGGCCGTCGGCGCGGTAGTCGCACACCATGATCTGGCGCGTCGGCGTATCGCAGAAGTACAGGCGCGTGCCGTCGGGCGAGAACGCGATGCTGTTGGCGATCGCGGCCGGCGGCAGCGCGAGCCGCTCGAGCGAGCGGTCGGCGTTGAGCCGGTAGAAGCCGGTCGACGCCTCGAGCGGATCGTGCTCGTCCTTCATGCCGAACACGAGATTGCCGGCGCGGTCGCAGCGGCCGTCGTTGAGCCGCGAGGTCTCGCCCGGCTCCACCTCGGCGATGCGCTCGAAGCGGCCGTCGCGCAGGTCGAACAGCGCCAGATGGGTGGCCAGGCCCACCAGCAGCACGTCGGCGTCGCTGGTCAGCGCGAAGCAGCCGAGCCGCTCGGGCATCGCCCAGCTTTCGAGGTTCGGCGTGGCGCCGGGGCGATGCCGCCACAGCCGCGCGCCCTCGATGTCGGTCCAGTAGAACGCGTGCGCGAGGCCGCACCAGGTCGCGCATTCGCCGAGCACGTTGCGGGAATCGACGAGCAGCGAGGCGGTGGCCGTGGCGCCGGCGTTGCCGTGCGGGTCGGTCGGGGCGTGGAGATCGGTCATCGTGTGTGAGGAAAAGGGAACTCGGAACGGATCCTGATGCGAAATCGGATTCGCGCGCGGCGCGCGCCCCAATCTGATACACGTTCCGGCCCGCGAACGCAAAAACGTGGGCACGCCGCCCAGATAGTGAGCGCGGGCGCGGCCAGCAGCGCCGGCCGATTCGCGCTAACCTTGGCGCCCCGAGCCTTGATTGCAGGAACCCCGTCATGTCCCAAGCCCTGACCATCGATTTCGTGTCCGACGTCGCCTGCCCGTGGTGCGCCGTCGGCCTGTCCTCGCTGCTGCTCGCGATCGAGCGCATCGGCAGCGAGGCCGACGTGTCGATCCGCATGCATCCGTTCGAGCTGAACCCCGACATGGGCCCCGAGGGCGAGTCGATCGTCGGCTACCTCGGCAAGAAGTACGGCCGCACGCCCGAGCAGATCGCCGAGGCGCAGGAAGTGCTGCGCGAGCGCGGCGCGAGCGTCGGCTTCACCTTCGGCAAGCGCGAGTACGTGTACAACACCTTCGACGCGCACCGGCTGCTGCACTGGGCCGGCATCGAGGGCCGCCAGCTCGAGCTGAAGCTCGCGCTGCTGCGCGCCTACCACGGCGAGGGCCGCGCCACCAACGACCCCGACGTGCTGGTGGCGGCCGCGCAGTCGGCCGGGCTCGACGCGGCACGAGCGCGCGCGATCCTCGCCGGCGACGAATACGCGAGCGAGGTGCGCGCGAACGAACGCCAGGCGCAGACGATGGGCATCACCTCGGTGCCGTCGATCATCTTCAACGAGCGCTATCTCGTGACGGGCGGCCAGCCGGTCGAGGCCTTCGAGGGGGCGATCCGCCAGATCCTCGCCGAGGGCGCGAAGACGGCCTGAACCCCGCGCGAGTTCCGGGCGCGTGGCTCCATCGTTCGGGCTTGTGCTGGCACTTTGCAACGGGCCACGACGCCCCTACAGTGAGCGATCCTGCACGCCCTCACGCCCGGAGACACGATGTCCGCACGCACCAACGAATACGGCCAGCCGATCGGCGCCCCCGTCGATGGCTGGACCACCCGCCCGCTGCCCGCCGCCGTCACGCTCGAGGGCCGGTATTGCCGGCTCGAGCCGCTCAGCGTGGCGCGTCACGCCGACGATCTGGCCGCCGCCTACCTGTCGGCCGAGGACGGCCGCGACTGGACCTACCTGTTCGTGGGCCCGTTCGCGAGCGCCGACGAATTCCGCCGCTACGCGGACAGGATCGAGCAGAGCACCGACCCGCGCCATTACGCCGTGATCGACCGCGAAAGCGGCCGCGCGGTGGGCACGCTCGCGCTGATGCGGCAGGACCCGACGCACGGCGCGATCGAGGTGGGCAGCGTGACCTTCTCGCCGAAGCTCAAGCAGACGCCGCTGTCCACCGAGGCGCAGTACCTGCTGATGGCCTACGCGTTCGATCAGCTCAACTACCGCCGCTACGAATGGAAGTGCGACAGCCTGAACGCGCCGTCGCGGCGCGCGGCCGAGCGGCTCGGCTTCCAGTACGAGGGGCTGTTCCGGCAGGCGGTGGTGTACAAGGGCCGCTCGCGCGACACGGCCTGGTATTCGATCGTCGACACCGAATGGCCGAAGCTGAAGGCGGCCTTCGCGGCCTGGCTCGCGCCGGGGAACTTCGATGCCGAGGGGCGGCAGAAGGTGTCGCTGGCGGCGCTGCGCGAGCGGGGGTGAAGGAGAAAAAACGCTCCAAACCCCGGGTTCACCGGCTCGGACGCGCCGGCTCGCCGCCTACCGCCCCGCCCCCCGCAGTTCGAACACGAACACCGCCCCGCCGCGCGGATCGTCCACCAGCCGCGCCTCGCTGCCGTGCAGCTGCAGCATGCGCTGCACCAGCAGCAGCCCGAGCCCGCCGCGATGCGCGTCGCCGGGTGCCACCGCGGCCGCTTCCCACGAGCCCACCGGTCGCCGGAACAGCCGCTCGCGCAGCGCGGCAGGCACGCCCGGCCCGGTGTCGCGCACCATCACCTGCACGCCGCCGTCGCGCGCGGCCAGCTCCACCGCCACGTGGCCGCCCTCGGGCGTGTGCCGCAGCGCGTTGTCGAGCAGATTCGTCAGCACCCGCTCGATCATGCCGAAATCGGCGTGCACGTTCGGCAGGCGCGGCTCGATGCGCGCGTCGAGCGTGACCTCGCGCGCCTTGGCGCCCAGCTCGAACTTCGCGAACACGTCCTGCACGAGATCGGCCAGCGACCCGTCCTCGAGCTCGGGCTGCACGAGCCCCGACTCGAGCCGCGCCAGTTCGAACAGCGCGCGCGCGAGCCGCCCCACCTTGCCGCTCTGCGCCAGCGCGATCGACAGGTAGCGCTCGCGCTCGTCGGGCGCGAGCGTGGCGCCCTTCAGCGCCAGCGTCTCCAGATAGCCGTGCAGCGACGTGAGCGGCGTGCGCAGGTCGTGCGACAGGTTGGCGATCAGCTCGCGGCGCTGCCGGTCCTGCTCCTTGAGCTCGCGCCACTGCTCGCCGATGCGCGCCGACATCTGCGCGAAGGTGGCCTCGAGCACGGCGATCTCGTCGCGTTCGGCCGCCGGCGATGCCGCGCATGGGTACGTGGCCGTGGACCTCGATGGCGACGCGAGCGCCGCCTCGGCCAGGGATACCGGCTGGGTGCCGGGCTCGCCGTTGGCATCGAAGCGGCGCAGCGCATCGGCGAAGCGCCGCAGCGGCCGCGTGATCAGCCCGAACGCGGTGAGCCCGGCCAGCAGCCCGAGCAGCGCCACCAGCGCGATCGACCACAGCGTGGTGCGCAGCACCGAACTCGCCGCGACGCGCGCGGCCAGCTCGTCGTGCGCCTCGCCGAGCAGCACCACGTAGATGTAGCCCGACGGCGCGTGCCCCGGCAGCTGCAGCGGCGCGGCGCTGAACACCTTGCGCGCGTCGAGGCTGCGCGGATCGTCGCCGAGGATCGGCAGCGGCCGCCCGTCGAGGAAGCGCTGCACCGGCGCGAGATCGACGCGCTCGCGCCTGACGCGCCCCGGCGGCGCATCGTCGCCGCGAATCCGCCCCTGGTTGTCGAGCAGATACACCTCGACGCTCGGGTTCACGCCCATCAGCTGGCTGAACAGCTTGCGCACGGCGTCGGGGCGCAGCCCGTTCTCGTCCATCAGCGACGCGCTCAGCGCGATGTGCCCGGCCAGGTCGTGCGAGAGCCGCTGCACCACCTCCTTCTCGTGCATGTCGCTGGCGCGGATCTGGATCCACGCGGAGGCGCCGCAGCACGCCAGCAGCAGCGCCGAGAACACCACCGCGAGCCGCTGCGTCAGGCTCAGGGACCACCGCCGGCGCGCCATCACGCGTCCCGCCCGGGGGCGTCGCCGGCCCCGGCGCCACCGGGCCCCGGCGCCACCAGCTTGTAGCCGCGGCCCCACACGGTCAGGATCCGCGCGGGCTGGGCCGGGTCGGCCTCGATCTTGGCGCGCAGCCGGTTGATGTGGGTGTTCACCGTGTGCTCGTAGCCCTCGTGCTGATAGCCCCACACGGCGTTGAGCAGGTCGGTGCGCGAGAACGCCTTGCCGGGATGGCGCGCGAAGTGGTGCAGCAGGTCGAATTCGCGCGGCGTCAGGTCGATCGGCGCGCCGTCCACGGCGGCCTCGCGCGTGAGCGGATCGAGCACCAGCCCGCCCACCTCGACGCGGCCGGCGTCGGGCCGCGCGTCGCGCGACAGCGCCTCGACGCGGCGCAGCAGCGCCTTCACGCGCGCCACCAGCTCGAGCATCGAGAACGGCTTGGCCAGGTAGTCGTCGGCGCCAAGCTCGAGGCCGAGGATGCGGTGCACCTCGCTCGAGCGCGCGCTGATGATGATGATCGGCGTGTAGCGCTCCATCGCACGGGCGCGCCGGCAGATCTCGAGCCCGTCCACGCCGGGCAGCATCAGGTCCAGCACCAGCGCGTCCCAGTGGCCCTGTTCGAGCCGCCGCAGGCCGTCGTCGCCGTGCGCGCAGTGCACGACCTCGTAGCGCTCGTCGCGCAGGTGCAGCGCGAGCACGTTGGCGATGTCGGCGTCGTCCTCGACGATCAGGATGCGTTTCTGTGTGTCCATGTGCGTCAGCCATCTGCAAGGGAAGCGGGCACGCGCGATGCGCCCCGGTCACGATTGTCGGGCATCCGCGCCGGCGAGTCGTCACGATTCCGTGAAGTTTGGCGCCGGATCGCGGCGCGGCCGGCCCCGCGCCGAATTATCACGAAAACTTTAACTTTCCGTGAGGACTTCGCGATGGCGGATTCGTACGCTGTGCGGCAATCGTCCCTCATCCGACAGGAGCCCACCATGACCAGCCGTCGACACTTCCTGCTGACCGGCGCCGCGATCGCCGGCGCGGTCGCCGCCCTCACGCGCAACGGCGCCTTCGCGCAGCAGGCGCCGAAGCCCGCCGCGCCGGCCGAACTGACGCTCAGCGACGCCGAATGGCGCAAGCGCCTCACCCCCGCCCAGTACACGGTGCTGCGCGAGGCCGGCACCGAGCGCCCGTACAGCAATCCGCTCAACGACGAGCACCGCTCCGGCACCTTCTCGTGCGCCGGCTGCGGGCTGGCGGTGTTCTCGTCGAGCACGAAGTTCGACAGCCACACCGGCTGGCCGAGCTTCTGGGCGCCGCTCGAGCACGCGGTGGTGACCGATACCGACACCTCGTTCGGCATGGTGCGCACCGAAGTGCACTGCCGGCGCTGCGCGGGCCACCTCGGCCACGTGTTCGACGACGGCCCGAAGCCCACCGGCCTGCGCTACTGCATGAACGGCACGGCGATGACGTTCCGCCCGACGGCGGCCTGACGCCCGCGCCCCCCATCGCCCGTTTTCAACGAAGGACCCCGTCATCATGTTGCTGATCATCCTCGCCTATCTGGGCGGCGTGCTCACGATCCTGAGCCCCTGCATCCTGCCGGTGCTGCCGTTCGTGTTCGCCCGCGCCGATCGCCCGTTCGTGCGCAACGGCCTGCCGCTGCTGGCCGGCATGGCCGTGACGTTCGCGGCCGTGGCCACGCTGGCCGCCGTGGGCGGCGGCTGGATCGCCCAGGCCAACGAGGCCGGCCGCTGGATCGCCATCGCGCTGGTGGGCGTGTTCGGCCTGACGCTGCTGCTGCCGCGCCTCGCCGATCACCTGACGCGCCCGCTGGTGGCGCTCGGCAATCGCCTGAGCGGCGTGGCCTCGTCGGCTGACGCGCGAGGCAAGGCCGGCGGCGGCATCGGCGCGTCGCTGCTGCTCGGCGTGGCCACCGGCCTGCTGTGGGCACCCTGCGCAGGCCCGATCCTCGGCCTGGTGCTGACCGGCGCGGCGCTGCGCGGCGCGAGCGTCGGCACCACGCTGCTGCTGGCGGCCTACGCGGCCGGCGCGGCCACCTCGCTGGCGGCGGCGCTGCTGATCGGCGGCAGGCTGTTCAAGGCGATGAAGCGCTCGCTCGGTGCCGGCGAATGGATCCGCCGCGGCCTCGGCGCGGCGATGCTGGCCGGCGTGGTCGCGATCGCGCTGGGCCTCGACACGGGCGTGCTCACGCAGGTCTCGACGCTCGCCACCGGCGGCCTCGAACAGTCGCTGGTGGACCGCTTCGCGCCGCACAAGGCGCCGGCCAGGGCCGACGGCGACGCCGGCGGCCCCGCGATGATGGCCTCGGGCGACGCGATGCGCGCCGCCGCCGACGGCCCGGCGATGTCGGGCGGCGGTGCCGCGATGATGTCGGCGGCCACCGCCGCCGCGCGCCACGACGCCGCCACGCTGCGCGTGTCCGCGCCGGCGCTGCCGGTCGAGGGCGAGGCACCGTCGCTGGCCGGCGCCACCGAGTGGCTGAACTCGCCGCCGCTGACCAATGCCTCGCTGCGCGGCAAGGTGGTGCTGGTCGACTTCTGGACCTACTCGTGCATCAACTGCCTGCGCACGCTGCCCTACGTGAAGGCCTGGGCGCGCAAGTACGAGAAGGACGGCCTGGTGGTGATCGGCGTGCACGCCCCCGAATTCGCATTCGAGCGCAATCTCGACAACGTGAAGAAGGCCACCCGCGACCTCGGCGTGACCTACCCGGTGGCCGTGGACAACGGCTACTCGATCTGGCGCGCGTTCGACAACGAATACTGGCCGGCGCACTACTTCATCGACGCCCGGGGCCGCGTGCGCTACCACCACTTCGGCGAGGGCAACTACGCGGAATCGGAACGCGCGATCCAGCAACTGCTGGTGGAAGCGGGCCATCCCGACGCCGCGCAGGTGCCGCTCGGCATCGACGGCCCGGCCGCGGCCGGCGCACAGGCGGCCGCCGACAACGCGGACATGCGCTCGCCCGAAACCTACGTGGGCTATGCACGCGCCGAGCACTTCAGCTCGCCGGGCGGCGAGCCGCACGACAGCCCGCACGACTACACGGCGCCGGCCCAGCCCGGCCTCGACGACTGGGGCCTCGCCGGCCTCTGGAACGTCGGCAACGAGCAGGCCACGCTGGCGAAGCCGGGCGGCCGGATCGTCTACCGCTTTCATGCGCGCGACCTGCACCTGGTGCTCGGGCCGGGCAGGAACGGCGCGCCGGTGCGCTTTCGCGTGACGATCGACGGCACCGCGCCGGGCGCCTCGCACGGCGCCGACGTGGATGCCGACGGCGTCGGCACCGTGACCGGCCAGCGCCTCTACCAGCTGATTCGCCAGAGCGGCCCGATCGCCGATCACACGTTCGCGATCGAGTTCCTCGATCCCGGCGTGCAGGCCTTCGCCTTCACCTTCGGTTGAACGCGGCGCCGCCCGTCACCGGCCAACCGCATTCGCGTCTTCACGCATCACGACATCGCAAAGGAATCCCGACCATGAACAAGCAGCGCAACGCCTCTTCCTCGACCTCGAAACCCGGCCGCCTGCGCCTGATCGCCCGGCTCGCCGGCAGCGCCGCCGCCATCGGCGCGGTGGCCGCGGCCGCCTTCGGCTGGCAGCCGGCCGCGCTCGCCGAGAGCAGCAAACCGCTGCCGATGCCCACGCTCGACGAAAAGCCGGGCGCCGGCCACGACGAAACCGCCGTGTTCTCGGGCGGCTGCTTCTGGGGCGTGCAGGGCGTGTTCGAGCACGTGGCCGGCGTCAAGCAGGTGGCGGCCGGCTACGCGGGCGGCGTGGCGGCCACGGCGCAATACGAAACGGTCAGCGAGGGCGATACCGGCCACGCGGAATCGGTGCGCATCGTCTACGACCCGGCGAAGATCAGCTACGGCCGGCTGCTGCAGATCTTCTTCTCGGTCGCGCACGATCCGACCGAGCTGAACCGCCAGGGCCCGGACACCGGCACGCAATACCGCTCGGCGATCTTTCCGGCCGACGCGCAGCAGCAGTCGATCGCCAGCGCCTACATCGCGCAGCTGGGCAGCGCGCACGTGTTCTCGTCGCCGATCGTCACGAAGATCGAGCCGGGCAAGCAGTTCTATCCGGCCGAGGGCTATCACCAGGATTTCCTCGTGAACCACCCCGACTATCCGTACATCGTCATCAACGATCTGCCGAAGGTCGCGGCGCTGAAGGCCGACTATCCGAAGTGGTACGTGAACACGCCGGTGCTCTACGCGAAGAACGGCAGCGGCGCGTGAGCGCGCGCGAGGCGATCTGCGTTGCCTGACGAACGCGGCGCACCCGACCGGGGCGCCGCGTCTTTCATTGCGCGCCGGCCAGCGTCGGCAAGGCCGCCAGCATCGCGTCGCGCGAACGCATGCCGGCCGCCACCGCGTGCGGCGCGTCGTCCTGGATCAGGTTCGCGAACACCACGGTGCGCGTGCCGCGCGTGGCCCAGCCGACGAACCAGCCGTAGGCGTGCGCGCGGTCGAAGCTGCCATCGTCGCCGGGCGAGCTGGTGCCCGTCTTGCCGTGCACGGTCCAGCCGTCCGTCGGCGTGTCGAGCCGGGTGATGGCGGCGGTCATGTCGAACGCGTACGCGTCGACCGGCAGCGTGCGATTGACGATGCCGCGCTGGAACGCGATCTGCTCGACCGGCGAGATGCGCAGCGTGCCCGCGTTCCAGGCCCCGCGCAGGCCGCTGAATTCGCCGCGACCGAGCGTGACGTCCGCGTTGCCGAAACCGAGCCGGCGCGTGTATTGCGCGAAGCGCGCCTGCCCGAGCACGGCGGTGATCCGCTGCGAATACCAGAACACGGAATAGCGGATCCAGCGCGCCGGATCGGTGGGCTGCTTCCACGCGTCGCCGCCCCAGTCGGGATAGCCGGCGCGGAACGGCAGCAACGGCGCATGCGCGTCCTTCAGCACGCCCGAGTCGAAGCCCATCAGCGCGATCGCGATCTTGAAGGTGGAAGCGGGCGTGACGCGCGTGTCGCAGGCCTCGCCCTGTCTGGCGAGTACCTTGCCCGTGGCCGCGTCGGCCACGATCGTGCACAGCGTGCGGGTGTGCGCGTCGGTGTCGGCCGCGGCGGATTGCGCGGTGAATGCGGCCGCGATGGCCACGATCGCGCCCGCCACGGCGCGGCGGCGGCCCGAATCTGAAACGTCCTGCATGGCTTGGGTGTCTCTCGTGTGATTGTTCGAATGGGCGGCGCGGGCACCGGGTCGGGCGCCGTCCGCGTGGTGCGTGGTGCGTGATACGAAGTGCGTGGTGCGTGGCGCGGTCAGTGGATCAGAACAGCGCGGGCTGGCGTGCGCTCGATTCGAGCGCGAGCAGTGCCGCCTTGCGGTCCTTGCCGCCGGCGAAGCCGGTCAGGTCGCCCGAGCTGCCGATCACGCGGTGGCACGGCGCCACGATCGACAGCGGATTGCGCCCGTTCGCGGCGCCCACGGCGCGTGTGGCGCGATGATTGCCGAGCTGCACGGCGATGTCACGATAGCTGCGCGTCTCGCCGAACGGGATCGTCAGCAGCGCGTGCCACACGCGCTTCTGGAATTCGGTGCCGTGAAATTCGATGTCGATTTCGAACTCGGTGCGCTGGCCGGCGAAATACTCGCGCAACTGGCGCGCCGTCTCGACCAGCGTCGGATGATCGTCGTCGTCGGTCAGCGCGCCCACCTTCACGCGCGTGGGCCGGTCGTTGTCCCAGAGGATCGCGATCAGCCTGTCGTCGCGCGCCACGAGCGTGAGCTCGCCCACCGGCGACGGGATCCGTTTGCATACTTGAGCCATGCGGCTTCTCCTGTCAGACAGGCGTCAGTGTAACGGCAAGCCGCGCTCGCCGCCGCCCGGATCCTGCGCTCGAATTCGGGCCCGGCACGCGCGTCGCGCCGACACGATTTGGCACAATCGCTCACGCGTTCTCGACATGTGTCCCTGCCATAATGGCCGTCCCCACATTCGCGCTCGCGCCCAGCGCGCGAGGCTTTCATCGCTTACACGCTGCACCGGGAAACACATGTCGCACGAACACGCTCCGCACGATCACGCCGTCGAACACGCTGCCCGCTCGGGCGATCCGCTGTCCCGCTGGGTGGCGGTCTTCACCGCCATCCTGGCCGCCCTCGCCAGCCTGCTGCACTACGAGGAAGGCGTGCTGCAGACCCAGGCGCTGATGTACAAGAACAATGCCGTGCTGCTGCAGAGCAAGGCCAGCGATCAGTGGAACCTGTATCAGGCGCAGTCGAACAAGGGGCACATGATGGAAGTGGCGGCCGAGCTGGCCGGCCCCGACAAGCAGGCGCACTTCCGCGAGCAGATCGACAAGTACAACGCGCGCAAGAAGGAAATCGCGGACAAGGCCAAGGACCTCGAGCACCAGGTGGAAGAGGCGAACCTGAAGTCGGAGAGCCGCGAGCATCCGCAGCACCTGTTCGGTCAGGCGCTCGCCCTGATCAGCGCGGCGATCTCGCTGGCGGCGATCACCTCGCTGACCGGCAGCCGGCGCCTGTTCATGTTCGTGGGGCTGGCCGGGCTCGCCGGCGTGGGCGTGTCGATCGCGGCGTTCCTGCATATCTGAAGAAGGCGACAAGCCGGGGCGAAGCTTCGCCCCGCATCCGCCGCGCGCTCGCGCAGCATCGCCCGGCATGCTGACGGACCACAAAGATATATCTTTCAAGGTCGCCTGAGCGGGATCCCGATGCCGTTCCCGGCAGGATCCCGACAGCCGATGCCGTTTCGCCGTGCCCGATATCTTTGAAAATCCGCCACCCGTCGCAATTTTTCATCGAAATATCCTCGGCAAACGCACATTTCCAGCCACCAAGGGAAAACCCGCCCGCCCCGCCCCTCGCCACGCCCCGTCATTCCCCGTTAAGATCGCGTCTGGCCCACTGGTCCGGCCAATTTGGTCCGACCACGATCCGACACGAACAGGAGACACGATGAGACTGGAAGGCAAGGTAGCCGTCGTCACGGCGGCGGGCGCAGGCATCGGGCAGGCGGCGGTGCTCGCGCTGGCCCGCGAAGGCGCGCAAGTCTGGGCGACCGACGTGAAGCCGGAGCTGCTGCGCGCGTTCGAAGGCGTCGCCAACGTGCGCACCGCGCCGCTCGACGTGATGAACCGCGCCGCGATCGACGCGTTCTTCGCCGGGCTGCCGCGCACCGACGTGCTGTTCAACTGCGCCGGCTTCGTCCACAACGGCAC
>JASLEG010000323.1 GCA_030151225.1 Burkholderia sp. | reverse complement strand
ACCGAATTCGCTGCTGCTCGACAACGCGCTGGCGTCGATGGGCGCGGGCTTGCCGTCCGCGATTGCCACGAAGATCGTGCATCCGGACCGCAAGGTCATGGCCGTGTGCGGCGACGGCGGATTCATGATGAATTCCCAGGAGCTGGAAACGGCGGTGCGCCTGAAACTGGATCTGGTGATCCTGATCGTTCGCGACGACGCGTTCGGCATGATCCGCTGGAAGCAGGAGAACATGAATTTCCCGGACTACGGCATGACATTGAGCAATCCGGATTTCGTTGCCTATGCGGAGAGTTATGGGGCGAAGGGACACCGGATCGAATCGGCGGCGGAGTTCGCGCCCTTGCTGCGCGACTGTTTCGCCACGCCCGGCGTGCATGTGATCGATCTGCCGATCGACTATTCAGACAACGAGCGCGTGTTGAATCGCGAGATCAAACGGCTTTCGGCACAACTGTGAACCGCGGGTGAATATCCAGCGAACGGCCGAGGGGCATGGCCTTTGCTGACAGCCTGTTTACTGTGAGATAGCGGATCAAGGAGACGCGTCATGCTGCAGAAGACCTACCCGTACTACCTGGCCAATCAGGCGGTGGCCGCCAATACCGATCTCGAAGTCACCGATAAATTCAGCGGCGAAGTCGCCACTCGTGTGGCGATGGCCGACGCCGCCGCGATCGACAAAGCGATCGGCCATGCCGTCGACGCCATGCCTGCCTTGCGTGCCTTTCCGCCGTTCAAGCGCCAGGCGGTGCTCGAGCACTGCGTAAAGCGTTTTCGCGAGCGCTACGACGAGCTGGCGCTTGCGCTGTGTATCGAGGCCGGCAAGCCGATCAACGACGCGAAAGGCGAAGTCACGCGTCTGATCGATACGTTCAAGGTGGCGGCGGAGGAGTCGGTGCGCATAGACGGAGAAATCATCAATCTGGAGATTTCGCCGCGCGCCAAGGGCTATCACGGTTACGTGAAGCGTGTGCCGATTGGCCCGTGTTCTTTTATCTCACCATTCAACTTTCCGCTGAACCTGACCGCGCACAAACTTGCGCCGGCCATTGCTGCGGGCGTGCCGTTCGTGTTGAAGCCGGCGAGCCGCACGCCGGTCGGCGCGCTGATCATGGGCGAGATTCTGGCCGAAACCGATTTGCCGAAAGGTGCCTTTTCGATTCTTCCCGCGCATCGCGACGGCGCCGATCTCTTTACCACCGACGAGCGTTTCAAATTGCTCTCGTTTACCGGTTCGCCCGCTGTGGGCTGGGACCTGAAGAAGAAAGCCGGCAAGAAGAAGGTGATTCTGGAATTGGGCGGCAACGCGGCGGCTATTGTCGACGGCGATCAGGGCGGGAAGCTCGACTATGTGGTCGACCGGATCGCGTTCGGCGCCTTCTATCAATCAGGACAAAGCTGTATCGGCGTGCAGCGGATTCTGGTTCACGCCAATGTTTATGACGCATTGCGCGAGAAACTGATTGCGAAGACAAAGTCGCTGGTCATGGGCGATCCGAAAGACGAAAAGACCTTTGTCGGACCGATGATTTCCGAATCCGAGTCCAAACGCCTTGCCGGCTGGATGGACAGCGCGGTACAGGCGGGCGCGAAAATCGTCGCGGGCGGCAAGGTGGAGGGCGCCATGTTCGAGGCCACGCTGCTTGAAGGTGTGGGACGCGAAACGGACCTGTATCGCAAGGAAGCGTTCGGTCCGGTAGCCATCCTGGAGCGTTTCGACGATTTCGACGCCGCGCTTGCCACTGTCAACGACAGCGATTTCGGGCTGCAAGCGGGCGTGTTCACGGATTCGCTGGCGCATGCGCATCGCGCGTGGGACGAACTCGACGTGGGCGGCGTGGTGATCAACGACGTGCCGTCGTTCCGGGTCGACAACATGCCGTATGGCGGCGTGAAGGATTCCGGACTGGGGCGCGAGGGCGTGCGCTATGCCATTGAGGATATGACCGAGATGCGCCTGATGGTGATGCGTGAGACGTGGTGACACGTGGTGACACGGGAAGATCGTCCCGCGCTGTCACGCAACTGTCTTTTCCAGGCACTACGCTCGCGAGCGAGGTGCGCCGGTGTTTTGGCACGATTTGTCGGCGCCGGCGCGTAGTGTCAGCGGCGGCTTTCGCGGGCCTAAGCAGAAAGCCGGCGCATGCGCCATGAGTGTTTTTGCTGAAGTGCTACAATACCGGCCTTTCCGGCGGGTGTTTCCGCCGGCCGGAGCCGGCCGCATCTTTCCCGCAGTACCAGCAGCACCAACGGGTCCCGTGCGGAACGCCGTGGCTCCGCCTTCATCACAATGCCCTCTGCGGTTCCGACCGCTGCCGCGCGCACGCGCCAAGCGCATTTTTAGCGAAAGCCACCATGTCCGACACAGCCGTCACGCCCGTTACTGCGACTTTTGATCAATTCGGCCTCGCGCCCGACATCCTGAAAGCCGTCAAAGAGTCGGGCTACACCATCCCTACGCCGATCCAGGCACAGGCGATCCCCGTCGTGCTGGCCGGCCGTGACATGATGGGCGCCGCACAAACCGGCACTGGCAAGACCGCGAGTTTTTCGCTGCCGATCATCCAGCGTCTGTTGCCGCAGGCCAGCACGAGCGCCTCGCCCGCCCGCCATCCGGTGCGCGCGCTGATCCTCACGCCGACCCGCGAACTGGCCGACCAGGTGGCCGCAAACGTGCAATCGTACGCCAAGCACACGGCGCTGCGCAGCGCCGTGGTGTTCGGCGGCGTGGATATGAATCCGCAATCCGAGCAGCTGCGCCGCGGCGTCGAAATTCTGATCGCCACGCCGGGCCGTCTGCTCGATCACGTCCAGCAGAAGACCACGAACCTCGGCCAGGTGCAGATGCTCGTGCTCGACGAAGCCGACCGCATGCTCGACATGGGCTTCCTGCCCGACCTGCAGCGCATCCTGAACCTGCTGCCGAAGGTGCGCCAGACGCTGCTGTTCTCGGCCACCTTCTCGCCCGAGATCAAGAAGCTCGCCTCCACCTACCTGACCAATCCGCAGACGATCGAGGTCGCGCGCAGCAATGCCACGGCCACCAACGTCACGCAGATCGTCTACGACATCGCCGAGGGCGACAAGCAGGCCGCGGTCGTGAAGCTGATCCGCGACCGCGCGCTCAAGCAGGTGATCGTGTTCTGCAACAGCAAGCTCGGCGCGAGCCGCCTCGCGCGCCAGCTCGAGCGCGACGGCGTGGTGGCCACCGCAATTCACGGCGACCGTTCGCAGAGCGAGCGCATGCAGGCGCTCGACGCGTTCAAGCGCGGCGAAGTGGAGGCGCTGGTGGCGACCGACGTCGCCGCGCGCGGCCTCGACATCGCCGAGCTGCCGGCCGTGATCAACTTCGACCTGCCGTTCAGCGCGGAAGACTACGTGCACCGCATCGGCCGTACCGGCCGTGCCGGTGCGTCGGGCGACGCGCTCTCGCTGTGCAGCCCGAACGAGCGCAAGCAACTGGCCGACATCGAGAAGCTGATCAAGCGCGATCTGCCGCTGCAGGCGCTCGCGATCGACGGTCCGGTGCGCACCCGTCGCGAGCCGCGCGGCGACGAGCATCACCGCGAGCGCGCCGAGCGTGGCGAACGCAGCGAGCGCCATGAATCGCGCGGCCCGCGCCGTTCGCACGGCAGCGAGCGTCCGCACCATTCGCGTCGCGAGGCGCCGGTGGACGAATTCTTCCTGAAGCCGTACGTGCCGGCCGCGAGCGCGCGCCAGCCCGAAGAGGCGACCAAGCAGCCGGCCCAGCCGGAGAAGAAGTCGAAGCAGCCGCTGGCCGCGCTGCTTGGCGGTTTCGGCATGCCGCGCCGGTCGTCGTCGTCCTCGTAAGCGGGTGCGTCGGCTGACCGGGCGGGAAAGCGCCGGTGAGAGCGGGCGGATGCGAAAGCATCCGCCCGTTTTGCTTTTGGGGTGGAGATGACGGCGGCGCCGTCAAATGCCCGATGCGTGTGGCGCGACGCGCGCCGCCCAGGCCGCGACGGCGGCCGGAAGGAACGCGTCGAGCGAGGCGCGCGCCGACGGCGCCAGCGCGAGCCCGAGATGATCGGCGGCGGCCATCAGCCCGGCCAGGGGCGCGGCCGGATCGAGCGCGGTGGCGCCGGTCTGCTTGCTGAGCTTCTCGCCGTTCGCGTCGACCACCACGGGCACGTGCAGGTAGTGCGGCGTGGGTGCGCCGAGGCAGTGCTGCAGATGAATCTGCCGCGCGGTGGAGTCGAGCAGGTCGGCGCCGCGCACCACGTGGGTGATGCCGGCGTCGAGATCGTCGACCACCACGGCCAGCTGATACGCCCATTGACCGTCGGCGCGTTTGAGCACGAAGTCGCCCACCTCGGTGGCCAGATCCTGCGCCTGCGGGCCCTGCCAGCGATCCGTGAAGCGGATCGTGGCGGCCTCGCCATCGGGCACCCGCAGCCGCCACGCGCGCGCGGGCTTGCCGTGCAGGCCGCCGCGGCAGGTGCCGGGATAGGCGAGCGTGGTGTGGCGCTCGTGCGCGGCGCGCAGCGAATCGGCGATCTCCTTGCGCGTGCAGCCGCACGGATACACGTGGCCGCCTTGCGTGAGCGCATCGAGCGCCGCGGCATAGTGTTCGCTGCGCCGGCTCTGCCAGACGGGCGGCGCGTCGGCCACCAGCCCGAACGCGGCCAGCGTGGCGAGGATCGCGGTGTCCGCGCCGGGCACGGTGCGCGGGCCGTCCACATCCTCGATGCGCACCAGCCAGGTGCCGCCGTGGGCGCGTGCGTCGAGCCAACTGGCCAGCGCGCCGACCAGCGAGCCGAAATGCAGCGGGCCGGTGGGTGAGGGCGCGAAGCGGCCGCGATAGGGCAGCGGACTCATGTCGAGCGGGCTTGCAGCAGTGCGGCCGACCGGGTGGCCCGATTTGCCCGAGCCACTCAGGCCGCGGCGGGCCGGGTGCCGGCGGCCGACTTGCCGGTGGCCGGGTGGCAGGCCGGGCAGGAGCGGCCCGGCACGTACAGCGGCGACTGCTGCGCCTCGGCCGACACCACGGCGCGGCAGGCGAAGCAGTTCACGTCGGAGGTCGGCTCGAGCTGCGGATTCAGCGCGGTGCGGTAGTCGAACACGAAGCAGTCGCCGTGATAGTGCGCGCCGCCCACTTCCTCGAAGTACTTGAGGATGCCGCCTTCGAGCTGATACACGTGATCGATGCCGATGTCCTTCATGTGGATCGCGGCCTTCTCGCAGCGGATGCCGCCGGTGCAGAACGACACCACCGTCTTGCCCTCGAGATCGGCGCGATTCGCGTCGATCACGGCCGGGAATTCGCTGAATTTGTCGATGCGGTAGTCGAGCGCGTTGTCGAAGGTGCCGACGTCCACCTCGAACGCGTTGCGCGTGTCGAGCATCACCACCGGGCGGCCCGCGTCGTCGTGGCCGCGGTCGAGCCAGGCCTTCAGCGTGGGGGCGTCGACGAACGGCGCGCGGCCCAGCTCCGGCTTGATGGCCGGCTTCTTCATCGTGATGATCTCGCGCTTGATGCGCACCAGCATGCGCCGGAACGGCTGCGAGTCGGACAGGCTTTCCTTGAACTGCAGATCGGCGAACTTGCCCTCGAACAGCGCGTCGCCGCGCAGCCAGGCGACGAACGCATCGGTGGCCTCGCGCGGGCCCGCGACGAACAGGTTGATGCCCTCGGGGGCGAGCAGGATCGTGCCGCGCAGCCCGAGCGACTGGCAGCGCTCGATGACGAGCGGCCGCCACGCTTCGGGCGAATCGATCGTGACGAAGCGGTAGGCGGCGAGATTGACGATGGACATGATGAACCGGGGATGAAACGGGCGGGGGACTGGGCGCGGTGCACGCACGCCGGGACCGGCGTGAATCAGGCAAATGAGGGTGCAATGCCGCGCAGCGGGCCGCCGCGTGAATGAGCGAAAGCCGTATTATCCCGCAAACGGGCCGGGGTTCCAGTCGGCCGGATGGCCGAGGCGGCGCGTCGCATGACATGGCGCAACGCCGATGCCCGCGCAGCCGCGCGGCGACGGTCGCGCCGGGCTTGCGACACACTGCGGCGCGCGAGCCGCGCCAGACCTGGCCGAACGGCCAGTGCGGCGTTTTTTCGGGGGCTCGGCCGTTGCCCGCGCCGCGACGCGGCTACAATAACGCCCATGTCAGATCCCCGTTTCGTCCATCTTCGCGTTCACTCCGAATTCTCGATTGCCGACGGCATCGTGCGCCTCGACGACCTCGTCAAGGCGGCGGCCGACGACGGTCAGGGCGCGCTCGCCCTCACCGATCTCGGCAATGCGTTCGGCCTCGTCCGTTTCTACAAGGAAGCCCGCGGCAAGGGCATCAAGCCGATCGCCGGCTGCGACGTCTGGATCACCAACCACGACGATCGCGACAAGCCCTCGCGCCTGCTGCTGCTGGTGCGCGACAAGGTCGGCTACCTGAACCTCTGCGAGCTGCTGTCGAAGGCCTGGCTCACGAATCAGTACCGGGGCCGCGCCGAGGTCGACGCGCAATGGCTCGAATCGGAGCTCGGGCAGGGCCTGCTCGCGCTGTCGGGCGCGCAGCAGGGCGACATCGGCATCGCGCTCGCGGCCGGCAACGCCGAGGCCGCGCGCCGCCATGCGCAGCGCTGGTCGCGGGTGTTCCCGGGCGGCTTCTACATCGAGCTGCAGCGCTACGGCCAGCCCGGCGCCGAGGCCTACGTGCAGGAAGCCGCGACGCTCGCGGCCGAGCTGAAGCTGCCGGTGGTCGCCACGCATCCGCTGCAGTTCATGGGCGACGACGATTTCACGGCGCACGAGGCGCGCGTGTGCATCTCGGAGGGCGACATCCTCGCCAATCCGCGGCGCCAGAAGCGCTTCACCACCGAGCAGCGCTTCCGCACCCAGGCCGACATGGCCGCGCTGTTCGCCGACATCCCTTCGGCCGTGCAGAACACGGTGGAGATCGCCAGGCGCTGCAATCTCACGCTCGAGCTCGGCAAGCCGAAGCTGCCGCTGTTCCCCACGCCGGACGGCATGTCGCTCGACGATTACCTGGTGCAGCTGTCGCAGGAAGGGCTCGAGAAGCGCCTGCTGCAGCTGTTCCCCGAGGAAGCCGAACGCGACGCGCAGCGCGCCACCTACTACGCGCGCCTCGAGTTCGAATGCGGCACGATCAAGAAGATGGGCTTCCCCGGCTACTTCCTGATCGTGGCGGATTTCATCAACTGGGCCAAGAACAACGGCGTGCCGGTGGGCCCGGGCCGGGGCTCGGGCGCCGGCTCGCTGGTGGCCTATTCGCTCGGCATCACCGATCTCGATCCGCTGCGCTACAACCTGCTGTTCGAGCGCTTCCTGAACCCGGAGCGGGTGTCGATGCCCGACTTCGACATCGACTTCTGCCAGCACGGCCGCGATCGCGTGATCCAGTACGTGAAGGAGAAGTACGGCGCCGACGCCGTGTCGCAGATCGCCACCTTCGGCACCATGGCCGCGAAGGCGGCCGTGCGCGACATCGGGCGCGTGCTCGATCTCGGCTACATGTTCACCGACGGCGTGGCCAAGCTGATCCCGTTCAAGCCGGGCAAGCACGTCACGATCGCCGACGCGATGAAGGAAGAGCCGCTCCTGCAGGAGCGCTACGACAACGAGGACGAAGTTCATCAGCTGCTCGATCTGGCGCAGCGGGTGGAAGGCCTCACGCGCAACGTCGGCATGCACGCCGGCGGCGTGCTGATCGCGCCGGGCAAGCTCACCGATTTCTGCCCGCTCTACGCGCAGGGCGAGGACGGCGGCGTCGTCAGCCAGTACGACAAGGACGACGTGGAGGCCGTGGGCCTCGTCAAGTTCGACTTTCTGGGCCTGACCACGCTCACGATCCTCGACTGGGCCGAGCGCTTCATCCGTCGCCTCGACCCGTCCAAACAGGACTGGTCGCTCGCGCAGGTGCCGCTCGACGATCCCGCCTCGTTCCAGATCCTCAAGAAGGCGAACACGGTGGCCGTGTTCCAGCTGGAATCGCGCGGCATGCAGGGCATGCTGAAGGACGCCCAGCCCGACCGCTTCGAGGACATCATCGCGCTCGTGTCCTTGTACCGCCCGGGCCCGATGGATCTGATCCCGAGCTTCTGCGCGCGCAAGCACGGCCGCGAGAAGGTCGAATACCCCGATCCGCGCGTCGAACCCGTCCTGAAAGAGACCTACGGCATCATGGTCTATCAGGAGCAGGTGATGCAGATGGCGCAGATCATCGGCGGCTACTCGCTCGGCGGCGCGGATCTGTTGCGCCGCGCGATGGGCAAGAAGAAGGCCGAGGAAATGGCGAAGCATCGCGAGATCTTCGCCGAGGGCGCGGCCAAGAACGGTCTGGCACGCGAGAAGTCCGACGAAATCTTCGACTTGATGGAGAAGTTCGCGGGCTACGGCTTCAACAAGTCGCACGCGGCGGCCTATGCGCTGCTCGCCTACTACACCGCCTGGCTGAAGGCGCACCACCCGGCCGAATTCATGGCGGCCAACATGACGCTCGCGATGGACGACACCGACAAGGTGAAGATCCTGTTCGACGACTGCGAGCTGAATGGCCTGAAGGTGCTGCCGCCCGACATCAACCAGTCCGAATACCGCTTCGAGCCCGTGGCCGAGGCCGACGGCAAGCGTTCGAAGACCATCCGCTACGGCCTTGGTGCCGTGAAGGGCAGCGGCCAGAACGCGATCGAGGACATCCTGCGCGCGCGCCAGGACGGCGGCGCGTTCCGCGACCTGTTCGACTTCTGCGAGCGGATCGACCGGCGCCTCGTCAATCGCCGCACCGTGGAGGCGCTGATCCGCGCCGGCGCGTTCGATTCGCTGACCCTGAACCGCGCGCAGCTGATCGCGTCGGTGCCGCTCGCGATGGAGGCGGCCGATCAGGCCGAGGCCAACGCGATGCAGGCCGGTCTGTTCGACATGGGCGCCGAATCGCCGCACGCGCATGCGCTCGTCGACGAGCCGGCCTGGGACGACAAGCGCCGCCTGCAGGAAGAGAAGGGCGCGCTCGGCTTCTATCTGTCGGGCCACCTGTTCGACGCCTACCGCGAGGAAGTGCGCCGCTTCGCGCGCATGAAGCTCGGCGAGCTCAAGGAAGGCCGCGACAAGCTCGTGGCCGGCGTGATCGCGTCGCTGCGCACGCAGATGACCCAGCGCGGCAAGATGATCATCGCGCTGCTCGACGACGGCTCGGGTCAGTGCGAAATCACCGTGTTCAACGAGCAGTTCGATGCGAACCGCAACCTGTTCAAGGAAGACGAGCTGCTGATCGTGCAGGGCCAGGCGCGCAACGACGCCTTCACTGGCGGGATCCGCTTCACGGCCGATTCGGTGATGGACCTCGAGCGCGCGCGCAGCCGCTACGCGCAGGCCGTGCGCATGACGATGAACGGCAATGCGGACGCGCTCGCGCTGCGCCGCGTGCTCGAGCCGCACGTGGCCAGGGAGGCGCCCGCTCCGGTCGCGCCGCCGCCGGCGCCGGCCGGGCGCGGTGGTCGTGACCGGGATGGGCGCGACGGCGGTCGCCGTGCCGCGCCGCCGATTCCGAACGGGCTGGCCGTGCAGATCCTGTACAACAACGCACGCGCGCAGGGCGAGATGCGCCTCGGCGACGCCTGGCGCGTCAAGCCGAGCGACACGCTGCTCGCCGAGCTGCGCGCGACCTTCGGCGACGGCTCGGTCGAGATCGCCTACTGACGGGGTGCCCAGCGGGGCGGGGGCCGATTCGGTCCTCGCCTCGCCAGCCCGATTCGTCCCGCCGCTTCATCCACATCGCGCCCGCCGGCGGCGCCTCGCGTCCCACGCGCGGCACCGCGTAATCGAGTACAGTGCGGGCCTCGACCCTCCCCACTACGGAACCGACGCCGTGGCCGACCTGTTCCCCCCCGATCGCCCGCCCCGCAGCATCCTCGTGGTCGCCACGCGCCGCATCGGCGACGTGCTGCTGACCACGCCGATCGTGCGCTCGCTGAAGGCGCGCTGGCCCGATACGCCGATCGACATGCTGGTGTTTCGCGGTACCGAAGGCGTGCTCGAGGGCAATCCCGACATCCGTGACGTGATCGTGGTCGCGCAGCGTGCCCGGATCGGCGAGCGGCTGCGCGACGCCGCGCGGCTCTGGCGCCGCTACGACCTGGCCTGCGCCGCGCTGAGCTCGGATCGCCCGCGTTACTACACGTGGTTCGCCGGGCGCCGCCGCGTGGGCCTCGTCGATCCGAATCGCGTGAACCTCTGGACCCGCTTCCTGCTGAACCGCATTGCGATCAACGATCATCAGCACGAACACACGGTGATCAGCACGCTCGCGCTGGCGCCGCAGATCGGCATCGCGCCGGTGCCCGAGGTGGTTGCGCCGGGCCTCGGCGCGGATCCGGCGCAGCGCACGCGTTTCGACGCGCTGCTCGCGAGTTCGCCCGCCGTGGCGGCGGGGCGGCCGCTGGTGGTGCTGCACCCGTATCCGATGTTCGCGTACAAGCAATGGCGTCGAGACGGCTGGGTGGAGCTGGTCGGCTGGTTGCGCGGGCTCGGCTATGCCGTGGCGCTCAGCGGTGGCCCGGCGCAGAACGAGCGGGACTATGCCGAGCAGGTGGCGCGCGAGGCCGGCGGCGACGTGCTGAATCTGGTGGGGCGTCTGTCGTTCGGCGAGAGCGCCGAGCTCGTGCGGCGCGCGAAGCTGTTCGTCGGGCCGGACACCGGCGCCACCCACGTGGCGGCCGCCACCGGCACGCCGGTGATCGCGCTGTTCGGGCCGTCCGACCCGGTGCGCTGGGGCCCCTGGCCGCAAGGCTGGCGCGGCGCGGGCAATCCGTGGCCGCTGGTGGGCTCGGGCCGGCACGAGAACGTCACCCTGCTGCAGGGCGAGGGCGCGTGCGTGCCGTGCCGGCAGGAAGGCTGCGAGCGCAACGTCGCGAGCTACAGCGACTGCCTGATGCAGATGAGCACGGCGCGCGTGGCCGCGGTTGCGGCCGAGATGCTGGGCCTGGGTGCCGAGGCGGCGCGCACCGCGCCGTCGGCGATCGTCAATACGGTGAAGCTGGTGCGCCCGGCGGCCTGAGCCGCCGAGAAGACTGCAGCCGCAGCGGGCGCGATCAGGCCCGCGCGGCCGCGTCCTGCCGGGGCCGGTACGCGCAGCCGATCAGGATCCCCGAGAGCAGCACGAACATGTGCCCCTCGGCGAAGTCGAGCAGCAGCGAATTCGCGGTGCTGCCGATCGCGAACACGGCCAGCCAGGCGAGCAGCATATGGCGCGCGCGCGGGTCGAGCGCCTGGCTGGCGCGCCACACCTGCACCATCAGGTTCACGAACAGCACGATCCCGAGCGTGCCGAGCTGCACCGCCATCAGCAGGTATTCGTTGTGCGGATTCTCGGTGAGCTGGCCGTCGGCGAGCGTCTTGCCGGCCGACAGTCGCGCGAATTCGTAGCCGAGGCCGCCGGTGCCGTAGCCCACCACGGGCCGTTCCGCATACAGGCCGATGGCGCGCTTGTACCAGGCCAGACGCAGGCCGGTGGACGTGATCGCGTCGCTGCGCTCGTATTGCTGCACCTCGGTCACGACCTTCAGCAGCCGGCCGCCCTGCATCGTCGCGGCGATCCCCACCAGCACCGCCGCCACTACCACGATCAGCACTGCCGCCGCGGCCGCGAGTTTCGGCGAGCGACGGCGCAGCAGGCACAGCGTGCGCACCGCGATCACCGCGATCAGCAGCAGCGCGATCACCTGACCGGTGCGGCCCTGCAGCATCACGAACACGTTCACGAGCGAGAGCGCGGCCACCGCGCCGAACGCGAGGCGCGCGCGCGGGCTGCGCGCGCCCAGCAGCATGTCGGCGGCCACATAGAACAGCAGCGCGCCGAACATGCCGGCCGCGATGTGGTTCTTGAACACCCAGGCACGCGAGAGCGGCAGCTCCACCCGATGTGCCGGGCCGATCGCGGTCAGGCCCAGCCAGTTCGTGGTGGACAGCACCAGCACCGCGGTGAGCGTCAGGAACAGGCTCCAGCGCGTGATCGTCGGCCAGTTCGGCGTGGCGTCGCGGAACGCCACCACCGCTAACGGCAGCGCGAGCAGCTTGTCGTATTTGCCCACCCAGCCCCAGGCATCGTGCGCCGGCGCCACCGACCAGCTCACGCTCAGCACCAGTGCGCCTAGCATCAGCAGGGCCGCGAGCGCGGCGCTCTGGCGCACCAGCGTGGGCAGCCCGCGCCAGAATTCGGGCGCGCTGAGCGTGGCGAGCCCGAACAGGGCGCAGAACACGTTGGTCAGCGCGGTGGAGACGGGCACCATGCACAGCGCGATCACGGCGAACGAGCGGGCGACGGTCAGGCGCCGGCTGACGCGCACGTCGGTCGGCGGGGCAAGCGGGGCGGACGGGGCAAACGATGACATCGGCAGTGAAATCGGCGTGTAAGGGGGGCGACCGGAACGGTCGCGTCCGTGTCGAGCGAGGGGCGGAAAGTGGCGAAAGTGCGGAGTATACGCGAGCGAATGAGGCGTTTCGTTGCGGGCTCAGGCAAACGCGCGTTTCAGGCGCGAGCGCAGCAGGGCGCGCTTGAGGCGCCCGTCGACCGCCGGTTCGGCGAGTTCGAGCGTCTGGCCGGCCGGCTGGCCGCGGCGCAGGTAGAAGCGGTCGAAGGTGGCCTGCGTCATGCCCCACTTGTTCAGGAACTGGCGGCGGCCGTCGTTCTTGACGATCTTGCCCGTGCTCTTCTGCTGGAAGTGGTACACGAGGCTGTCGCCCACGCCGATGAAGATCCGGCAGCCGGCATCCCACATCTTCATCGACAGGTCGTTGTCGCTGCTCATGCCGGGGCTCAGCTCGCTGCTGTAGCCGCCCACGCGGTGCCACCAGTCGCGATGCACGAGCGTCGGCGGCCAGGTGGCGCCGAGCCAGTCGGCGCGCTTCAGGCCCGGCGTGGCCGCGGCCAGCGCGTCGAGGTCGAGCGCCTCGGCGTCGCGGCCGAAATCGCGCACCACCACGCACGGGTTGCCGGTGTCCACCGGCTCGACCATCGTGCCCGACAGCATGAACAGGTCGGTCGGCATCGCCTGCGCGCGCGCGGCCAGCGCGCTGTCCCAGCCCGGGCACACGGCCATGTCGTCGTTCATGTAGACGATGTACTCGCGCGTGGCGCGTGCCGCGGCCAGGTTCACCGCGTGGCAGATGCCGATGTTGGCGGGCGAAGCCGTGTGCTCGATGCCTTCCCGGCGCACCCAGTCGAGCGTGCCGTCGGCGCCGTCGTTGACGTGCACGATGATCTGGTGATCGTACGCGGAATGGCGGCGCAGGCTCGCGACGACGCATTGCAGGTACGGCAGGTTGTTCCAGGTCGGGATGATGATGGAGAACATGGCCTTGGTTTCGAAAACGGGTGCGGGCACGGTGCGTCGCACGAAACGACGGAGGCCCGCATTGTACCCGCGCCACCTTTCGGTCCGGCATCGGTGGGGGCCGGATCGCTCAGTCGCGCGGCGGCAGGCCGAGCTTGAGGAAGCGGTAGTAGACGGTTTCCGCGTTGAACACGGCGATCATGAAGCCGGCCCGGCCGTCGAGAAAGCCGCGGCGCACCACGTAGGTCCGCACGAAGGCCCACAGCCCGCGGCCCAGCGCCTTGCCGAAGCCGCCGCGCTGCCCGGTCGCGCGACGCTGCTTCGCGCCCGCGCTCGAATAGGCATCGAGCTTGCGCAGCACGGCCTCGAAATCCTCGTATGAATAGTGCAGCAGCTTGCCGGCGAGGCGCGCGGCGGGGCCGTCGTGAATCAGGCGCTCGTGCACGAGATCGTCGGAGAAGCGCGCGGTGCCGCGCCGGAACAGGCGCGGAATCCAGTCCGGATACCAGCCACTGTGGCGAATCCAGCTGCCGCAGAAGCTCGACAGGCGGTCCACCGCGTACATGTCGGGGCCGCCCTCGGCGCGCATCGCGGCGCGCATCGACGCAGCCAGCTCGGGGGTGACCACCTCGTCGGTGTCGAGCGACAGGATCCAGTCGGTCGACAACTGCGCGAGCGCGCGATTCTTCTGCGGGCCGAAGCCGGGCCATTCGCGCTCCACCACCACGCGCACGCCGTGGGCGCGCGCGATCTCGACGGTGGCGTCGGTGCTGCCGCCGTCGATCAGCACGACGTCGTCGGCGAAGCCGAGCGCGGCCAGGCATTCGGGAAGGCGGGCGGCGGCGTTCAGCGCGATCAGCGCGACGCCGAGTGTGGGTTCGGCCATGCGTTCGGTCGTGAAGGGCGGGTAAAGGGTGGACGTGTGGACGCCAGGCGCGATTCGCCCGGCGTGCGCGAGTATACCCGTCGGGCCGGGTGGCGCCCGAGGCGGCCGGGCGCGAGGCCCCGGGCGCTATAATGTCCGCCATTTTTCGGATGACCCGCGCCCAGGCGCCGGGGCATCGCGCCGCGCCCCGTGCGTGGCACCGCAGAGGACGCTCCTTGGAAACCCAGAACACCATGCGCAAGCCGATCGGATCGGGCGCCAATACCACGCCGCGAGCGGTGCTGCGCCGCCTGTGGCCGTACATCCGGCCGGTGTTTTTCACCCTCGTGCTGGCGATTCTCGCGATGGGCGTGGTGGCCGCGACCGAGGCCGGGATTCCGGCGCTGCTCAAGCCGCTGCTCGACCACGGCTTCGGCTCGCACAACAGCGAACGCGCGAAATTCTTCGTGCCGGCCGCGATCATCGGCCTCGCGCTGGTGCGCGGCGTGGCGCAGTACGCGTCGAACTACCTGCTCAACTACGTCTCGAACCGCATCCTGCTGCAGCTGCGGCTGGAGATGTTCCAGCGCATGATCCACACCAGCGCCGCGTTCTTCCAGCGCGAGACGGCCAGCACGGTGATCAATGCGGTGGTGTTCGAGGTCAACCAGATCCTCAGCGTGCTGACCGGCGTGATGATCACGCTCGTGCGCGACTCGTTGACGGTGGTGTTCCTGCTCGGCTACCTGTTCTACCTGAACTGGCGGCTCACGCTGATCGTGGCCGTGATGCTGCCGCTGATCGGCTGGCTGGTCAGCAAGATCAACCGCCGCCTGCGCCGCCTGAACCGCGAGCATCAGACGCTCACCAACGAGCTGTCCTACATCGTCGAGGAGACGGTGGCCGGCTACAAGGTGGTGAAGGTCCACAACGGCGAGCCCTACGAGATCGACCGCTTCACCGAGATGAGCAAGCGCCTGCGCGGCTACGCGATGCGCATGACGATCTCGGGCGGCCTCGCGCAGCCGATCACGCAGTTCCTGTCGTCGATCGCGCTGGCCGTGGTGATCACGATCGCGGTGGTGCAGTCGGCCAACGACCAGACCACGGTGGGCGGCTTCGTGGCCTTCGTCACCTCGATGCTGCTGGTGATCTCGCCGCTCAAGCACCTGATCGACGTGAACCAGCCGCTGCAGCGCGGCATGACCGCGGCCGAACTGATCTTCGGGCTGATCGACGAGCCGCACGAGCCGAAGGGCGGCGGGCGCCCGCTCGCG
>JASLEG010000322.1 GCA_030151225.1 Burkholderia sp. | reverse complement strand
GCCGAATGCTTCTCGGCCTCGGACACGAATTCGGACAGCACGCTGTCGAGCTGGTCGCGCGTGACGTTCTTCAGCGTGGCCATCGTCACGCCGATCTTCTGGACCTCACGTGGGCCCAGAAACTTGAATACCTGCGCCGCTTCTTCCTCGCCGATCGACATCAGCAGCAGCGCGCTCTTGATCAGGCCATCAGCGCTCATCGGTCACCCAGTTCTTCACGACTGCCGCGACGATCCTCGGATCCTGGCGGGCAATCGAGCGTGCATATTCGAGGTTGCGGTCGTGACGGTGCTTCTTCTCCGTCTCGATCGCGAGGAGGGCCGCTTCCGGCGACGACTCGAGCGCGGCCAGTTCCGGCGAGGGCAGGCCGTCGAGCGCGGGCTCGTCGGGGCCGCCCAGCGCGCCGGCCACGCCGCCGCCGGCGCTGCCGCCCGCACCCGCGGCCTCGAGCGGCGGGAACGCGCGGCGCATCGCCGGGCGCACGAACATGAAGTACAGCGCGAGTGCCGCCACGCCGATGCCGAGCCACTTGGCCGCTTCCTTGGCCATCGCGATCATGTCCGGCGTGCGCCACCACGGCACGCCCGCCAGCGGGTCGGCGATTTCGGTGAACTGGCTGTTGACCACGTTGACCGAGTCGCCGCGCTTGGCGTCGAAGCCCATCGCGTCCTTCACGAGCTGCTGCACCTGGGCGAGCTTGTCGGCCGTGAGCGGCTGCATCGTGACGTGGCCCTTCGCGTCGGTCACCGGCAGGTTGTTCACCACCACCGCCACCGACAGGCGCTTGATGCCGCCGGTGGCCTGTTCCACGTGGCTGATGGTCTTGTCGAGCTCGTAGTTGGTGGTGGAATCCTTGCGGTCGCTGACCGGCGTGGCCGACGGGGCCGAGGCGCCGCTCGCGCCGGTGATCGGCGCCGAGGCCGGCTGCGGCGGCGTGTTCGACAGCGCGCCCGGCACCCCGCCCGCGCCGCTCTGCGACATCTCGGTCGAGCTCGAGGTCTGCTGGCTGCGGATCGCGGCCTGCTGCTGGGTGCCGTTCGGCGAGTAGCTTTCCGAAGTCTGCTCGGCGCGCGAGAAATCCACGTCGGCGCTGACCTGGGCGCGCGTGTTGCCGGCGCCGAACATCGGCGCGAGGATCGCGTCGATGCGCTTCTGGGTGTTGCGCTCGACCTCCTGCACGTACTTGAGCTGGTTCGCGTCGAGGCCGGCCGCCGACGGCTGCTGCGACAGCAGGTTGCCGTCCTGGTCGACGATCGTGACGTTCTTGGCCGGCATGTCGGGCACGCCCGAGGCCACCATGCGAGTGATCGCGAGCACCTGCCCGTCGTCGAGCACGCGGCCCGGATACAGATCGACGAACACCGAGGCGCTCGGCGCCTCGCGGTCGCGCACGAACACGGTGGGCTTCGGAATCGCCAGATGCACGCGTGCGGCGCGCACCGCGTTGATCGAGGCGATGGTGCGCTCGAGCTCGCCTTCGAGCGCGCGCTGGTAATTGACCTGCTCGGCGAACTGGCTGATGCCGAACTTCTGGTTGTCGAGCAGCTCGAAGCCCACCGAGCCGCCCTTCGGCAGGCCCATCGAGGCCAGCTTCAGGCGCGTCTCGTGCACCATGTTCGACGGCACCAGGATCGCGCCGCCGGCATCGGTGAACTGATAGGGCACGTTCGATTGCTGCAGTGCGGCAATGATGGCGCCGCCGTCGCGGTCGGACAGGTTGCTGTACAGCACCTTGTAATCGGGGGCGCGGCTCCAGAGCACCAGTGCGACGATCGCGGCGATCGCGAGCGCGGTGACGATCACGAACGGCAGCTTCGGGTTGGTGCGCATGCGCGACGACAGCCCGGAAAAGCCGGACAGGCGTTCGGCGAAGCCGCCCAAACCGAAATCCGCGCCGCCAGCGCCGGCGCCCGGCAATGCGCCGGCGGCGGCGGCCGGGTTCGGCGTGCCGGCGACGGCGGTGCGCGCGTCGGGGTTGATCAGCGAGTTGGCCTGCGAATCCATGCGTCGGGTTTCTCCACAGCGGCTGCCGCTCAGCCGAGCGGACGGACATTGACACGATGCGATTATTCCGGCTCGCGGCCACCCCCCATCTCTCGAAAAGAACCGAGTTTCCCCCGTACTTCGCCGGCTTTGGGCGGGGGGGCGCTTGCTATCCTTGCTCGCAATCCGGCATGGCGCCGTCGCGTCGCACCCAGGTGCGGCCCGAGCGCGTGCCCAACCGGTACGTCACCCGACCCTTTTTGCGGAGACTTCATGACTGCGCCCGTCAACGGAATCGCTTCGGCGTTGCAACAGATGCAGGCGATGGCCGCCCAGGCCCAGGCTGCCGGCGCGGCCGGTGCCGCGGGAGCGGCCGCCACCGGCGCCAGCAACGGCGCCGCCACGGCGGGCAGCTTCGCCGGCGCGCTGAAGGCCTCGCTCGACCGCATCAGCGACGCGCAGACGAGTTCGGCCAACGAGGCCAAGGCGTTCGAGCTGGGCGCCTCCAATGTCTCGTTGAACGATGTCATGGTGGACATGCAGAAGGCCAACATCGGCTTCCAGTTCGGCCTGCAGGTCCGCAACAAGCTCGTCAGCGCCTACAACGACATCATGCAGATGTCGGTCTGAGCGCGAGGTTTCAGCCTGGTCTTCCTTCTCGTCACGACGATGCGCCAAATCTCGCTAAAGCTTTCCGCCGCCTAACCGATAACGCCTTTATTACAGTGCGTTTTCGCAGGCCGAGCAGGGCGGGCGACACGCAACACGTCACGTTTTCGCATCAACAGGAGGGCCGTCATGTTTTCCCCAGGACACGCTGGTGCCAGTGCCTACGCGCGCGTCGGCGTCGAGACAGGGGTGATGGGCGCGTCCCCGCACCGTCTGATCTCGATGCTGTACGAGGGCGCCCGCAAGGCGATCGCGCACGCACGCCTGCATCTGAGTTCCGGTAACGTCGTCGCGCGCGGCGACGCGATCGGCAAGGCCATGCGGATCGTCGAGGACGGTCTGCAGGCCTCGTTGAACGTGGAGGCGGGCGGCGAGATCGCCGATCGTCTCAGCGCGTTGTATGCCTACATCGTTCGCCGTCTGCTCGAGGCGAACGCCAATGCCAGCGATGCGATGCTCGTCGAGGTGGACGGGCTGCTCGCCACGCTGGAAGAAGCCTGGACCGGTATCGGCCCGGAAGTCGCACGCATGATGGCCAATCAGGGCCAGCCGGAAGTCGCACGATGAATCGCAAGGCAGCCTATCTCTCCCGCTATGAAGCCATCGCCGACGTATCCAGCCGGATGCTCGCGGCTGCGCGCGGGGCCGACTGGACGGCGGTCGACGGGCTGCAGGCCGAGTATCGGATCCTCGTCGACGGCCTGAAGGCGGCCGAAGAGGGGGTGCTGCTCGACCCGGCCGAACGCGGCCACAAGTATGCGCTGATCCGCCGCATCCTCGCCGACGACGCGGCGATCCGCGATCTGGCGAGCCCCGAGGTGGCGCGGTTGTCCGCGCTGTTCGACGCGGGCCGCTCGACGCGCATGCTGAAGGATATCTACCAGGCACGGCGCTGACGCGCGGCAACGGCCACACCACCACCACGCACCACGACCAGGCCGGCACGCGGCGGCACGGGGAATCACGATGACCGGGATCGACGCGGTAAGCGCCGCCATGCTGGCCAGCCGGCTCGACAATCTGCTCGAGGGCGGCATCTCGGCCGGCTCGGCGGCCACCCAGGTGGGCGTGCCCGCCGGTGCCGCGCGCGGCACCACGGCCGCGCCGGTGCCGCTGCCCGCGCTCGACACCCCCGCGCCCTCGGCGCAGACCGCGCTGTCCAACGTCGCGCTGACGCTCGACGCGATTTCACGTTTCGGCGGTGACGCCACGCCGGTGGTGATCGGCAGCGTGCCGCTGCTCGACGGCCCCGCGATCGCCGCGCTGCTGCCGGCGCTGGCCGCGCAGGATGCGGCGCAGGCCGCGGCGGCCACGGCCACGCAGGTAGGGTCCGGCGCGGCGCTCGTGGCGGGGGCCGAGGCGGCCGCGAATGCCGACGGCGCCGATGGCGCGCAGGCCGGCGCTGCCGCCTCCACCGCTTCATCCGCCACCCAGGCCGCCGCCAACACCGGCGCGACCCGCGCGGCCACCGCCGCGACCAATGCCGCGGTGGCCGCGCTCGCCTCCGCGCTGTCGAATGCCGTGTCGGGCAGCGGGCTGTTCTACGAATCCCATCTCGCGCAGTGGCTGGCCGGCCAGCGGCCGCTGGCCGATCTCGCCGGCGAGCCGCAGCAGCAGCTCACGCGCGGCGGTGCCGGCGCGGAATCGCAGGCCGCGAGCAGCGGTGCGGCGGGCGCCCGCACCGCGCCGCCGGTCGCCTCGGCGTTTTCCGCGGGCGGCCCGGCTGCCGGCACCTCCGGCACGGCCGATGCGTCGGCCGCCCATGCCGCGGCGGGCCAGTTCGGCGCGAGCGGGGCTTCCGCCTACGCGTCGCTCGCGGCCGGCGACGGCGCGAACCGTCTGCTCGACCCGATGACGGGCCTCGACGCCGGCAATGCCGCGGGCGCGACCGGCGACGCGGCGGGCTCGAACACCGCGGCGGCGATGGCCACCGTGCATCCGGCCACGTTGCCGCTGGTGCGCCAGCAGCTCGATCTGCTCGCCACCGACCAGTTCCGCTGGGCCGGCGAGGCCTGGCCCGGCGCGCGGCTCGACTGGAGCATCGAGCCCGACGCGAGCGGCACGCCGGGCGGCGACGCGCAGATGGCCTGGCGCACGCGCCTCACGCTGTCGCTGCCGTCGCTGGGCTCGGTCGATGCCGAGCTGGTGCTGACCGGCTCGCACGTGGTGGCGCGTCTGAGCGCCTCCGGCGAAGGCGCGGCGCGCCTGAACGCGAACGGCGACACGCTGCGCCAGCGCCTGCTGGCCTCCGGGCTGGAACTGGGCGGGCTGTCGATCCGCGCGGTGGACGCCACGCCCGACGCCTTCGACACCTTCGCCTCGCGCGCGGCGCAGGCCGCCTACGCGCAGGGCAACGCCGGCGCGGGCCCGGCGCCGCGCGAGAAGGTCGCGAAGCCCGGCGCGCTCGGCCACGACCTCGGCGATTTCGACGACATCGACGAACTGGGCTTCCTCGGCGACGGGGGCTGGCTGTGAGCGACAACCGCAAGCGCGCCGCCGCGCTCGTCTACGATCCGAACGGCGGCGACGCCGCGCCGCGCGTGGTGGCCAAGGGCTACGGCCTGGTGGCCGACATGATCGTGGCGCGCGCGAAGGAAGCCGGGCTGTACGTGCACACCGCGCCGGAAATGGTGTCGCTGCTGATGCAGGTCGATCTCGACGACCGGATTCCGCCCGCCCTGTATCAGGCGGTGGCCGAATTGCTGGCCTGGCTGTTCGCGCTCGAGCGCGCCGCGCCGATGGCCGAGCGCACCGCGGCGGCGCAGGCCGCGGCCGCTGAGGGCGGTCAGCCCGGCGGCCCGGCATTTCCGGCGCTGCCGCAGCCGAAGCACTGAGGCGAGCGCGGCGCCGAGGCGCCTAGGAGCGCGCGGCCCGTCCGTTGACGATTCCGCTGCCGATCCCACCCCCGATTCCGACCGCGTCCGGCGCCGAGCCGCCGACCGGCGCGCGCCAGCGCCTCCGTGTCCGTCCGGGCCGGCTTGCCCGCGCCCAGCCGCGGATCGACCGCGAACGATCGCGCGCCGCCGAGCCTGGCCGCGGTGTCGCCGGGCGTGGGCACCAGCATCTGCGCATAGGTGGTGGCCATGCGGCGTGCGTTGTCGAGCATGCCGAGGCTCGTGTCGCGCAGCGCGCGATACGGCGAGCCGTCCGGCAGCGGCACGCTCGACAGCACCGCGTGCAGGTTGCTCCAGCGCGGCACGATCTCGGTCAGCACCTGATTCGACACCGCGCGGCGCTCGGCATCGGTGTCGAGCCGGGTGCGCTGCAGCGCCACCAGCGCGCTGCCGATCTCGGCCGAGGCACCGGTCATCGCCATGTATTCGCGCGCGAAGCGCAGCTCGAGCTGGCGATCCTGCCCCGGATGCGCGAGCGGGTAGGCCAGCGCAAGCACGAGCAGCGCGGCGAGCCCGGCCGCCGCGGTGGCGTGCACGCCGGCGGTGGCCTCGCGTGCGGCCGCGTCGGCGGGCGGGGCCAGCACGAAGCCCACCAGCAGGCCGGCCGCCAGCCCGCCCAGTGGCGCGGCGGCGCCGGGCAGCGAGTGGGTGAGGCCGAGATAGATGCTCGACAGGTTGCAGGGCTCGTCCTGGTCGGC
>JASLEG010000295.1 GCA_030151225.1 Burkholderia sp. | reverse complement strand
CTTCTCGATGCTCTCGTTCCAGCGCTGCATGATCGACTTCTGGCGCGTGTAGAAGCGCACGCCTTCCTCGCCGTAGGCGTGCATGTCGCCGAACAGGCTGCGCTTCCAGCCGCCGAAGCCGTGCCAGGCCATCGGCACCGGAATCGGCACGTTGATGCCCACCATGCCCACCTCGATGCGGCGGCCGAACTCGCGCGCCACGTGGCCGTCGCGCGTGAAGCAGGCCACGCCGTTGCCGAACTCGTGGGCGTTGATCAGGTCGATCGCCTCGCCCATGTCCTTCACGCGCACGCAGGCCAGCACCGGGCCAAAGATCTCTTCCTTGTAGATGCGCATCTCGGGCGTGACGTGGTCGAACAGCGTGCCGCCGGTGAAGAAGCCGGTTTCGTGGCCCGCCACCTTGTGGCCGCGGCCGTCCACCACCAGCTGGGCGCCTTCCTCCACGCCGAGGCCGATGTAGCCCTCGATGCGCTCCAGTGCCTGGCGCGTGACGATCGGGCCCATTTCCGACTCGGCGTTCATGCCGTCGCCGATCTTCAGCGTGCGTGCGCGCTCGGCCAGCATCGGCACCAGCTTGTCGGCCACGTCGCCCACCAGCACCGCCACCGAGATCGCCATGCAGCGCTCGCCGGCCGAGCCGTAGCCGGCGCCCACCAGCGCGTCCACGGCCGCGTCGAGATCCGCGTCGGGCATCACCACCATGTGGTTCTTGGCGCCGCCGAGCGCCTGCACGCGCTTGCCGTGCTTCGCGCCGGTCTCGTAGATGTAGTTCGCGATCGGCGTGGAGCCCACGAAGCTGACGGCCTTCACGTCGCGGTGCACGAGCAGCGCGTCCACCACTTCCTTGTCGCCCTGCACCACGTTGAACACGCCGTCGGGCAGGCCCGCTTCCCTGAGCAGCTCGGCCATGAAGAGCGAGGCCGACGGATCGCGCTCGCTCGGCTTCAGGATGAAGGCGTTGCCGGCCGCGATCGCCACCGGGAACATCCAGCACGGCACCATGCACGGGAAGTTGAACGGCGTGATGCCGGCCACCACGCCGAGCGCCTGGCGGGTGGTCCAGTTGTCGATGCCGGTGGAGACCTGCTCGGTGTAGTCGCCCTTGAGCAGTTGCGGGATGCCGCAGGCGAATTCGATCACGTCGATGCCGCGCGAGACTTCGCCCTGCGCGTCGCTGAACACCTTGCCGTGCTCGGCCGTGATGATCGCGGCCAGCTCGTCGCGGCGGCGGTTCATCAGCTCGAGGAAGCGCAGCATCACGCGCGCGCGGCGGATCGGCGGCGTGTTGCTCCAGGCCGGGAACGCCTGCCTGGCCGCCTCGACGGCCGCGTCCACGTCGGCCGGGGTGCCCAGGCGCAGCGTGCGGGCGGCCTCGCCGGTGGCGGGGTTGTAGACGGCCTGCGAACGCGTGCCGTGGCCGGTGGTGCGTGCGCCGCCGATGAAGTGCGCGACGTCGGCGCGGTCGTTGAACGGGTTCATGGGGCTCCTCCAGTGGGTTCGGCGCCGGCTTGCCGGCTGGCCGCGTGAATTCGGTGCCTTGCAGTGTAGGAGCCGGGCGGGCCGATGGATATACACTGCCGGTGAAATCATTGTTTAATTTTTTGAACGATCGACCGATGCCAACCGACCATATCGAGAGCTTGTGGGCGCACCTGCACTGGCTGACCGTGCTCGCCGACCAGGGCAGCTATACCGGCGCGGCCGGGCGCCTGGGCGTCAGCAAGGCGGCCGTGAGCCTGAAGATCGCCGAACTCGAGCGCGCCGCGGGCGTGTCGCTGGTGCAGCGCACCACGCGCAGCGTGCGGCTGACCGACGCCGGGCTGCGGCTGGTGGACGAGACCCGGCCGCTCTACGACCGCATCGCGCAGAGCTTCTCGGGCGTGCGCGACACGGCCGAGACGGTGCGCGGCAGCCTGCGCGTGACGGCGCCGGTCGCGCTCGCGCGCCAGCAGCTGGTGCCGCGCCTGGCCGAATTCCGGCGCCGCCACCCGGAGGTGCGCGTGCAGCTCGACGTGTCGGACCGGCTCGCCTCGCTGGCCACCGAGGGCTTCGATCTGGCGATCCGCCACAGCGCCTCCGCCCCCGAGACGCACGTGGCCTGGGCGCTGTGCCGCACGGTGTCGGTGCTGGCGGCCACGCCGGCCTATCTGGCCGCGCGCGGCACGCCCGCGCATCCCGACGATCTGGCCGGCCACGACTGCCTCTACTACCCGCGCGGCAACGATTCGGCGGCCTGGACCTTCGAGCGCGCCGGCACCCGGCGCCAGCGCGCCGCGCGCGTGACCACGCCGATCGCGGGGCCGATCTGCGCGAACAACAGCGAGGTGCTGCGCGACGCGTCGCTCGACGATCTCGGCATCGCGCTGCTGCCCGATTTCACGGCGGTGGCCGCGTTGCGCGCCGGCACGCTGGTGCGGGTGCTGCCCGAGTGGCGGCCGGTGGGGGTGTTCGCGGAGCAGTTGCTGGCGGTGCGGCCGTATGCGACCCACGTGCCGCGCGTGGTGAAGGCCTTCGTGGCGTATCTGCGCGAGGCGTTCGCCGACGGTTTCGGCGAGGCGCAGGCGGGGAGGAAATGAGCTGAAGGCGCGCCGCCGTCACCCGACATGGCGACGGCGGCGCGCAAGGTGCCGGGTGATGCGCCGGCTCAGTTGCGCGTCGGCGGCGGGGCGTCGGACGGCGCGCTGGCCGGCTTGCCGGTCTCGTCGTCGGCGCGGGTAGCCGGATCGACCTGCGTGGCCGGCTCGACCACCTCGTGCGGATCGCGTGCGTAGACGGTGCGCTGCGGGTTCGAGATGCGGATGCCGCGCTCGGCGAACAGCACGGCGATGCGCCGGTTGAATTCGCGCTGCACGCCCCAGCGCCCGCTGTCGCGGCACTGCACCTGGCCCGACATGGTGATCGCCGCGCCGTCCACCGAATCCACGCCCCAGTAGGCGAAGTCGGACAGGATGCCGTCCCTGTACTTGGGATCCTCGCGCAGCGCCGCGCCGATTTCCTGGAGGGTGGCCACCGCGCGGTCGATGTCCTCGCTGTACAGGATGCTGACCTTGACGGCGGCGTTGCCGAGCCCGCGATTGGTGTTGTTGACGGTGGACACCGAGCTGAACGGCACGGTGTGCAGCGAGCCGTCGCCGGCGCGCAGCCGCACGGTGCGGATCGACAGGTATTCCACGGTGCCCGACACGCCCGCGAGCGTGACCCAGTCGCCCACCTGCATCGCGTTCTCCATCAGCAGGAAGATGCCGGTGATGAAATCCTGCACGAGCTTCTGCGAGCCGAAGCCGAGCGCCACGCCGAAGATGCTCGCGCCGGCCAGCAGCGGCCCCACGTTCACGCCGAGCTCGGACAGGCCGGTCAGCACCACCACCAGCAGGATCACGATCAGCAGCAGCGAGCGCAGCATCGGCAGCAGGGTGCGAAGGCGCGCCGCGCGCATCAGGTTGCCCTGCTGGGTCCAGCGGTCCAGGCGCCGCTCGATCGAGATGTTGGCCGCCTCCCACACGAACAGCGCCACCACCGCGGCCACCGCGATCGTGACCACCGCCGAGGCGAGCCGGTGGCCGATCGTGCCGGTGCTGAAGGCGCGCAGCACGGGCACGCCCCAGATCTGCAGCAGCACCACCAGCGTCACGATGCCGATCACGCCGGACACGATCTGGCGCAGCAACGGGTAATAGCGGTACGCGTGGCGGTGCACCACGGTGCGGTGCGTGCCCTCGGCGCCGGCGTCCTGGTCCGGGTTCTTGCCGTCGCCGCGTCGCTCGAACAGCCGCGCGAGCGCGCCGAACACCACGATCGTCACCACCCGCATCGCGATCAGCACCGCGATCGAGCGCCCGCCCAGCGTGATCAGCACGTGATAGCCGTTGTGCACGTCGAGCGCCCACACGAACCACAGCGCCATCACGAGGAACACCGACACCGGCGCCCAGGCGTCGGCCAGCGCGTTGCCGGCCAGCGCCAGCGAGGGCTGGCTCGCGCAGTGCGCGCGGATCCGCGCGGCCACCGGCCGGCTGCATTGCAGGATCAGGATCGACACCAGCACGTGGCCGATCAGGGCCACCGCCTTCAGCAGCGCGGTGTGGCCGGCTTCCGTCAGGCCGAAGCTCGCGGCGGTCTCGACCACGGCCGCGCAGCCGCCCACGATGAGCCCGATGCGGCGGATCCAGTGCTGCGTGAAGCCGGCCCAGCGGTCGCTGATGTGCAGCAGGCGCAGCTCGGGCGCGTCGGGCTGGAAGAACATGCGCGTGACGATCGACACCACGCGGCAGATCACGTAGATGTCGATCAGCGAGGCGATCGCGCTGGCGGCCGGGGAATCCTCGTCGGTCAGCAGGGAGGTGGTGAGCGTGGCCACGCCCACGAATACCAGCACCGGGATCAGGCGCAGCGCGAGGCTCAGCAGCGCGCGCGGCATGCGGCGCAGCAGCGTGCTGTGGCGCAGCGCGTGGCCGCGGCCGGCCGTGGAATGGGCGGTGCGCCTGGCGTCCGAGGCTGCGTCGGCGGCGGCATCGGCCGCGTCGGTCGAGGCCGTGGCCTGGGCGGTGGCGGCGGCCTGCTCGGCCCTGGCCGATGCGGCGTCCGCCTCGGCTTCGGCCTGGGTGGCGACGTCGGCCTCGGCGTCGTGATGGGCGTGCGCGGCGCGGCGCGCGGCCAGCGCATCGAGCGCACGGCGCAGCACGCGGCGTGCGAGCCATTCGATCGCGAGCGCCGGCACCAGCGCGCCGATGATCAGTTGCAGGAACAGCGCGAATTCGGCGCGCTCGTCGGGATGGGTGAACCTGGTGTGCCACCAGTTGCCGACCGAGCCGAGGTCGAGCAGCGAATGCATCGAGTCGCGCAGCGCGCCGCCGATCTGGCCGGCCCAGTGCGCGCCCTGGCGCACGATCTGCGAGGCGAGGCCGTTGCTGGTCAGCGCGGTGGGGGCCGAGGCGGCCGCCGGCGCGGACGCGGCACTGGCCGCCGAGGCGGCACTGGCCGGGGCCGGCGTGCTCAGCGCACCGGCCGCCGCGATCGCGCGCAGGGTGGCCTCGAACTGCTGGCGCTGGTGGGTGTTCTCGAGCACGGCCAGCGCCTGTTGTGCCTGCTGCGGGGTCAGCACGGGCGCGGCGGCGGAGGCGGCCGAGGCTGTGGCGGAAGCGGACGGGGCGGTGCCGGCCGCATGGGCCGAGGTGACGACGATGGCGAGCAGCCAGCCGATCAGGATCTGTCGCATGTTGGATGTGTGGAGCGCGCGAACGAGGCGGCCCGTCTGGGAAGCGGTGGCAGGACGTTAACATGATGCGGCGCGGCATGGATAGTTCCGCGTCGTCAGGCAATCGTCAGCCACGCGGGCACGCGGCTCGCTGCGCGGCCGCGAGGGGCACGCGACGCGGGCGTGACGCTCGCGTGTCGGCCCGAAAAGTGACGGGACGCAAGCCGCGTGCCGCTTCGCGCGGGAATTTTCGTGCCCGGTCCGTCGCTTCACGTCGTGCCGCGTCGTTGCAGCCGCAACGATCCCGCCCGCGCCCGCGTTGCGTCACACCAGCCGCAGGTCCTCGACGAGCGGATCGCACACCAGCATGCAGCCGGGCGCGTGCGTGATGCAGATCGGCGGCCGCGCCTCGATCACGGCGGCCCGAGGAGTCACACCGCGGCCGCAGAACACCGCAGCTCGCCGTCGCGGATCTCGGTGGGCTCGCCCACGTCGGGGCGATTCACGTCCGCGATGCCGATCACGGCCGGGTCGCCGATGTGCAGCGGCGCACGGTGCGCGCCGGGCAGCGTGATCGCGACGATGCGGGCCGCCTCGGCGTCGTCTGCATCGTCACTCGCCTCGTCGTCCCGCCACGCCTCGGCGAGGTGGGCGTCGCGCAGCGTGCTCGCGTGCAGCTCGACGATCAGCCGCCGCTCGCCCGATGGCGAGAGCGTCCAGCGCGCACGGGGAGGGGCGGTGACGAGGCGGTTCATCGCGATGCTCGGGGCACGGTGAACGGGATGGGCGGCCGACCGGGCCTTCTCGGCCTACTTCGCGAACAGCGAATCGATGTTCGCGAAGGCCTTGAATTCGAGCGCGTTGCCCGACGGATCGAGGAAGAACATGGAGGCCTGCTCGCCCACCTCGCCCACCTCGCCCTTGAAGCGCACGTGCGGCTCGATGACGAACCGCATGCCCGCCGCCTCGAGCTTGTCGGCCGCCGCTTCCCACTGCGCCATCGGCAGCACCGCGCCGCAGTGGCGAACCGGCACGGCGTCGCCGTCCACGGCGCTGGTGTGGCGGTGGCCGCATTCGTCGGGCGCGGGGTGCGCGACGATCTGGCGGCCGTGGAAGTTGAAGTCCACCCGGTCGGTTGCGCTGCGGCCTTCGAGCAGCCCGGCAGCTGGCCGTAGAACTCGCGCGCGGCGGCGATGCCGTGGACGGGGAAGGCCAGATGGAACGGCGGCGGGATCAGGGGCGCATCGCTCATGGAAAGACTCCGGGTCGAACTCGTGGGGCGCAGCCGGCCACGGATGCGTGGGCCGTGTCGTGCGCGATGAAAATCAGTCCAGGCATGATCAAATTCGCTTGGAAACGATATATTTTGTGACTTACGTCAAATTTTTTTGATCAATTCACCATGATTCGTGAGCTGAAAACCTTTCTGTCCGTGGTCCGCCACGGTACCTTCGCGCGCGCGGGCTCGCAGGTCGGGCTGACCCAGTCGGCCGTCAGCGCGCAGATCCAGCGGCTCGAGGAGGATCTCGGCTTCGCGCTGTTCGACCGCACCGGCCGCTCGGCCACGCTGAACGCGGCGGGGCGGCGCACGGTGGAGCGCGCCGAGGAATTGCTCGCGGCCTATGCGCGGCTCGCCGACGAGGGCGGCGCGGGGCAGGACACCGGCATGCTGCGGATCGGCGCGATCGCCTCGGCGCAGACGGCGCTGCTCGCGCGCGCGATCGCGCAGTTCCGCGAGCGCGCGCCGGGCTGGCGGATCCGCATGATCCCGGGCGTGTCGCTGAACCTGATGGCGCAGGTCGATTCGGGCGAGGTGGACGGCGCGGTGCTGATCCGCCCGCCGTTCGCGCTGCCCGCCGAACTGCGCTGGCGCGCGCTGGTGCAGGAGCCGTTCGCGCTGCTCGCTCCGCGCGCGCTGCGCGGCGAGGACTGGCGCGTGCTGCTCAAGCGCGAGCCTTTCATTCGCTACGACCGCAACTCGTTCGGCGGGCGCATCGTGGAGCGCTGGCTGCGCAAGCTGCGCGTGAACGTGCACGACGTGGTGGAGCTCGACGAGCTGCAGGCGATCGTCGAACTCGTGGCGTGCGGGGTGGGCGTGGCGCTGGTGCCGCTCGCGGCGGCGCTGCGGATTCCGAAGACGGTGGTGGCGCTGCCGCTCGACGGCGACGCGCCGCTGCGCGAGGTCGGCTACGTGGAGCGTGCGGTGGGCGAGCGGCCCGGCGCGGCGACGGTGTTCGCCGAGTGCCTGGCCGAAGCGGCCGGCGGCGAGGATCGTGGCGGGGCGCACGACGCGGGCGCCTGAACGGGGGCGGTAGGCGACAGCCCGAATCAATCGCGATTGCGCGACGAATCCGATGCAAACGCGCCCTCTACTCCTGTTGCGGCATCGGTTTGTTCTGGATCCTGAAACACTGTTGTCACGGATTAGGCGTTAACCCTAGGTGTCGACCGGCCTACACTTCGGTCCATCGGTTGAGCAACACAGTCGACCGAATGCACAACACCCAGGAGGTCAGCATCATGAAGAACGTGATTCAGGCAGTGGCCGTGGCGGCCGCCCTCATCGTCCCCGCAGCCGCATTCGCAGCCGGCGGCCCGCAAAACGGCCCGCTCACCCGCGCCCAGGTGCGCGCCGAGCTGGTTCAGCTCGAACAGGCCGGTTGGCGTCCCGCTGCCGGTTCGGATCCGCACTATCCGGACGACATCCAGGCCGCGCTGCGCAAGGTCGCGAAGATGAACGGCACCGATACCAGCGGCTACGGCGGCGTGACGAACCAGGTGCAGGCCGGCGGCCCCGCCCACGTGCTGAAGAAGGCCGATGCGCCGCGCGTGTCGAAGCAGGACTGGGACGCGATGTACAGCCATCCGTAAGCGCGGCACCGTTTTTCCGGCCGATGCGCTGATCGATTGTTCAGTCATGCGAAATGATGAATTGCGCGATGCGGCCGGGGCAGGGCAGTGAAGGTAGTGGAGTGAAGTGTCGGTGTGAGTGGCAAGTCTGGAAGTGTGTAGCAGCCTGACGGGCGGCGTGGTTGGCCGCCCGTCTTTTTTCGTGCCGCGGCGCGTGCGCTTGCGTGCGCGCCTCAGCGGTTCACGAGCTGCTTCGGATAGGACAGCGCCAGCACGCAGCCCACCAGCATGCACACGGCAAAGCCGTACAGCCCGGCGCTCTGCGAATGGAAGGTATCGCGCAGCCAGCCGATGAAGTAGGTGCTGCCGAAGCCGCCGAGATTGGCGAGCGAGCACGCGAAGGCGATGCCGCCCGCGGCGGCCGCGCCCTTCAGGAACATCGACGGCAGCGACCACACCACCGGCATCGCCGCGGCGGCCCCGGCATTGACCAGCGAGAACAGCACCAGCGTCAGCAGCGTGCTGCTGTGCGGCATCGCGGCCGCGACCGCCAGCGACACGGCGGCCACCGCGAACGGCACCACGATGTGCCAGCGGCGCTCGCGCGTGCGGTCCGAACTCATGCCGCAATAGAGCGTGGCGAGCACGGCGGCCGCGTTCGGGATCACCATCAGCCAGCCGATCTGGTAGGCGTCCTTCACGCCGGTGTCGCGCAGGATGGTCGGCAGCCAGAAGCTCACGGCATACAGGCCCAGCAGCACGCACAGGTCGATCATGCCGAGCGCCCACACCTTCGGATCGGTGAAGGCCTTCGCGAGCGCATGGCTCTTGTTGCCGGCCGGATCGGTGTCGAGCCTGGCGCGCAGCAGCTTCTTCTCGTCGGCGTCGAGCCACTGCGCGGTCTCGATCGAGTTCGGCAGCCAGCGCAGCACGGCGAAGCCGAGCAGCACCGAGGGCAGCGCCTCGAGCAGGAACAGCCACTGCCAGCCGCCCAGGCCGTGCAGGCCGTCGAAGGCACGCATGATCCAGCCCGAGATCGGGCTGCCCACCATCGCCGACAACGGCAGCCCCACCATGAACAGCGCCACGATGCGCGCGCGTCGTGCATCGGGGTACCACTGCGTGAGGTACAGCAGCACGCCCGGCAGGAAGCCGGCCTCGGCCGCGCCGAGCAGGAAGCGCACCACGTAGAACTGCACCGGCGTCTTCACCAGCAGCGTGGCGCCCGACAGGATGCCCCAGGTGATCATGATGCGCGCGATCCACAGCTTCGCGCCCACCCGTTGCAGGATCAGATTGCTCGGCACTTCGAACAGAATGTAGCCGGCGAAGAACAGGCCCGCGCCGAGCCCGTAGATCGAATCGCTGAACTTCAGCGCGTCGAGCATCTGCAGCTTGGCGAGACCGATGTTGATGCGGTCCAGATAGGCCGCGAAATAGCAGAGGCAGAAGATCGTGACGAGCCGGATCGTGACCTTGCGATAGAGCGCCGCGTGCTCGGCCTGGGCGGCCGGCAAGGCCGCGTTCGGGTGAATCGTTGACATGGTGCTGCCCCTGTTCGGATAGGACGGTTGGGTGGTGGCCGGTCGCTACGGTCACTTGCGCGATCACGCCCGGTCATCTGTATATCACGCCATTTAAAGAGCGTACACGCTACAAAATTGACGATGACGCATGGCCTTTCGGTGCCCCGGCGAAACCCCGGGCGGCGCGCGGTTTCGCCTGATTCGTAGGTGCTTTCATCAGTGCATTCCCGGTGCGCGCGCGCCCGAAAGCGGCCGTCCTGATGCACGCGATGAGTGCGTGTTCGCCTGAAAATGGAGCGTGTACATCATGAATAGATGTATCGGAGAACGATGCATCTTTCGTGCCCGTTCGATGGCGAGGCATGCGCGCGCAGCGCGTCGCGCGCGAAACTCGAGGGTGTACACTGCGTGCTTTCGATCCCGGGCCGCCTGGCCGCCGTACATGCCGTCCTCCAGAGATTCGTACGACTTTCACGACCAGATCGGTCACCTGCTGCGGCGCGCCTATCAGCGCCACGTCGCGATCTTCCAGGAGGCGATTCCCGATTCGGACCTGACCGCCGCGCAGTTCGTCACGCTCTGCACGGTCAAGGAGAAGCAGGGCTGTTCGCTGAACGACATCGTCAAGACCACCGCCATCGATCAGGCCACGATCCGCGGCGTGGTGGAGCGGCTCAAGGCGCGCTCGCTGGTGGAGGTGCTGCCCGATCCGAGCGACGGCCGCAAGCTGCTGGTGCGCGCGACGGCTGGCGGCCTCGCGCTGATCGATCGCACCGTGCCCTTCGCCAAGGACGTGACCGAGCGCACCTACGGCGCCCTGAACGTGGGCGAGCGCGTGGCGCTGCAGTTCCTGCTGCAGAAGATGCTCGAGGGCGACGCGCAGTAAGGCGCGCCGCCGCTCAGACCGGCGTCGCCTCGATCAGCCGGCCGGCCTCGCGCAGGCCCGCGCGGATCGTTTCCGCGTTGAACGGGGGCGCACGAAAGCGCACCCCGGTCGCATCTAAGATCGCGTTCGCGAGCGCGGCCGGCCCCGGCACCGAGGCCGATTCGCCGGCGCCCAGCGGCGGCTCGCCCTGGCGCGGCATCAGCACCACGTCCACGGCCGGCAATTCGGGGAAGGTCAGGATCGGATAGCTGGCCCATTCACGCGTCGCCACGCGGCCGTCGACGAAGCGCACACGCTCCTTCAGCGAACGACTCAACACCTGGATCACGTTGCCGTGGATCTGATGGCGCACGCCGTCGGGATTGATCATCGTGCCCGTGTCCTGACCCACCGTGATGCGCGTGACGCGCACCTCGCCCGTCATGCGGTCCACCTCCAGATCGACGATCCAGGCCGACCACGCCGCGCCGAAGCCGGGGAAGCGGCTGTGCACGTAGCGTGCGTAGGCGATGCCGCGGCCGCGCACCACGCGCGCGTCGTCGGGCGGAGCCGACGCGGCCGTGCGCGGCGTCCAGCCCGCGCGCTCGGCGATCGCGCGCAGCAGGTCGGTCGCGCGCGTATCGGACAGATGGCGCAGGCGGAATTCGAGCGGGTCCACGCCGGCGGCGGCCGCGCACTCGTCGGCGAAGGCATCGTGCGCGAACGAGTTCGGCAGCGCCGACACGCCGCGAAACCACGACGAGCGCGTGAGCGGCGCGAGGTCGTGGCACACGAAGCGGCGGTTCGGGCTCTCGTAGGGCGACACGGCGGTGCGGTCGCCCATCTCGAACACGCGCGGCTCGGCCGGCACCGCGCCGCTCAGCAGCGAGGCCAGCAGCGGCGCGTCGTTCGACGGGTAGCGCGTGGTGAAGTCGTAGCCGAGCAGGCGGCCGTCGCGGCTCACGGTGCCGGTCACGTTCACCACCTGGGCGGTGCCCTTCGGCTCCCACAGATGCTCGTCGGCGCGCGTGAGCTGCACGCGCACCGGGCGGCCGGTGGCGCGCGACATCAGCAGCGCGTCGCCGCACACGTCGTCGGCGCCGTTGCGGCCGTAGCAGCCGGCCGCCTCCATGCGCACGATGTCGATGTCGGCCTCGTCGCGGCCCACCAGCGTGGCGAGGTCGTAGCGCAGCGTGACCGGATTCTGCGTGCCGGACCACACGGTGATGCGGCCGTCGCCGGGCGCGCGATAGTCGGCCAGCGCGCAGGACGGCCCGATCGAGCCGTGCAGCTGATACGGCCACGCATAGGTGCGCGCCATCGTGATCGTGTCGGGCCGCGCGCGCACCGCCTCCACGTCGCCTTCCTCGAGCAGCGGGCGCACCGTGGCGGGGGCGGCCGCGATCGCGGCGGCCGGGTCGTCGAGCGAGGGCAGCGGCGGCAGCGGATGCCAGTGCACGCGCAGCGCGGCGGCCGCGCGCATCGCCTGCTCCTCGCGCTCGGCCACCACGCCGACGAAATCGCAGTGCACGACCACTGCCACGAAGCCGGGCAGATGCGCGACCGATGCCTGATCGACGCCGGCCAGCAGGCGCCCGACGAAGGGGCCGCTGTCCACGCCGCTGTAGGGCGGGCGCACCACGCGGCCATGCAGCATGCCGGGCACGCGCATGTCGTGCACGAAGGTCAGCTGGCCGGTGGCCTTGGCGGGCAGGTCCACGCGCGGCGCCGAGCGGCCGATCACGCGATAGGTGGCCGGATCCTTGACCGGCGTGGCCAGGTCGAGTTCGAGCGCGGCGCGCGTGCCGGCCACGAGCTCGGCATAGGCGAGGCGCGCGGCGGCATCCTTCACGAACACGAAGCCGCCGTCGGTGGCGAGCCGCTCGACGGGCACGCCGAGCCGGGCCGAGGCGCGTTCGAGCAGCGCGCGCCGTGCCTGCGCGGCCGCCGCGCGCAGCGGCGTGGCCGAGATCTGGATGGTGGCGCTGGCGATGGTGGGGCCCTGATTCGGCGTGGCGGCCGTGTGGCCGAGCTGCATCGCGACCTGCGCGGGCCGCACGTCGAGCTCCTCGGCCACGATCTGGCCGAGCGAGGTGCGGATGCCGGTGCCCAGATCGACGTGGCCGTTGAAGGCCAGGATGCGCCCGTCGTCGAGGATCGCGACGAACACCTCGGCCACCTCGGGCGTGTAGGACGACAGGCTGCCGGGCTGGCCCGGCGCGGGCCTGACCGGCGCGGCGGGGCGCCGGATCACGCAGAGGCAGCCGTCGCGGGCGAGCAGTTCGGAGCGGTTCACGGGCGTCGGTTCCGCGGGAGGAAAGGGGGCGCCGGCCGGGCCGGCGCCAAGCGGCAATCTAGTCGGCCAGAAGCCGACGGTCAATCGCGGGCGGCGTTCGCGGTGGCCGTGGCGGCCGCATCGATCGCGGCGATCGCCGCCTCGAGCGGCAGCACGGCCGCGTACTTCTGCGCCATGTCGAACAGGTTGGCCTCGTGCGGCGCGATCGCGCGATCGCCCACGCAGTCGGCCAGCACGAAGGGACGGAAGCCGTGCTGCATCGCGTCCACCACGCTCGCGCGCACGCAGCCGCTGGTCACCGCGCCGGCCACCAGCAGCGTGCCCACCGCGCGCTGCGTGAGCCACGGCGCGAGCTGGGTGCCGAAGAAGGCCGACGGCACCTGCTTGCGCACCACCAGCTCGCCCGGCGCGGGCGCGAGTTCGGCCACGATCTGGCTGTTCGGGTGATCCTCGTGCAGGGTGGCCATGCCGGGCACCTTCAGCGAGAACACGTTGTCGTCGCTGCCGTCGCTCGCGTACACGATGCGGCTGTGCGCGACCGGCCAGCCGCGTTCGCGCGCGATGGCCAGCGCCCGGCGCGTGCGCGCGATCGCCGCCGGGATGTTGCCGCCGCCGAACACGGCCGGATCGGCGAAGCCGTTCACCAGGTCGATGATCAGCAGGCCCACGCGGCCGGCCGGGGCGAGCGGCGTGCCGAAGCCCTGCTGCTGGTACACGCCGGCTTCGGCGTGCTGCGAGTATGCGGTGTCGTGCGTCATGAGGCGGCCTCGTTCGGGCGGGGTTCGGGCTGAATTCAGGCGGGGGTGTCGAGCACGCGGCCGTCGCGCACCACGGTGTCGTCGTCGAGCTGCACCGTGCAGTGGCGCAGCGGAATGTCGATGTGACAGGTGGTGGTGCGATCGCCGCCGCCTTCGTTGTTCGGGCCGAGCGAGAACAGGAAGTTGCCCTCGAACGCGCGCGCGTCCATGCCGATGGTGGCCTCGCGGTCGTACAGGCCCAGCGTGGACCAGCGCGCGCGCGGCTGCAGCCCCCAGCCGATGTGCGAGATCGCGTAGCCCTCGGGATCGGCGAAGGTTTCCATGTAGTCGCGCAGCAGCGCGGCATCGGTGCCGCCCTCGATGCGCGTGGCGTAGCCGCCTTCCACGGTCAGCACGATCGGCTCGCTCACGTAGTGCTTCTGCGGCAGCAGGATGTCGCCGCGGTCGATCACGATCGTGCCGTGCGCGGTGCGGTCGTTCGGGAAGGTCAGCGCGAAGCCGCTCGGCCAGTGATCCCAGCGGCCCGGCTCGTCCACGTAGCCGTATTCGGCGGTGGGCGGGAAATCGCCGAGCGGGCAGGTGAGCGCGGTGCCGGCCGCGGAGGTGACGCGCATCTCGCGCGCGGCGGCGATCTTCGCCGTGGCGGCCAGCACGCGGGTGCGGTCGCCCTCGGTCGGCACGAGCCGCGCGAGTACCTCGGGCGGCTCCACGGCGAGCAGGATCTTCGTGCCGGACTTCAGGATGTCGTGCTGCTCGGGCGAGAACAGCAGCGTCATCAGGTCCAGCACCAGATCGCTCTCCTTGAGCGCGGCGATCGCGGCGCGGTTGCCGGTCAGCGGCGTGGTGCCGAGGTAGGCCAGCGAATCGCGGCTGAAGGCCTTCTCGCCGTTGACGGGCGGCAGGTCCAGGCGGTTCACGATCGCGCCCATCTGCTGGGTCGCGATCAGTGCGCAGGAGAGCGTCTGCGCATGGGTGGCCGCGCTGGTCAGGATCGTGACGGTCTGGCCGGCTTCGAGGCGGGACAGCGTCAGCACGCGCTTCCACGCATCGATCAATTGGGTGTCGCTGATCGGCATCGCGAACTCCGGTTGAGGTTGAGGGGGCGGGGGCTCAGGCGCCGGCCGCGAGCGGCGCGCCGAGGAAACTGCCGAACGCGGCGTAGAAGCCGGCCGCGTTGTCCCACGGAATCATGTGGCCCGCATCGGCCACGCGCACGTGCTGCATGGCCGGCGTGGCGCGCTGCAGCTCGGCCACCTCCTCGTCGCGCACCACGTCGCCGCGCTCGGCCGTGATCAGCAGCGCGGGCACCGTGAGGCGCGCCGCATCGCTGTGGAAGTCGTCGCTGTGGAAGCCTTCGTAGGAGGCGAGCACGGCGCGCTCGTCGCAGGTGTGCAGCCACTCGGCGCGCAACTGGCGCTCGGCCTCGGTCCAGGTCGGGCAGAACGCGCGCATGCCCTCGGCATCGGTGCCGGCGCGCGCGAGCGCCATCGAATCGACGTACCACGGCAGCTTGCCCGGATAGTCGCGGCGCCCCGGCCCCGACACGGGTGGATCGACGAGCACCACGGATTCGAGCCCGCCCGCGATATGGCGCGCCGCACGCGCCGCGATGCGCGCGCCCATCGAGTGCCCCACCAGCGCGAAGCGTTCGAGCTTCAGCGCGGCGGCCAGCGCGGCCACGTCCGCGGCCTGTGCGTCGAGGCTGTAGTCGAGTTCGGGGCCGGCCGAGGACAGGCCGCGGCCGCGCACGTCGAGCACGTAGGTGTCGAACTGCGCGCCGAGCACCTCGCCCACGAAGCCCCAGGTGATCGCGGGGCTCGTGATGCCGGGAATCAGGATCACGGCGGGGCGGCCGGCGCGCGCGCCGCTCGCGCCGCCGTAGCGCAGGTAATGCTGGCGGATGCCGTTGGCGTGCAGGTTCGCGCCATGCAGGAAGGTGGAGGTGGAGGTCGGGGTCATGGCGGGCCTCGCTCAGTACGCGCCGGACAGCAGCGCGCCGGCGCCGGGCACCACCGGTTCGAGGTCGAGCTCGCGCAGGATCGAATAGGTGGTGGCGATCGCGGCCGTGATCACCGGCTTGCCGGTGATCGCCTCGACCTTGGCCACGGCCGGCAGCGAGGGCATCTGCACGCAGGCCGACAGCACGATCGCGTCGGCGTCCTGATAGCGCAGCGTCTTGACGATCTCGGGCAGGCGCGCCGGATCGTGGCGGCCGACATCGAGGTTGTCGGGGATCTCGAGCGCCACGTAGTCGAGCACCTCGTAGCCCTCGTGGCGAATGTAGTCCACCACCAGCTCGGTCAGCGGCTTCATGTAGGGCGCCACCACCACGATCCTCTTCGCGCCGATCACCTTCAGCGCGTCCACCAGCGCGCCCGCGCTGGTCAGCACCGGGGCCTGCGCGCCGTTCTCGGCGGTGTGGCGCGTCAGGCGCTCCTGCGAGACGCGGTGATAGCCGCGGCCCATCGCCATGATCGCG
>JASLEG010000289.1 GCA_030151225.1 Burkholderia sp. | reverse complement strand
CGATCACGCTCATCGCGTAATCGAGATACGAACGGCGCATTTCCTCCTCTAGGGAGATGGGCAGGGTCTCTTTGGCGAATTGATCCATGTATCCGTATCGTTTCGGAGCGAAGACGGGACCGCCTTTCGCGTAAACGCCGTGGTCACGACGCAACGTGCGATTCTATCATGCGGCAAAACCGCGCCGACTCCCTCCGCCCCCTCTATATGTATATGGCGAAAATCGGTCGCAGCCCGCGGGGGCTGCCACGCGTGCGGGCCGACACACTCGCGCCACGGAGGCGCGGCATCCTGCACGATTTTCCCGGGCCCGCCCGGTCGGGGCCAAATGTGGAGATTGTGTCGGAAGCATGTCCTGCCCGCAGATTCCGCTTGACAATCTCAAAAACATTCAACCGCTTGTTGCGGCACAGCCACAATCGCGGAGGCCCCGATGGGGTAGGGAGTTTTTTTTTTCGTGGGACGGGAACGATATGGCAAAATGCCGAAGCACTGAAATTCAGACGCTGTTCCAAGGGAGCGGTGCCGCGTTTTTTGTGCCGCACCAATGTTATACTCCGAGCAATGTATGACTTGTCATCGTCAACAAGCTCGCAGTAAACCTGCGGTAATCTCAATTTCGAGAGGAGAAATATGAATAAATTTTCAAAGCTCGCGTTCATTGCAGCTACCGCAGTAGTGGCTGCATCCGCTTCGGCACAGTCGGTGCCGGCATCGCGACAAGCCGTCAATGACAACTGGGTGAATGGCACGGGCGAATACGTGTGGATGAACGGCACGAACGAGCTTTGCTGGCGCGATGCGTTCTGGACGCCGGCAACGGCAAACGCAAAGTGCGATGGCGCGCTCGTCACGCAAGCCGCAGCACCGCAACCGGTCGCGCCGGTCGCGCCGCCGACCATCACCAGCCAGAAGATCACGTATCAAGCTGATGCCCTGTTCGACTTCGACAAGGCAACGCTGAAGCCGCTGGGCAAGCAGAAGCTGGACGAGCTGGCAGCGAAGATCCAGGGCATGAACGTCGAAGTCGTGGTCGCTACCGGCTACACCGACCGTATCGGCTCGGACAAGTACAACGACCGCCTGTCGCTGCGTCGTGCACAAGCCGTCAAGTCGTACCTGGTCAGCAAGGGTGTCGACTCGAGCAAGGTCTACACGGAAGGCAAGGGCAAGCGCAACCCGGTCACGACCGGCTGCAACCAGAAGAACCGCAAGCAGCTCATCTCCTGCCTGGCTCCGGACCGCCGCGTGGAAGTCGAAGTGGTCGGCACGCAGCAAGTGCAGCAGTAAGCAGGTACGTTGTAACCTCTCGGTTACCGCAGCCTCGAAGCCCCGCCTCGGCGGGGCTTTTTCATTTCGGCACGCCCCCGGCCGCGCCCGCCCCCTTGCTGGCAGGCGCTCGCCACCGCTTATATACTCGGGGCTCGCTCCTTCTACGCGTTATCCGCTCCACGACATGACCAACGCCGACCCGCACGAACTCCAGAAATTCAGTGATCTCGCCCACAAGTGGTGGGATCCGAACGCCGAGTTCAAGCCCCTGCACGACCTCAACCCGGTGCGCCTCGGCTGGATCGACTCGCACGCGCACCTCGCCGGCAAGCGCGTGCTCGACATCGGCTGCGGCGGCGGGATCCTGTCCGAATCGATGGCCGGCCTCGGCGCGCAGGTGAAGGGCGTGGACCTCTCCACCGAAGCGCTCGGCGTGGCCGACCTGCACAGCCTCGAGAGCGGCGTGACCGTCGACTACGAGGCGATCGCGGCCGAGGACATCGCCGCGCGCGAGCCCGCGAGCTTCGACGTGGTCACCTGCATGGAAATGCTCGAGCACGTGCCCTCGCCGGCCGAGGTGGTGGCCGCCTGTTCGACGCTCGTGAAGCCGGGCGGCTGGGTGTTCTTCTCGACGCTGAACCGCAACGTGAAGTCCTACCTGCTCGCCGTGATCGGCGCCGAATACGTCGCGCAGCTGCTGCCGAAGGGCACCCACGATTACGCGCGCTTCATCAAGCCCTCGGAGCTGGCCGGCTTCATCCGCGCCACCGACCTGCACGTGGCCGAGATCCGCGGCATCACCTATCACCCGCTCGGCAAGCGCTTCTCGCTGTCGACCGATACCGACGTCAACTACCTCGTCGCCTGCCGCCGCCACGCATGAGCCCGTTCCCCTCATCCACCCGCATCGCCCATGCCGCACCGAGCCTCGCCGCCTGCGAGGCCGTGCTGTTCGATCTCGACGGCACGCTCGCCGATACCGCGCCCGATCTGGCCGGCGCCGTGCACAAGATGCAGCGCGAGCGCGGCGTGCCCGAAACGCCGCTCGACCAGTTGCGCCCGCTCGCCTCGGCCGGCGCGCGCGGCCTGCTCGGCGGCGGCTTCGGCATCGCCCCGGACGCGCCCGACTACGAGGCGATGCGCCAGGAATTCCTCGCCAACTACGCGGCTGCGCTGTGCGTGGACACCGTGCTGTTTCCCGGCATCGCCGCGCTGCTCGACGAGCTCGACGCGCGCGGCGTGCGCTGGGGCATCGTCACCAACAAGGCGACGCGCCTGACCGAGCCACTCGTGGCCATGCTCGGGCTCGTGCCGCGCGCGGCCTGCGTGGTGTGCGGCGACACCACGGCCCACGCGAAACCGCATCCGGCGCCGCTGCTGCACGCGGCCGGCCTGATCGACGTCGCGCCGGAACGCATCGTGTACGTGGGCGACGACCTGCGCGACATACAGGCGGGCACGGCGGCCGGCATGGCCACCATCGCCGCCGCGTTCGGCTATTGCGGCGACGGCGTGCCGCCGCAGGAATGGCAGGCGCAGCATCTGGCCACGACGACGGATACGTTGCGCGAGCTTCTGCGCCAGGTTGCGCTATAATGTGCGGTCCGTGGGGGCGACCTGGTTTCGACAGGGGTTGCGAAGCGGCTAGGGCATGTCGAGGACCCGTCACCTCGTTAATCAATGGGAAAAACGTAACTCCAAACGACGATACGTTCGCACTGGCAGCCTAACGGCCGCCGTCCTCTGCCTAGTTCACTGACGGGCTAGTGTCGCAAGACCGGTAGCAATACCGACAGAGGTCATATACGTCAGTTAAGCCCTGCCGGCGCCGCGACGGCAGGGTCGAAAATTCAGCGGATCGCCGTCCCGCAGCGTGTTCGTCCGCGACGTGGCGGTTAAATCAAAAGACAGAACTAAACATGTAGAACTGGTCGTGGACCGCTTCTGGACGCGGGTTCGATTCCCGCCGTCTCCACCACCCGATACCCGCATCAGCAGGAAACCCGCGACAGCGCAAGCTTCGCGGGTTTTTTGTTGCCCGCGCGGCCGGCCAGGCCAGGCCACGCTCCACTCCGTCGCTCATGCCTCGCGCCGGCGGGTCCGGAAGAACGTCCACAACATCGCCGTCGCCTTCGGGCCGCGCGCCGCGTTGAACGGCAATCGCTCGTCGCCGCCGCTCCATGCGTGGCCGAGGCCGCGCACCAGGCACACGCGCACGATGGCGCGGCCGCGACGCCGGTAATCGACCGTCGAGCGGTCGCCGTGCTCGGTCAGCACGCGCGTGCCGGCGCTCGCCTCGCCCCGGGCGTCGAGCAGCCCATTGACGCGCAGCCACTGGCGCGCGGCCTGATCGGCATTGACCCGCGCCACCACGCCGTCGAGCTCGCCGTGCACGATCAGCACGGGCATGCCCGGATGACGCTCGACCTCGACGGCCGCATCGACCAGTGCCACCGGATCGTCGCGCGTGCCGTGCTGCATCACGCGCAGCGCGGCGATCGACGAGCGCGCGGCCCCGGCCACCGCCCCCGAATGCAGGCCGAGCGCCGCGAACAGCGAGGGCACGTGCAGCGCCAGTTGCGCGGCGAGCCCCGCGCCGGCGGACATCCCGGCCAGATAGACGCGGCTCGGATCGATGCCGTGCTGCCCGATCGTCGCGCGCACCAGCGACGCCACGGCATCCGCATCGGAGCCGGTGGACGGCGCCGGCGGATCGAACCAGTTCCAGCATCGGTGCGGATGGCGGTTGATCGACTGCTCGGGCAGCAGCACCGAGAAGCCGTGCCGGTCGGCGAGGCGGTCGATGCCGGTGCCGAGCGCGAAGGCCTCGGCGGTCTGCTTGCAGCCGTGCAGCATCACGACGAGCGGGCCGCCGGGGGCGGCGCCGGGCGGCCGATACAGCAGATAGTGCAGATGATTGACGAGTTGCCCCGGCGCGGGCGGCGCCGAATGGAAGGAGCGCGTCCAGGTGCCGTGGTGCGACAGCGTGGGCCGGGAGCGGGGGTTCGACGCCGGCGCCGCCGGTGCGGCCGAGGGCGGCGCGGCGGCGGCACCGGTCTTGCGCCGCGCAGGCGCCGCAGGCGGCTTCGACGCCTGCCGCCGCGGCTTGGCTGCCGCGCGACGCTTCGGCTTGTGCGTCACCGGCGTGACGAGCGCGCCGAGCAGCTTGAGCCAGGCACTGGAGGATCGACGAGGCATGGTGGGTCGGCATGCGCGGCGCCGTTGCCGGCGCGTTCGCATTCGGGTGGTGACAGCACCGACGATACAGGAGGATGGCCACGCGCATCGGTTCGATGCGCCCGCGCCCTCACCTCGCCTCAGTTCCCGCAATGCGACTCGTCGCGATTCACGACCTTCAGCATCGACGCGTCCGAGATCATCGCCGAGAAGCGATGCTGCTTCACGTCGCGATTGAGCGTGACCAGCACGTCGCCCTTGCGGTAGATGTCGAGTTGCTCGCCCGGCGCGAGCTTGCGGCCGAGCAGGCCCGGGTAGTCGGCCTCCGGCACGTGCGCGAGCCCCTCGGCGCGCAGGCGCTTGACGATGCGCGCATGCACGTCGGCGGTATCGGACATGAAATACAGCAGCGCACCGTTGCCCATCAGGCTCTTCGCCTGCGAATCCTCCATGCCGAACAGCGCCACGCCGATCGCGTCGGTGTCGAACAGGCGGCAGGTCGAGCCCGACTGCGACATCTGAAGGTAGCTGCCGTAATGCGGCGTGCAGGCGCTCTGGCGGGCCGGGCTCGCGTCCTCGACGTCGTGCGGCATCGCGCGCAGCTCGGTCATCGTGTCACCCACGGTGTGCGCCGAGGTGAAGTGGTCGAGCCCCGGGCAGGCCTGCGTGGCCACCGAAAATCCGTAGTTGGCGGCCGAGGCGAGCGGCGCGAGGCAGCCGAGCGATACCGCGAGAATCCACTTGTCGATGCGCATCTGATCCGTGCCGGGCAGGCATGAGAGAACGGGCCGGTATTGTCGGAGATTGACGGCGCTCTGTCGATCCGGCGCCCCGCAACTTCGGTTTTTACGAAGCATTCATCCATTTTTATCCTCTTTATTCGAACCACGGCTTCACCGAAACTGACGCTTCCCCAACACGGCGGATCACTCCGCAGCAGGAAACCTTGATGCGAACCTACCCGCGCAACAGCCCGCAAGCCGCCACGCGCATCGTCGCGCTCGTCCTGATGTCGGACGGCCACGTCTGCAGTTCGGAGGAGCGCGCGCTCGAGCGCCTCGACCTGGCCGGCAAGCTGCGCCTCGCGCCCGGCGAATTCGACGTGGTGATGCGCGAGCTGTGCGAGGACCTCGAAGTGGCGAATCCGGCGTTCGGCCCGAACCCGGGCCACGTGGACGACGCGACGCTCGCCACACTGCTGGCCGAGATCGACGCGCCGGCGCTGCGCCGCACGATCGTGGACCTGTGCGTGGCGGCAGCGCTCGCCGACGGGCATCTGGCCGACGGCGAGATCAGCACGTTGGCCGCGATCACGCGCGCCTGGCCCCCCGTGTCGCGGCTCGTGAGCGGCGCGAACGGGAGCCGTCGCGCCGGCAGGCCGGTGGCGGCCTGACGTCCGACCAACGCGCGGGCGCAAGCCTGCGCGGCACGCGCGCTCACGCGCCGACGCGAAACACGCGGTCGCCGCCGATCACGTAGAGCCGCTCGCGGCTGCGCACTGTGCCGACGTCGTGGCCGCCCGTGAACGCGCCGAACGCGGGCAGCACGCCCGCGCGCTCGCCGAACCGGTAGCACGGCAGCCGCACGCGATCGCCGTGCCCGGCCAGACGCAGCACCGGATGCTCGTGGCCGGCCAGCGCATAGGCGCCCTCGACTTCCCGCGGATGGTGGCACAGCGCCCACGGGCCGAGCCGGTACGGCTCCTTCACGGTCTGCACGCCGAACTCCGCGGCGAGCGCGCCGGCGTGGCGATCGTGATTGCCCTCCACGAGCACGAGCCGCAAGCCCTGATGCGCGCGCCGCCACGCGCGTAGCGCGCTCAGCGTCTCGTCGGCATGCGATTCGCGCGCGTGCAGCAGATCGCCGAGGAACACGATCGACTCGGGCCGATAGGTGGCGATCAGCCGGTCGAGGCGCGCTAGCGTCTCGCCGGTCGAGCCGACCGGTACCGGAATGCCGCGTGCGCGGAACACGGCGTCCTTGCCCAGATGCGCGTCGGCCACCAGCAGGCAGCCGTGCGTCGGATCGAAGGCGGCCCGCAGCGCGCTCAGCGTCAGCGCGTGGCCGGCGACGTCGATCGTCAGCGCGTCGGCCGTCATGCTCGGCGCGGGCCGCGCGAGGCGGCCTTCTCGAGATCGGCGAGCATGCGCGCGACGCGGTCGGCCAGCGTCTCGGTGGTGACCTTCTCGCGCAGCCGGCCGACGATCAGCGGAAACGCGAACGGCGTGGGCTTGTTCGACACGGTGAACGCGAGCCGGCTGTCCCGCATGCGCGCCAGCGCGCCGCGCATGCGCGCGAGTTCGAGCTCCTGCAACAGCACCTCCTGGTCGGCCTGCGCGAGCAGCAGGTTGCCGCTGTCGTGCTGGCGAAAGACTTGGTAGAACAGACCGCTCGACGCCTGCAGCTGGCGCGCGCTCTTCTGCTGCCCCGGATGCCCCTGGAACACCAGCCCCGACACGCGCGCGATCTCGCGAAAGCGCCGCGCCGACAGCTCCGAGGCATTGAGGCTCGCGAGGATGTCGTGCTCGAGGTGGTCGGCCGAGAACAGGCCGCCGTCGATCAGCGCGCGCCAGTCGAAGGCCTGCGCCGACAGCAGCTCGAAGCCGTAATCGTTCATCGAGATCGAGAAGGTGCTCGGCTGGTCGCGCGCCACGCGCCATGCGATCAGCGAGCCGAGCCCGATATGCGCGACGCGTCCCGCGAACGGATAGCAGAAGAAATGATGGCCCTCGCGGGTGCGCACGGCCTCGGCCACCAGCACGCCCGGTGCCGGCAGCGCGGACCACGCGGCCTGCAATTCGAGCAGCGGACGCACCGCGCGCATCTCGGGCTCGTCGTAGATGCCGTCGTGCGCGCGCGCGAGCATCTCGAGCGCGGCGTCGGCCAGCTCGGACGACAGCGGCATGCGGCTGCCGGCCCATTGCGGAATCGCGCCGCGCGTCGAGCTCGCGCGCTTCACGTAGGCCGTCATGTCGCGCACGCGCACGAGTTCGAGCGTGCGCCCGCCGAAGGTGAACACGTCGCCGGGCTTGAGCCGCGACACGAACGCCTCCTCCATCGCGCCGATTCGGCCGCCCGACAGGAACGCCACCTGGATCATGGCGTTGCTGACGATGGTGCCGACGTTGTTGCGATGGCGGCGCACGAGCTCGTCGCGCGGCACGCGATAGACGCCGTCGGCGCCGGCCGCGACGCGGTGATAGTCGGGATAGGCGCCGAGCGAGCTGCCGCCGCGCTCCACGAACGCGAGCGCCCAGTCGAATTCGGCCTCGGCGAGTTCGCGATACGCGTAGGCCGTGCGCACCTCGGCGAGCATCGCGTCACGCGTGAAGCCGCCGCCGATCGCCACCGTCACGAGATGCTGCACGAGCACGTCGAGCGGCTTGTCGGGCACCTCGCGCGCCTCGATGCGGCCGCTCTCGATCGCCTCGCGCGCCGCCGCGGCCTCCACCAGCTCCAGCGCGTGGGTCGGCACGATCGTCACGCGCGAGGTGCGGCCCGGCGCGTGCCCCGAGCGCCCCGCGCGCTGCATGAGGCGCGCCACGCCCTTCGGCGAGCCGATCTGGAACACGCGCTCGACGGGCAGGAAATCGACGCCGAGGTCGAGGCTCGAGGTGCACACCACGGCCTTCAGGCGGCCCGCCTTCAGGCCGTGCTCGACCCAGTCGCGCACCTGCTTGTCGAGCGAGCCGTGATGCAGCGCAATCTGGCCGGCCCAGTCGGGGCGCCGCTCGAGCAGCGCCTGGTACCAGAGCTCGGCCTGTGCGCGCGTGTTGGTGAACACCAGCGCGCTCGCCACCGCGTCGATCTCGTCGGCCACCGCACCCACCTGCCGCGTGCCGAGATGGCCGCCCCAGGGAAACCGCTCGATCGTGTCGGGAATCAGCGTGTCGACCACGAGCCGCTTGGGCAGCGCGCCGCGCACCACCACGCGCGGCGTGCGCACCGCGTGCAGCAGCGCGTCGCGCGCGAGCGGCAGCTTGCCGAGCGTGGCCGACAGCCCCCACACCTGCAGCTCCGGCCGCCAGGCGGCGAGCCGCGCGAGCGCGAGTTGCACCTGCGTGCCGCGCTTGCCGCCGAGCAGCTCGTGCCATTCGTCGACCACCACGAGCCGCAACTGCGCGAGCCGCGCGCGCGCATCGGCGCGCGTGAGCAGCAGCGACAGGCTTTCGGGCGTGGTGACGAGCGCGGACGGCATGCGGCGATCCTGCCGCGCGCGCTCGGACGACGGCGTGTCGCCGGTGCGCAGGCCCACCGTCCACGGCACGGCGAGATCGGTCACGGCATCCTGCAGCGCCCGCGCGCTGTCGGCCGCGAGCGCACGCATCGGCGTGATCCACAACACGGTCAGCGGCGCCGGTTGCGCGGTGGCGGCGGACGTCGTGACAGCGCGCCGCTTCGCGGCGGGCGGGGTTGGCGCGGGGGCATCGGCGAACGCGGCGAGCGCGCCGATCCACACGGCCCAGGTCTTGCCGGCCCCGGTCGTGGCATGCAGCAGCCCGCTCGCGCCGCGTGCGATCTCGCGCCAGATCTCGCGCTGGAACTCGAACGGCTCGCGGCGCTGCGCCGCGAACCAGCGCGCGATGCGTTCCGCGATCGGCTCGGCCGCGCGCGCCGCGTCGAACTCGAACGGCACCGGCTGGAACGCGTCGGCGGCCGCCGCCTGCTGCGCGTCGTGCTCGGCCTGCGCGGCGCGGCTGCGCGGGATCCGCCGCGGGCGCGGCGCGCGAC
>JASLEG010000274.1 GCA_030151225.1 Burkholderia sp. | reverse complement strand
CGACGCGCGCCGCCGCGCCGCGGGCCGCGCGCCCGGCACCGGCTCCGAGAGCCTCGACCGCGCGCTGTTCCCGCTGGCCGGCGCGGTGCTGCTGCTGATCGCGCAGACGGTGGGCGACCGCTTCTTCGCCACGCCGATCCTGCAACTCGCGCTGGTGCCGCTGTTCGGCATCGCGCTGCTCTATCTGCTGTTCTCGATCGCCCGCCGCGCGTTCGCCCGCGACGGCGACACGCATGCGTGGCTGTCGATCGTCGAGAAGCTCGTGTCGGTGCTGGTGTGGGTGGCGATGGCACTGAACGTGCTGGGCATCCAGCGCGACGTGGTGGACTGGCTCGACGGCGTGACCTTCCACGTCGGCAGTGCCCACCTGAGCCTGATGTCGCTGCTGTCGGGCTGCGTGTGGATCTGCGTCACGCTGGTGGTGGCGATGTGGCTCGGCTCGCTGCTGGAGGACCGCCTCGCGCGCGCCACTACGCTCGACGCGAACCTGAAGGTGGTGCTGTCGCGGGTCGGCCGCGCGCTGCTGGTGGTGGCCGCGGTGCTGATCGGCCTGTCGCTGGTGGGCATCGACGTGACCGTGCTCGGCGTGTTCGGCGGCGCGCTCGGCGTGGGGCTCGGCTTCGGGCTGCAGAAGATCGCCAGCAACTATGTGTCGGGCTTCATCATCCTGCTCGACCGCTCGCTGCGGCTCGGCGACGCGATCGACGTGGGCGGCCTGCAGGGCATCGTCACGCAGATCCGCACGCGCTACACGGTGGTGCGCGGCCTCGACGGCTACGAGAAGCTGATCCCGAACGAGAAGCTGATTACCGACGTGGTGCAGAACCAGTCCTCGTTCCAGACCCGGGGCTATGCGAAGGTGGCCGTGCGGATCGCCTACACGAGCGACGTGGAAGCGGCGCTCGCGCTGCTGGGCGAGGCCGCGGCGGGCGTCGAGCGCGTGCTCGACGATCCGGCGCCCACGCCGTATCTGGTCGGCTTCGGCACCGACGGCATCGAGCTCGAGCTCGGCTTCTGGATCGCCGACGCCGCGCGCGGCACGACCGGCGTGCGTTCGACCGTGAACCGCCGGCTCTGGAAGCTGTTCGGCGAGCACGGCATCGCGGTGCCGCTGCCGCAGCGCGAGGTGCGCCTCGTGGGCGAGGCGGCGGCGTCGGTGGCGCCGTCGACTGGCGCCTCGAAATCGCCAGCGGAAGACTGATTTCGACCCCTTTTCGATTTTCGAGCCGCGCATGGACCGGTTTCGCCAGCGAGTCCATCTCTGGACTGTATCTCCCTTGTGCCATCGCAACAATCATTCATTTTTGACAGTTGCCAGGAACGGATACAGTAAAATTTCGTCTGTACACGGTATGCTTTCATTTTTGTGACGTCGGCGTGCGCCCATCGGCGCCGACCCTGAACTACGGGTAACTTGCCTTGTTCAATTCTGTACTCGACTTCCTGGCCCACGGGCTGCTGCATTTCTCCTGGTGGCAAATCGTGCTGGTCACGCTGCTGGCCACGCACGTCACCATCATCTCGGTCACGATCTACCTGCACCGCTGTCAGGCGCATCGCGCGCTCGACCTGCATCCGGCCGTCAGCCACTTCTTCCGGCTGTGGCTGTGGATGTCCACGGGCATGCTTACCGGCCAGTGGGCCGCGATCCACCGCAAGCACCACGCCAAGTGCGAGACCGAGGAGGATCCGCACAGCCCGCAGACGCGCGGCATCTGGAAGGTGCTGCTCGAAGGCGCCGAGCTGTATCGCGCCGAGGCGAAGAACGAGGAAACCCTGCGCAAGTTCAGCCACGGCACGCCGAACGACTGGATCGAGCGCAACGTGTATTCGAAGTACACGATCCTCGGCGTGAGCATGATGATGGTGATCGACGTGGCGCTGTTCGGCATCGTCGGTCTGAGCGTGTGGGCCGTGCAGATGATCTGGATTCCGTTCTGGGCGGCCGGCGTGGTCAACGGTCTCGCGCACTTCTGGGGCTATCGCAACTTCAACTCGGCCGACGCGAGCACGAACCTGATTCCCTGGGGCATCGTGATCGGCGGCGAGGAAATGCACAACAACCACCACACGTTCGCGACCTCGGCGAAGTTCTCGAACAAGTGGTATGAGTTCGACATCGGCTGGATGTACATCCGCATCCTGTCGGCATTCAAGCTCGCCAAGGTCAAGAAGGTCGCGCCCACGCCGCGTCTGGTTGCACGCAAGACGGTGCTCGACCAGGAAACGCTGCAGGCCGTGCTGTCGAACCGCTATGAAGTGATGGCGCGTTACGGCAAGGCGTTCAAGCGCGCGTATCGTCAGGAGCTCGCCCACCTGAAGGAACTCGGCTCGCGCGAGAAGTACCAGTCGCTGCGCGGCGCCCGCAAGTGGTTCCACAAGGAGGAAGACGGCCTGAACGAACCGCAGAAGCGCCAGTTGCCGGAAATCTTCGCGAACAGTCAGAAGATGCAGACGTATTTCCAGCTGCGCCAGGATCTGGCCGCGATGTGGGACCGTTCGAACGCCTCGCGCGATCAGTTGCTCGCCCAGCTGCAGGACTGGTGCCATCGCGCCGAACAAAGCGGTATCAAGGCGCTGCAGGAATTCGCGACGCGTCTGCGCCGCTACGCATGATCTGAAATCGATTAGAATTTCGGAACGTCACAAACCCCGCGCTGGCGGGGTTTTTTCTTTTGTGTCGCCGCTTCGTGCGTGGCGGCCGCAGGCAGGGCAGAGGAAGCAGAGGAGAGGAGAAGATGCAAGCCGCGATCAAACCCGTCGAATACGACCGGCCCGGCGCCGTGTGCGGCGTCGGGCAGGCCTGGGCCAAGGTGCCCGACAGCCCGTCCGCCGTGGAGCGCGATGCGCTGAAGGCGCGCATCAAGGCGCTGCTCGTGCGCGAGAAGGCCGTGCTGGTCGCCCATTACTACGTGGACGCCGAGCTCCAGGAGCTGGCCGACGAGACCGGCGGCTGCGTGGCCGATTCGCTCGAGATGGCGCGCTTCGGGCGCGACCACGAGGCCCGGACCCTGATCGTGGCCGGCGTGCGCTTCATGGGCGAGACGGCAAAGATCCTGAGCCCCGGCAAGCGGATCCTGATGCCCGATCTCGACGCGACCTGCTCGCTCGACCTCGGCTGCCCCGTCGACGAATTCTCGGCGTTCTGCGACGCCCACCCGGATCGCAAGGTGGTGGTGTACGCGAACACCAGCGCGGCCGTGAAGGCGCGCGCGGACTGGATGGTCACCTCGTCGATCGGCCTGGAAATCGTGGCCGACCTGCATGCGCGCGGCGAGAAGCTGATCTGGGCCCCGGATCGCCACCTCGGCAGCTACATCCAGAAGAAGACCGGCGCGGACATGCTGATGTGGCAGGGTTCCTGCCTCGTGCACGACGAATTCAAGGGTATCGAGCTCGATCTGCTGCGTGCCGAATATCCCGACGCCAAGGTGCTGGTGCACCCGGAGTCGCCCGAGGGCGTGGTGGCGCAGGCCGACGTGGTGGGCTCGACCACCCAGCTGATTGACGCGGCCGTCAAGCTCGACGCGCAGCGCTTCATCGTGGCGACCGACCTCGGCATCCTGCACAAGATGCAGATCGCGGCGCCGGGCAAGACCTTCATCGCCGCGCCCACGGCCGGCAACAGCGCCACCTGCAAGAGCTGCGCGCATTGCCCGTGGATGGCCATGAACGGCCTCGCGAACCTGGCGGACGTGCTCGAGCGCGGCCACAACGAGATCTTCGTCGATGCCGCGATCGGCGAGCGTGCGCGCCTGCCGATCGATCGCATGCTCGACTTCGCGGCCGCGCACAAGCGCCGCGTGCAGGCGAGCGGCGACCTCCAGCGCGATGCGCAGCTGTTCTCGAACGTGGGGCCTGCATGATGCGCGCCGTGTCCCCGATCTACGACGACATCGTCGCCGAATACGGCGCGGCCTTCGAGGCCGCGATCGCCCGCAACGTGGCCGACGCGATCGCCGAGGACGTCGGCAGCGGCGACCAGACCGGCCGCCTCGTGCCCGACGGTGCGCCGCGCCAGGCCCGCATCATCGTGCGCGAGAACGCCGTGCTGTGCGGCGTGCCGTGGTTCGAGGCGGTGATGCGCGCGGTCGATCCGGCCATCGAGGTGAGCTGGCGCTATCGCGAAGGCGACTTGATGAGCGCCGATTCGACCGTATGCGAGCTGCGCGGGCCGGCCCGCTCGCTGCTCACGGCCGAGCGCAACGGCCTGAACTTCCTGCAGCTGCTGTCGGGCGTGGCGAGCGCCACGCGCCGCTACGTGGACCTGATCGCGGGCCAGCGCGCGCGCATCCTCGACACGCGCAAGACGCTGCCGGGCCTGCGGCTCGCGCAGAAGTACGCGGTGCGCGTCGGCGGCGGGGCGAACCAGCGGCTCGCGCTGTACGACGGCATCCTGATCAAGGAGAACCACATCGCGGCCGCCGGCGGCGTGGGTGCCGCGCTCGACGCGGCCTTCGCGCTGCAGTCGGGCGTGCCGGTGCAGGTCGAGGTCGAGACGCTCGCGCAGCTCGACACCGCGCTCGCGCACGGCGCGAAATCGGTGCTGCTCGACAACTTCACGTTCGACATGATGCGCGACGCCGTGCGCGTGGCGGGCGGCATCGCGGTGCTCGAGGTGTCGGGCGGCGTGAATGCCGACACCGTGTGCGACATCGCGGCGACCGGCGTGGACCGCATCTCGATCGGCGCGCTGACCAAGGACGTGCGCGCGACCGACTACTCGATGCGCATCGTCGAATAAGGCTCCGGCCGCGCCGGAAACACGAAGGCCGCTCGCGGAATGCCTCCGCGAGCGGCCTTTTTCACGTCTTGTCGGGTCGGCTCAGCGTCGCGGCGACAGCACCGTCGGGAGCGCCTTCGGCAGCGTATCGGGCCAGTCGCGGCTGAAGTGCAGGCCGCGGCTCTCGCGGCGCGATTGCGCGCTTTCCACGATCAGCGAGGCGACATCCACCAGGTTGCGCAGCTCGAGCAGGTCGGGGCTCACGCGGAAGTTCGCGTAGTACTCGTGGATCTCGTCGCGCAGCAGGGCGATGCGGTGCATCGCGCGCGCGAGCCGCTTGTCGGTACGCACGATGCCCACGTAGTTCCACATCAGCCGGCGCAGCTCGTCCCAGTTGTGCGCGACCACCACTTCCTCGTCCGGATCCGACACGCGGCTCTCGTCCCAGGCCGGCAGCGGGCCGTGCGCGACGCGCTCGTAGCCGGCCAACTCGATCGCCTCGGCGGCGGCGCGGCCGATCACGAGGCATTCGAGCAGCGAATTGCTGGCCAGCCGGTTCGCGCCGTGCAGGCCCGTGTACGAGGTCTCGCCCACGGCGTAGAGGCCCACCACGTCGGTGCGGCCCGCCAGATCGGTCACCACGCCGCCGCACGTGTAGTGCGCCGCCGGCACGACCGGGATCGGCTCCCTGGCGATGTCGATGCCGAATTCGAGGCAGCGCGCGTGGATGGTGGGGAAGTGTTCGCGCAGGAACGCCTCGGGCTGGTGGCTGATGTCGAGATAAACGCAGTCGATGCCGCGCTTCTTGATCTCGAAGTCGATCGCGCGGGCCACGATGTCGCGCGGCGCGAGTTCGGCGCGCGGATCGTGCGCGGGCATGAAGCGCGTGCCGTCGGGCAGTTTCAGCAGGCCGCCTTCGCCACGCACGGCTTCCGAGATCAGGAAGGATTTCGCGTATGGGTGATAGAGGCAGGTCGGGTGGAACTGGATGAATTCCATGTTCGCGACGCGGCAGCCCGCGCGCGAGGCCATGGCGATGCCGTCGCCGGTGGCCGTGTCGGGGTTGGTGGTGTACAGATACACCTTGCCGGCGCCGCCGGTGGCCAGCACCGTGTGCGGCGCCTCGATCGCCACGGTCAGCCCGGTGCGCACGTCGAGCGCGTACAGGCCGACGCAGCGGCCGCCCTTCAGGCCGAGCCGCTCGGACGTGATCAGGTCCACCGCGTGGTGATTCTCGAGGAAGGTGATGTTCGGATGGCGGCGTGCGCGCTCGCTGAGGGTGGCGAGCACGGCGTGGCCGGTCGCGTCGGCCGCGTGGATGATGCGGCGATGGCTGTGGCCACCTTCGCGCGTCAGATGGAAACCGAGCTCGGCCGCAGCATCGCGCGTGAACGGCACGCCCTGCGAGATCAGCCATTCGATCGCCTCGCGGCCGTGCTCCACGATGAAGCGCGTGGAGGTTTCGTCGCACAGCCCGCCACCGGCCACCAGCGTGTCGCCCACGTGGTTCTCGACGCTGTCGGCCGAATCGAGCACCGCCGCGATGCCGCCCTGCGCGTAGTCGCTCGCGCCTTCCATCATCGATCGCTTCGCGATCAGCGCGACCTTGCGCGTCTGCGCCAGGTTCAGCGCGACCGACAGACCGGCGAGACCGCTGCCGACGATCGCCACATCGAAATTCATCTTGCTTCTCCGTTTCTGCGTCTTCATCCGGGTGTCCGCGTCGGCACGGCCGGCGGGAAGGGCAGAGCATACCGCGTTACATGCGGCGATGTGTCACGGTGATGGCGGATCGAAGGCAAAAACACGATCGTGGCGTGACGGATGTCGCCCCAAAAACAGAAAGCCCCGCATGAGCGGGGCTTTCTGCTTCATCGAGCGAAGGGGGAAGATTACTTGATCTTCGTTTCCTTGTACTCGACGTGCTTGCGGACGACGGGATCAAACTTCTTGATCAGCATCTTTTCCGGCATGTTGCGCTTGTTCTTCGTGGTCGTGTAGAAGTGACCCGTACCAGCGGTCGACTCAAGCTTGATCTTGTCGCGTGCGCCCTTTGCCATGTTCTTGCTCCTTGGACTTAGGCTTCGCCGCGTGCGCGCAGGTCAGCGAGCACGGAGTCGATGCCGTTCTTGTCGATCAGGCGCAGGCCGGCGTTCGAAACGCGCAGACGCACCCAGCGGTTTTCGCTTTCCACCCAGAACCGGCGGTTTTGCAGGTTCGGCAGGAAGCGACGCTTCGTCTTGTTGTTGGCGTGGGAAACGTTGTTGCCGCTCATCGGCGCTTTCCCAGTTACTTGGCATACGCGTGCCATGAGAGCACTCCTAATACGCTGAATTCGGGTTCAATCGCCGGTGAAGTTTCTTCGCACAACGACTGCGGACCCGCTGCCGTCTTGGAAAGACCGAGCCATGTGAGTGGCCAGACCCCTCGTCCCTTCTTGGCTTCAGAACTGGTTGGAAAAAAGTCAGACGGCGATTCTAACAGAAAAAATTCTGCGAAATCAAGCCAATTTCGGATGCGCTGCCGAGGAGGTCCCGTGAACCATCCTGCAGCGAGCGGGGCCATATCCGCCCGCGATGCGCCGCAAGGCTCGGTGTGCGCCGAGCTGTTCAGAGCAGGCCGGCCTGCGCGAACGAGAAGGTATCGCTCGCGCCGACCACGATGTGGTCGATCAGCCGGACGTCCACCAGGGCAAGGGCCTCCCGCAGCACGTGCGTGAGCCGCTGGTCCTCCGCGCTCGGTCGCACCGCGCCGGAGGGGTGATTATGCGCCACGACCACGGCCGGCGCCTCGAGCTGCAGCGCGCGTCCAACGATTTCGCGTGGATAGACGGCCATCCGCGTGAGCGTGCCGAGCGTGCTTTCCTCGCAGCGGATCAGCCGATGCTGGGCATCCATATAGACGCAGACGAACACCTCGCGCGAGCGCGTGCCGATGGTGAGCCGCAGCAGATCCTCCACGGCGGCCGGCGAATCGATGTAGGCCCGCGTCACGGCGCGCTCGGTCAGCGCGCGGCGCACGAGCTCGGTGGTGGCGATCAGCACCGCCGCGCGGCCCTCGCCGACGCCGGGAAAATGCTGGATCTCCTTGGGGTCGGCGTCGAGCAGCGCGCGCAGGGTCTTGAAATGCGCGAACAGCGGATGGACCACGGTATCCATGGTGCGACCGGCGATGCCGTTGCCCAGCAGCAGGCCCAGCAACTCGGGCTCCGACAGCGCGGCCGGCCCGCGCATGAGCAGCCGCTCGCGGGGGCGCTCGCGCCGCGTGGCAGGTTTGTCGACCGGGCGTGGCCGGCGCGGCGGCTTGGGCAAGGTCGCGAGCGATGCCGCCGCGCCGGCGGGCGAGGGGGCGGCCAGGGGCGGTTCCGGCTCGGGGGCCGGGGCGGCGAGGGCCGGGCGGGCGGGGACTGAGGCCATGCTGGACGACTCCGTTGCGGCACCCGGGGCGGCGATGTGCCGGCATCGTGCCGGCCGTGCGCCGACATTCCGCCCCGAGCGCTCAGGTGACTTACAATAGCGGTTTTGCGTTGTGCCGCCCGGCGGCGGACTGAACGAGTAAACATGAGCCTCATCGATATCTCAGAAGTGAAGCCCGGTTCCCATGTCACGCTTCATTACCGGCTTGCGCTCGCCGATGGTGCCGACATCGTCAACACTTTCGCCGACAAGCCGGCCACCCTCCTGCTCGGCGCCGGTCAGCTCGCGCCGGCACTCGAAGACATTCTGCTCGGCCTGAAGTCGGGGCACCACTCGACCTTTCAGCTAGCGGCCGGCGAGGCGTTCGGCCCGCGCAATCCGGACATGATCCAGCGCGTGTCGATGAAGACGCTGCGCGAAAACGGCATGGTCGGCGACGATTTCACGCCCGGCGACCTGATCGAGTTCAACGCCCCCGACGGCGGCCGCTATGCCGGCGTGCTGAAGGAAGTGGGGGAGACCTCGGCGCTGTTCGATTTCAACCACCCGCTCGCGGGCCAGGCCATTACGTTCGAAGTGAAAATCATCGGGATCCTCTAACCATGACCTCCACCGATACGCTGTCCGGCCCGACCGTCGCCGCCGATGCCGAAATCCTGCTCGCCCAGCCGCGCGGCTTCTGCGCAGGCGTCGATCGCGCGATCGAGATCGTGGAGCGCGCCATCGCGATGCACGGCTCGCCGATCTACGTGCGCCACGAGATCGTCCACAACAAGTACGTGGTCGAGGATCTGAAGAAGAAGGGCGCGATCTTCGTCGAGGAACTCGAGGAAGTGCCGGCCGGCAACACCGTGATCTTCAGCGCGCACGGCGTGTCGAAGGCGGTGCGCGACGAGGCCGACGTGCGCGGCCTGCGCATCTACGACGCGACCTGCCCGCTCGTCACCAAGGTGCACGTCGAGGTCGCGAAGATGCGCCAGGACGGCGTGGACATCGTGATGATCGGCCACAAGGGCCACCCCGAGGTCGAGGGCACGATGGGCCAGGTCGAGCGCGGCATGCACCTGGTCGAGAGCGTCGAGGACGTGCAGAAGCTCGAGTTGCCCGATCCGGAAAGCGTCGCGCTGGTCACGCAGACCACGCTGTCGGTGGACGACGCGGCCGAGATCATCGCGGCGCTCAAGCGCAAGTTCCCGGCGATCCGCGAGCCGAAGAAGCAGGGCATCTGCTACGCCACGCAAAACCGTCAGGACGCCGTGAAGTTCATGGCGCCGCAGTGCGACGTGGTGATCGTGGTGGGCAGCCCGAACAGCTCGAACTCGAGCCGCCTGCGCGAAGTCGCCGAAAAGCGCGGCGTGGATGCCTATATGGTGGATTCGCCCGACCAGATCGATCCGGCCTGGGTGGCCGGCAAGCGCCGCATCGGCGTGACCGCGGGGGCTTCGGCGCCCGAGGTGCTGGCACAGGCCGTGATCGCGCGGCTGCGCGAGCTCGGCGTGCGCAACGTGCGTGCGCTCGAAGGCATCGAGGAGAGCGTCGCGTTCCCGCTGCCGCGCGGCCTGAACCTGCCTGCCGCGAACTGAGCGGCTCCCGCCGCACTGCATTTCCCCTCCCCCGACGGGCGCATTCGCCGCCCGTTCGTCTAGCCGAAAAGCGCGCCCCCTGGCGCGCTTTTTTGTTATTCGATCCGATTTTTTCGTTTAGCAACCGTTTGCTTCGCTTTCAGTGCAACCCGGTTGCGATGATTTTGTGATCGCCTCCAAAAAAACGGTTGCAATGCAGGAAAACCCTGTCGAATCAGGAATATTGGACATCTCGAAATTGGAGTTACAATGCGCGCGTTTTGACGCCGGAATGCATTGCGGACACGGATTCTGCAATGTGCAGGAGACCGATTTAATGCAGGAAAGGCTGGCTGTTGCTCCATTCGTGACACGCAGGGTTGCAATCCTCTGTCATGAGGCTTTCATCCGGGGCATGGCGAGGCGCGCCGATGCGGCGGCCGCACGCACGATCGAAATCGATCGGCGTCGGACAGGCGGCGCGATGAACGGGATGCAGAACGAGAACGAGGTCTGTTTGGGGATCGAAGCAATGCATTTGCGCGGTCGGGGCGCCGCGCGAACCCGGACGGCGGGCCTGCAAGGGCCGGCAGCCACGGTGATGAACAAAAATGGCACGCAAATTGCTGAATGCTGGGGGCTGGGCGGGACGGCTGGCGCGAAACACGCGACGGCACGCGATATCCCGGTTCGTGAACTCGGTTTTTCGGGTGGTTTGAGCATTGTGCGCAATACGATTTTCTTGAATCGCGTGGTGATGGCAACCGAGGTTGCACCGCTGGGCGACATGGGTGATACCGAGGCGGTTGCACTGAAGGAGTGCATCGGTGTGCCCGATATCGGGGCAGAAGAAGCCGGCGACGCGCTGCAGGTCGCCGGATCGTTCGCGATCGCGCAGCACGCGACGCGACACGCGAGCCGTCTTGCCGATGCGCACGCATCGGCGGGCGGCGAGGCGGCCGCCGGGCGTCGTGCCCGTGTCGTCGACCTCAGGCCGGTGCGGCAAGCCGCACGGTCGCGCCGGACCGCGAGCCGGCAGGACGAGCGCATCGAAGCGCGCGCCAACTACCTCACGTTCGTTTCCCGTCGTCCGTTCGCGCGCCGTCCGGCGCCGGACGCGCGCATCGGTACGGGCATGCGGGAGGCGGCAGGCGGCGATGCAGGGAAGCCCAACGACTTCAGGGAGGCCAGGATCAGCGTCCTCGATGTCGTGAAGAAGTAGCGACGGGACTCGTGACGGAGCCGGAACCGTGCGGCGCCGTCTTTGTATACACCCCGGCCGGGAGCGAGGTCGTACAGGCCACGCGACGCGTGTCGGGGTGTCATCACCCTTACTGGTATTTATTCGTACCCGCAGTGCAGGCGGAATCGTGAATCCGGCGCTTATCCGCGTCGGGCAGCGTCCTCCGGTTGCACCGACCAAGGAGCTTTTAATGGATATTTTCGTCCAGCAGGTCATCAACGGACTGGTGCTCGGCAGTGTCTACGCCATCATCGCGTTGGGTTACACGATGGTGTACGGCATTCTCGGCATCATCAACTTCGCCCACGGCGACGTGTTGATGGTGGGCGCGATGGTGGCGCTGTCGGCCATCACCGTGCTGCAGAATCACTTTCCGGGCCTCGGCCACATTGCCACGCTGACGATCGCGCTGGTGATCGCCGCCGGCGTGTGCGCGGTGGTGGGCTTCACGATCGAACGTGTCGCGTACCGGCCGCTGCGCCGCGCACCGCGTCTCGCCCCGCTGATCACCGCGATCGGCGTGTCGATCCTGCTGCAGACCGCAGCCATGATGATCTGGTCGCGCAACCCGCTGCCGTTCCCGCAGCTGCTGTCGACCAACCCGCTCAACGTGATCCAGGCAACCGACACGACGCCGGGCGCGGTGATCTCGCCGACGGAAATCATCATCATCGCGGTGGCCTTCATCGTGATGGCGGGCCTGCTGCTGCTGGTGCACAAGACCAAGCTCGGCCGTGCTATGCGCGCGATCTCGGAAAACCCGAACAACGCGAGCCTGATGGGCGTGAACCCGAACTTCGTGATCTCGGCAACCTTCATGATCGGCTCGGCGCTCGCCGCCCTGGCCGGCGTGATGATCGCGTCCGAATACGGCAACGTGCACTTCTACATGGGCTTCATCCCGGGCATGAAGGCGTTCACCGCCGCAGTGCTGGGCGGGATCGGCAACCTGGGCGGCGCAATGGTGGGTGGTGTGCTGCTCGGCCTGATCGAACAGCTCGGCGCCGGCTACATCGGCAATCTGACGGGCGGCGTGTTCGGCTCGAACTACCAGGACGTGTTCGCGTTCGTGGTGCTGATCATCGTGCTCGTGTTCCGTCCGTCGGGTCTGCTCGGCGAACGTGTGGCCGATCGCGCATAAGGAGACCAACATGACTTCCATTCAACCGATCGAAACCTCGACCACGCTGGCCGACGAGCGCAAACCCGGCAAGACCCTCGCGGTCGGTATCGTGGTGGCGATCCTGGTGGCCGCCGCGCCGTTCGTGATCGGCGCGGCCGGTGGCAACTACTGGGTGCGCGTGCTCGACTTCGCGATGCTGTACGTGATGCTCGCGCTGGGCCTGAACGTGGTGGTCGGCTTCGCCGGCCTGCTGGACCTCGGCTACATCGCGTTCTACGCGGTGGGTGCCTACGTGGCGGCGCTGCTGACCTCGCCGCACCTGACCACGCAGTTCGAGTGGATCGCGGCGATGTTCCCGAACGGCCTGCACACGCCGTACTGGATCGTGATTCCGGTGGCGATGGCGGTGGCGGCGATCGCCGGTGTGCTGCTCGGCGCCCCGACGCTGCGCCTGCGCGGCGACTACCTCGCGATCGTGACGCTCGGCTTCGGTGAAATCGTCCGGATCTTCATGAACAACCTCGACCGTCCGCTGAACATCACCAACGGGCCGCAGGGGATCACGGGCGTCGCGCCGCTGGAGATCGGCGGGTTCAACCTGTCGCAGACGCATTCGCTGTTCGGCCTCACCTTCACGTCGGTCTATCTGTACTACTACGCGTTCGTGGTCTGCTCGCTGCTGGTGATCTGGGTGTGTACGCGCCTGCAGCACTCGCGTATCGGCCGCGCCTGGGCGGCGATCCGCGAAGACGAGATCGCCGCCAAGGCGATGGGCATCAACACCCGTAACGTGAAGCTGCTGGCCTTCGCGATGGGCGCCTCGTTCGGTGGCCTGTCGGGCTCGATGTTCGGTGCATTCCAGGGCTTCGTGTCGCCGGAATCGTTCACGTTCTGGGAATCGGTCGTGGTGCTGGCCTGCGTGGTGCTCGGCGGCATGGGCCACATCCCCGGCGTGATCCTCGGCGCGGTGCTGCTGGCCGTGTTCCCGGAAGTGCTGCGCTCCACCATGGGCCCGCTGCAGCATGCGCTGTTCGGCCATGAAATCGTCGATACCGAAGTGATCCGTCAGGGCCTGTACGGCCTCGCGATGGTCGTCATCATGCTGTACCGCTCGGAAGGTCTGTGGCCGGCGCCGAAGCACGAGGACAAGATCGCGAAGCTGACCAAGCGCGGCAGCAAGAAAGCGATTCGCGCGTAACGCCACGGATACGGAGAAACAAGCAATGAGCGAGAACATTCGACTGTCCGTGCAGGGCGTCAACAAGCGCTTCGGCGGCCTGCAGGCGCTGTCCGACGTGGGCCTGAAGATCCGCGAAGGCGAGATCTACGGCCTGATCGGCCCGAACGGCGCGGGCAAGACCACCTTCTTCAACGTGATCACGGGCCTGTACACGCCGGATTCGGGCGACTTCAAGCTGGACGGCCAGAACTACACGCCGACCGCCGTGCACGAAGTGGCGAAGGCCGGCATCGCCCGGACTTTCCAGAACATCCGCCTGTTCGGCGGCATGACGGCCCTCGAGAACGTGATGGTGGGCCGCCACGTGCGCACGCGGCACGGCCTGCTCGGCGCCGTGTTCCAGACGCCGTCGGAACGCAGGGAGGAGCGCGAGATCAAGGAGCGCGCGATCGAGCTGCTCGACTACGTGGGCGTGCTGAAGTATGCCGACTACACGTCGCGCAACCTGTCGTACGGCCACCAGCGCCGCCTCGAGATCGCGCGCGCGCTCGCGACCGATCCGAAGCTGCTCGCGCTGGACGAGCCGGCCGCCGGCATGAACGCGACCGAGAAGGTGGAACTGACGGCGCTGCTCGACAAGATTCGCTCGGACGGCAAGACGATCCTGCTGATCGAGCACGACGTGAAGCTGGTGATGGGATTGTGCAACCGGATGACGGTGCTCGATTACGGCAAGGTGATCGCCGAGGGTCTGCCGCAGGACGTGCAGAAGGATCCGAAGGTGATTGAGGCATATCTCGGC
>JASLEG010000271.1 GCA_030151225.1 Burkholderia sp. | reverse complement strand
CGATATTGTTGAACGTTGCGCTCTGACCGGAAAATGCGGACGCGTATGACGAACCGAGTTGAGAGAACTTGATATTGGAATACGTCGCACCAATCGTTGCCGCGCCTACCGTGTAGGCACCACCTGCACCAATGACCTGATAGGTGTGAGCGGAACCGAATCCACTGTAGACAGGGGAAGAGACGTTCGACGTGGTGGTACTGATGGTTCCGGAGTTCGAGTTTCCAAAGAAACCGGCATTCGGATTCCGCACGTCAAGGTAGGCTGCGGCAAGGCTGAGGGGCCCATTGGCGTATTGAGCGCCCAACGACCAGACCTGGTTTCGGGAATAGTCTCCGGCCACACCGCCAAGGCTGTACAGGCCACCGAAAGTAAAACCATTGTACTTTCGGCTCGTGTACTTGACCGCGTTGTTGGTGCGGTATGAATTGTTGAAATTATCGATGTCACCGGGGTGCGCACCGATTGAGGTCGCCCACTGGTCACCCACCGCGAGAAGCCCCAGATAATCCACGACCGAATCGTACTGCCGGCCGAGAGTGACGGTGCCGTAGTTGCTCGACAATCCAACGTAAGCTTGACGGCCGAACCCAAGCCCGCCCTGACCCAACTTTCCGGTGCTTGCATCGAAGCCGCTTTCGATTGTGAAGATGGTCTTCAGCCCACCGCCCAGATCCTCGGAGCCGCGCAGGCCCCAACGGCTCCCCTGCATGATGCCGCTATTAACAAGATATTGATGATGGCCACCACTATTGGTGTTCATGGTCAAACCCTCATCGATAATTCCATAGAGGGTGACGGTACTTTGCGCGTGCGCCAGGGTTGACGTGCCCAGGGCGATGATCACAGCGCCACCCAAACCATTCTTAAGCTTGTTTTTCACGATTGTCCTTTATATAGGATTGCTAATTTTATTGATCAGAATCGTACGACAACAACCCCGCCACCATTCCCAAAGCCCGAGATCGCTCATTGGAAATCTTCTTCGGGCAACCGGCCCCGACGTACACGTCCACCGACGGGATACCCGCCGAGTGCACCCCGAACGATGATCTTTCCAGACTCGGTACGGCCCAAGCGCCGGCACAAGGTGGTATCTCGACCGTAAGCGCGTGCCGTGCAAATGCCGTTGAACTCGACAGAGCTCAGCTTCTGACACTGGTCCATTTACTGCTTAGTTATGCCAATAGTCATTGCATACTCGAGCCAGAGGCCGCTTGCAGTGGTCTCCTGCTACGCGAGTCGGGGAGTCGATTCCTTCGGGGAACCGCTCCCAAGATTGGCCAACACGCAAACTATGTCCGGGCGATCATCGGAACCGATCCATTTCCCCGGTCGGAGCGAACCAGGCTCAGTTGGCGCCCCGCTATGCGTTTGCGCTACCTGCGACCTCTGCCAATGGATGAAAGCAGGCAACCGCACGCGTCAAGCCATTCCCCTCAAAAGGTGGGACCCGAGCCACGCATTCGGGCTGCGACCGGGCACAACGCGGATGAAAGGTGCAGCCGGAAGGCAGCTTCGTCGGTGCCGGGATCTCTCCGCTAATCTTCGACAGCCGGATTCGTGCCTCGGGGTCCGGTACCGGAGAGCAATCCCGGAGCACCCGGCTGTATGGATGTCTCGGATCGTCCAACACCTGTGCGGTCGGTCCCTGCTCGATGATACGGCCCAGATACATCACGCAAACCATGTCGCAAAAATGGCGGATCACCCCAAGATCATGGGAAACAAAGACAAAAGACAGCCCCCGGTCTCGCTTCAGACGATCAAGCAATTGCAGAATTTGTGCTTGAACGGATACGTCCAGCGCCGAAACCGGCTCATCCGCCACAATGATCTCGGGATCCAGCACCAATGCGCGTGCAATACCGATTCGCTGGCGCTGCCCACCAGAGAACTCGTGCGGATACCGATCAAGTGCGGAGCGCGGCAATCCGACTTCGTCAATGGCCCGGGCCACTTTCCTGGAGATCTCGTTCGCGTTACCGAGCCTGTGTACGACCAGCGGCTCGGCCAGCGTCTGTCGCACCGTCCGACGCGGGTTCAGCGAGGCGTATGGGTCCTGAAACACCATCTGAACGCGGCGCCGCAACGCACGCAGCTCGGAGCCGGCGGCTTTTCGCATGTCCACCCCGTCAAAAAGCAGGCTGCCTTCATCGGGTTCGATCAAACGCAGCACCATTCTGGCCACGGTGGACTTGCCGCAGCCAGACTCCCCAACAAGGCCGAGTGCCTCGCCACGGCCCAGAGAAAAAGACACGTCGTTCACGGCGCGAACGATTTGCTTCGGTGTGCTCAGCAAGCCACCGCCGCTTTCAAAGCGCTTCACCAGATTGCGCACTTCCAGAAGATGACTCATGCCGTTCTCTCGTACAGTTCCGCGCGCACTACGCAGCGCACATGATGCTCGTCGCCGATATTCACGAGTTTCGGCCGTGCAGCCTCACAGCGCGCTTCCTTCAGGGGGCATCTCGGCGCAAACGCACAGCCCTCGGGCATCGCCGTGATGGCGGGCACGCTACCTGGGATAGGCTCAAGTTTCTCGGTGTCGGTGTCGACCCGCGGCATCGCACGCAGGAGCGCCACCGTATATGGATGCGTGGGTTTGGCGAACAGCGTATGAACATCGGCAGTTTCGACCACCTCTCCCGCGTACATGACGGCTACCCGGTCCGCAATCTGCGCCACCACGCCCAGATTGTGGGTGATGAAGACCACTGCCATGCCGTACGCGGTCTTCAGCTCCGATAACAGGCTCAAGATCTGGGCCTGGATCGTGACATCCAATGCAGTGGTGGGTTCGTCTGCCAATAGCACCTTGGGTTTGCATGCCAGAGCCATCGCTATCATCACGCGCTGACGCATCCCGCCCGAGAACTGATGCGGATAGTGATCGAAGCGCTCTGAAGCAGCGGGGATCTTCACCTCCTCCAACACTTCAAGTGCCGCTCGGCGCGCCTCCTTTCTCGACATTTTCCGATGCTGACCAATCGCCTCAGCTATCTGTTCGCCCACTGTCATGGTCGGATTCAGCGAAGTCATCGGCTCCTGGAAGATCATGGCAATGGCTTCACCGCGCAGCTTCGTCATTTGCTTCTCCGACAGGAGCGCGAGGTCTTCCCCATCCAGAAGAATTTGCCCTCCCCCGTGACGGGTACCGGCTGCCGGCAAAAGACGCAGGACGGAGAGCGCGGTCACACTCTTCCCACTGCCCGATTCACCAACGACAGCAAGCGTCTCGTTGCGCATAACCTTGAGTGACACGTCTCGAGCGGCGGCATGCCACGCGCCACCAACTCTGAACTCGGTGCGTAAGTCGCGCAGTTCCAGCACGGGAACCTCAGAAGTGGTTTGAAGATTCATGCTCGCTCCGAGCGCAGCTTGGGATCGATTGCGTCGCGCAACGCGTCACCCAATAGATTCAAGGCCAGTACCGCCAGCAAAATCGCAAGGCTTGGGAAGACCGTCAGCCACCAGGCGTCCAGGATATTGTCGAATCCGTCCTGAATCATGCTGCCCCACGTCGCAATGGGCGGAGGAACTCCCAGACCAATGAAGCTCAACGCCGCTTCGGTGCGAATCGCAGTCGCCATCCACAATGATCCGAGTACCACCACGTCCGACATCATGTTGGGCAGAATGTGCACCCCCATCAACCTGAGAGGCCCAAAACCCAGCGCTCTACCCGCCTCGACGAATTCGCGTTGCTTCAGCGTGATGGTAGGTGCCCGCGCTATCCGGATGAATGGCGCAATTTCGGTGATTGCGATCGCAATTATCAGATTTTCGAGACTGGCCCCCAACATGGCTGCCACCATCAGCCCCAGCAACAAGGCAGGAAAGGACAGCAGGACGTCGACCAAACCCATGATGAACTGATCAACGATCCCGCCGACGTATCCCGCGACGATGCCTAGCGCGGAGCCGATGCTCATTGCAATCAGGATTGCAGCAAAGCCCACGAGCATCGAAACACGCGCACCGTAGATCAGGCGCGAAAGCACGTCGCGGCCGAAACTATCCGTACCCAGCCAGAATCGAGCTGACGGCGGTTGAAGCCGGTCGACGATATGCTGTTGAAGGGGATCGTACGGCGCCAGCCAGGGCGCAAGCACCGCAGCAGCCACGATCAGGACCAGAAGCGCGATGCCTACCCACGAAAGCCTGTTTTTGCGCAAGGCCTGCCAAAATGCATTAGGCCTTGCCGCTACATGCGCACTGACATGACTCATTTGTATTTCACCCTAGGGTCGACCAGACCGTACACCATGTCCGTCAGGATATTGACCACGATCACGCACGAAGCGAAGACCACCATCAAGCCCTGGAGGAGCGTATAGTCCCGCTCGTTCAGGGCACTCAGAATCAATTTGCCGAGTCCCGGTCGGTTAAAAACGATCTCCGTCAGCACGGAGTTACCAATCAGGGTGCCAAAATAAAGCCCAACGACCGTTACGATGGGAATCAACGCGTTGCGCAATCCGTGGCGCAGTACCAGCCGCATATTCCCCACCCCCTTGGCGCGAGCGGTGCGTATGAAATCCTCCCCAAGCACTCCCAGCATCGACGAACGCGTCACCCGCATTACGTAGGCCGCCATGATCAGCCCAAGGTTGAATGCGGGCAGCGCCAGGTTTCGCAGTTGCACGTCGAAGCCGGCATCCATGCTGGTGATGACAGGAAGCCAGCGCAGTTGGACCGCAAACACCAGTAACATCAGAATCGCGGACACGAATGACGGGAACGACAATCCCACCAGCGACAGCATCCGACCCAAATAGTCCGGCCATGCGTTGCGCCGAAGTGCGGCCCAAATCCCGAGCGGCAAGCCGATCGCAACGCCAATTGCCACGGCCGATGCAGAAAGTTGCAAGGTCCATGGCAGAACCAGCCGCACCTCGTGCAGAACCGATCTCCCACTGACCATCGATGCCCCGAAGTTTCCCGAGAGCATGTCGCGCATGAAATGCAGATACTGCACATACATGGGCTGGTCCAGGCCCATCTGGGTACGCAATGCGACGAGCGCGGCTTTACTGGCATGATCGCCCAGCATCGCCACGGCTGGGTCGCCCGGCACCAGGCGCACCAGAATGAATACCGCAGTTAGCATTGCCAACAGTGTTGGAATGGCCAACAGCAGGCGCTTGATGGCGTAGCGAATCATGACAATGGCTCCAGTGAGGCCTGCTCGGTCGTGCCGTTCACCGGCCTCTGGCAAGACTTCGAAAAACAGATATCCCTATTTCGACTTGCGATCAGAAAGGAGGCGATCGGCACGACGATTTCCCGAGTGAACGCGCCTCTGACCTCGTCACCACGCAACGTGGTAGCCCTGACCCTCCTCATCGTTTCTCCCCATCGATATCGAGCGACGCCAGCTCGCCCAGCGTCAGCGGCTTCAATGGTGGACGGATCCGGTAGAAGCCGACATCGGAAATCTGGCGGCCTTGCTCCGTCGCAATAATCCGAGAAACGGTGTAACCACATTGACGACCCTGACACGGGCCCATGCCTGCACGTGTATGCGCCTTCAACTGGTTGGGGCCCGGTTGCCCGATTTTGGCGGCCCTGCGGATGTCTCCTGCGGTCAACTCTTCGCAACGACAGACAACCGTATCGTCAGCCGGAGACAAAATGCTGGCCCGAGGCGGATACAGCGAGTCGAGCATCGGCCGCAATCGCAGCAGTTCGCTCAGTTTCCTTCGAAGCAGCGTCGCGCGTTGTACTGCAGTTTCCTGCGCCACACGTCCAACATGAAGCGCGATGCCGAGTGCGACCAGTTCACCTCGCACGCACGCTGCCTTCGCGCCACCGATGCCCGCAGCATCACCTGCGACATATACCCCTCGTTCGCTCGTCTGACCCCAGGCATCCAGGACGGGGATGAAGCACGCCTGCTGCTCGCTCCAGCTGTGCTCGCAACCGAGGGCGCGGGTCATGTGGATGGAAGGGACGACGCCCTCATGCGATAGCAGTACGCTTGCCGGCGCGCGCTCCTTGTGCCCATCAGCGAGCTCGTATTCCACTTCCTGCAGACGGCCGTCGCCGAGTGCGCGAAGATTTCTGACGCCACGAAAACGCTTGACGCCCGCCGCATTGATCTCTCGCAACCATGCCAATCCCTTTCCGACATCGCGCCAAGCCGTGAGCGCAGCGCCAGCCCATGGCAGCGCCCTTCGCCACCCGCCGGATGGCGAGGTGTCCAGCCATCCTGCGACTGCGCCACCAGAACGTAATAGTTGTGCCATATACAGGAGCGGCAACGGTCCGCTGCCTGCGACCCACACCGGGCCCGACGGCACCTGGCGCGCAGTCTTCAGCAAGATTTGCGCGGCACCGACGGTCAGCACACCGGGTAGCGTCCAGCCAGGAAACGGCGCAGGACGCTCCTGCGCGCCCAAAGCGAGCACCACATGCTTCGCGAGCACCATCTCGGCACGGCCGCCACGCGTCATGTAGACCTGCCAGCCGGATTCGATCTGCCAGACTTGCGTCAAGGGTTCATAGCACGCACCACAGCTACGGAAGCGATCCGCGAGACCAGCCCCGGCGAGATACTCCTCTCCCAGCATCGTTCCCAGTTGCGTCGGTGCCACGGCTTCGACAGCACGCCAGATCTGACCACCGGGTGCGGGTTGCTCGTCGACCACCAGCACCGAAAGTCCCTGCTCACGCAGGCCAATGGCGGCACTCATGCCCGCCGGCCCTGCTCCGATCACTATCACGTCGAATTGACGAGTCATGATGCCGCCTTCCTGCGGCCAAACTGCCGCTCAACGCGCATTCCTTCGCGCACCGATACCAGGCAAGTTTGCGTGGACGGTACGCCCTCGACGATTGCGAGGCATTCGAAGCACACTCCCATCATGCAGAACGGAGCACGCGGACTTTCATTTACGGGGGTACTGCGACAGACCGGATCCGCCTGGCGCAACATCACGGCTGCGACAGACTCGCCGCGTTCGGCTTCAACCGGCTGGTCATCTATGTAGAGTGTCAGCGTTGGGACGCCGGGCTCAGGCAACTTTTTGAACATTGAAGCGGTCATGGTGAAAAACGCCTAAAGAATCGGGAAACGAACCGCTCGCCAACGCACGCGCATAGGCTCCCGCGTGAAAAGAGGCAAGCGTCACTCCGGAGTGGCATAGCGCGATGTGCGCACCAGGATTGAGGGGAGCGCTCGCGTATACCGGCGCGCCATCCGGCGTCATGATCCGAAGGCAGGACCACTGACGCACCAGCCTCGCTCCGGCGAGGTCCGGGAGGATCTTCAAGGCTCTGCGCGCCATACGCACCGCTGCATCCGAAGTCGTGCGCAGGTCGTAGCCAGCGTCTTCCTGGGTGACGCCGATCATCACGGTCCCCTCTCCCGTTTGACGAAGCCCGCTCGCGGGCACGGGCAATAGCGGGGCCAGACGTTCAGTCACAAGCAGTTGGCCACGCTGCGGCCGAATCGGCACGTCCAATCCCACCATCGGACCGAGCACTGATGAACCCAACCCGGCAGCGATCACCACACGCTCGGTGTGCGCTTGACGATCAGCCGTCTTCACCTCGAACCCTCCGCCAGGCAGCGCCGTGATCGCGATCACCGCAGATCCACCGCGCAGATGCCCACCTCGACGCAGAAACGCAGCTTGCAATGCGGCAAGCAGGCGAAGCGGATTCACGTGACCATCCAGCTCGCCCAAACTGGCGCCAGCCACCCCCTCACCCAGCTTGAGTGAAGGAAAGCGGCGCTGCAGTTCCCCTCGATCGAGGATGCGCGTCGTCGGCGCCAGATCGGCAGTTTGGGCATGCCATAAGTCCATTCTTGCCGCCCGATCGGACAGTTCCCTGTCGCTCATACAGAAGTGCAGTCCGCCGTTGCGTTCATAGGCAAGCTCGAACCCGCTCTCGGCTTCAAGCTCTTCGGCAAAGCTTGGCCAGTCTTTCACGGCAGCAAGCGACAGGCGCTGATAGTCGGGTTGCCCGTAACCCTTTCCGTGCGCCCAGACAAGGCCAAAATTCGCCTTGGCGGCACGAAAATCAGTGTCCACACCATCCAGCATCAGGACCCTGAGATTCTGCCCAGCCAGTCCATATCCGATAGCCGCACCAACCATTCCAGCGCCGACCACGGTAACGTCATATTCAAAAGCCATTCCGATCCTTCCTTGTGCGCGCAAATTGCCGCGCCAGATTGCCTATCAGGATGGATATTGGTAGCGCCTACACCCGTTCTTCAGGAGAGCAAACCGAATTCCATCTAGAGCGCACCAACAAACAGCGGGAAGCCTCCAGCAACGCCAGCCAGGAGATGTAGCTGGTGGGTGCGGTGAAACACCTTGAGACCACCGGAAATCTCTCCCGCCGCCCGCCATTCACCGTCTCATGCGACTGGCGCCTCGTCTTGCAACTGCAGCCCTGTAGCATTCGCGAAATGCCCCATCACTATCTGAACGAATAGAACTGTTCGGATGAGGCGAGATTCAGGGCCCACCCCGATTTACCGTCGTGGATTCGAGTATCGGCGGTTGCAGCCCCAGCGCACCTTTCGAGTCGTAACCCAGCCTCACACCACTCGCACGAGCCCATACCTGCTGCAGCCCGAACAGCGGCACGGCGCAGACATCGTCGTGAATCCGCTGCTGTGCCTGCTTCCATAGTGCGAGTTGCTTTTGGGGATCGGGATTGACACGCGCGGCACGGATTTCATTGTCTGCGACCGAGCAGTGCCCAAAATTGGACATTGCACCCGGCGCGCCAATCGAAGCGGCAGAGTCATAGAACTCTCTCAGCCAGTTGTCTGCAGTTGGGAAGCGGGCCGCACCATACAGAACCAGCGCACTCTCGTCCTTCCGACTTTTCGACTGAAAGGTCGCATGGTCCACGACTTCCATCTGCAATCTGATGCCGGCCTGCGCCAGTTGCGACTGGATGATTTCCATGATCGGTTGCAAAGCCGAGACGTTCGACACGACAGAGTGCAAGGTGAGGCCGTTCGGATAACCGGCTTCAGCGAGCAGTCGCCTGGCCTTTGTCACGTCATAGGTATAGTTGCCTGCACTGCAATCCTCGCCAACATAACCATTCGGCACAACTGAGCAACCTTTCTGCGCAACGTCCTCTCCGACATAGCGCACGATCTGGTCCACGTTGATCGAGGCAGCGATCGCTTGACGAACCTTGAGATTGTCCAGCGGCTTGATGTTGCGATTGATAAATAGCGTGCGAAATTCAGCAGGCCCGGAGATATCGACGAGCAGTCCACGCTGCCTCGCCCGCTCGATCCAACGTTGTTCGCGCTTGCCAGACATCAGATCGATTTCTCCGGTCGTGACAGCCAGTTCGCGTGCGCTGTCCGACAGGATCATGCGATAGGTGACACCACCAAGCTTCGGGGCGCCCCTGAAGTACGCATCGTTGGCCACCAGCCTGGCGTATTGCTGCGTCACCAGCTGCTCGAACGCGAACGGACCCGTACCGATTGGCGACTGCCCGAACCGGCTTCCCATCTTCTCCGCAGCCGCTTCGCTGATAATGCTGCCGCCGTGGTAATTGGCCACCAGCCCCAGGAAAGCTGCATCGGGATATCGGAGCGTGAAACGAACCGTGTAGTCGTCGATTGCCTCGACATTTTCAATGACGGAGTAATCCGACGCAAAGCTCGATCGCCTTGGGTCTGCTGCTCGCTTCATCGAATAAACCACGTCGCCAGCTTTCATCTCACCATACCCACCGTGAAAACGAACGCCCTTGCGCAACATGAAAGTCCAGACTTTCTTGTCAGCGGTCGTTTGCCAGCTCGTTGCCAAGTCGGGTTGAATCGTCTTGGGATCGACACTCCCCGGCGCAAAACGGACTAGGCCGTTAAATATCTCGGACACAACCCCCATATCACCGTAATTAGTCGCCCGATCAGGGTCGAGCGTAGTGATATCGGTTGCCCCGGAACTGACCACGATATCAGGGCGACGGCTCGCCTCTGCGTAAACAGAATAGCAACCCGAACCGAAGATCAGGATCACCAAAAGTGTAGTTATTGTTTTGGCGCAAGCAGGGAATTTCATCATGTAAACCTTCCAAACCGGGACATGCCCGAGACTGAACCTCGCGAACCGGACGCACCCGAATGATCATTATCGTAGCAACCTTCTTCAGCCGCATGAACGAGTAAATACCCGAATTGATGTCATACTAACACCCTACCGCGCCCATATCGTAACCACTTGTTTTTATTGACTATTCAGTCGCCAAAAATAATTGTATAATAGCTATATGCAATCAACCCATGTTTAAATGCTATGGAAAATAGAATCACCCTCAGACACCTTGAAGCGTTTCGAGCGGTCATGGTTAGACGATCGGTCACGGGGGCAGCGGAAATGCTCGAGGTCACGCAGCCCGTGGTCACTCGCCTGATTGCGGATCTGGAAGAACGTATCGCGATCCCGCTTTTCACACGCAACAAGGGCCGGCTAGCCCCAACCCCGGAGGCAGCGCTACTCTTTGCTGACGTGCATCAGTCACTGGTGGGAATCGAACGGATTGCCAACGCAGCCTCAACCATCAAGGCACTCAGACTCGGCCACCTTGAAATTGCGGCAGCCCCGAGCATGGCTCACTCGGTCCTGCCTCGCGCCATAGCCAGCTTTGCAAACGACTATCCGGACGCGCTGGTGACGATGCATGTGCACAGCTCCGCGACAGTATTGGACATGGTCCAGAGCGATCGCTGCGATCTCGGGTTTGCGATGCAACCGATGCGAGCGGCGCGTCACGCGAACAGCGAGATCCTCGTGACAGCAAAGATGGTGGGAGTTGTGCCGATAAATCACCGGCTGGCGAACGTCGGCGTCCTGCATCCCGGGCATTTCGAGAATGAGAGCTTTATTTCGCTGGCACCTCTCATGGAAGCGCGAACCAAGATTGATTCGGTTATGTTGTCCAATCAAGTCAACCGTCGCGTCAGCGTTGAAACCCAGGTGTCGTCCGCAATCATCAGGCTGGTCGAAGCCGGTGTCGGCCTTTCCATCATCGACCCCTTGACGGCATTTGGCTACACGGGAAACGCGCTCAAGTTCATTCCGTTTGAACCAGATATCGTCAATGATTATTCAATCGTCATCTCGTCGCGCAACTCTTCCACGCTGATCCTCAAGCCTTTCATTGATCATGTCCGCCGGGAAATTCGGCAGATGCTGCCTGAGCATTTGATTGTCAAGGGATAGGATCCCCCAATTCATGGCTGGAACGGGCCCTGAACTGCTGGACACCGTCTCTACCTTGTACGGAGGAAACGCTGATCTGACTCACGGTGCCAGGATTGAATGCCAAGCAGATGGAAGTGTTTGACGCCGTCATGAACCACGGGTCGAGCGTAAGCCGTCAATCAACGACGCCCTACCAGGCCGTTGAAATGCCTCGGCCTATGCATCCACGATGCAGGCTCGGGAGATCAAGTAAGAAAGAGCAGATGCGAGGCGCCGACGGCTACAACGAATCGCTGCTCAGCACGGTCAGGCTGGATGAATTTGTTCCGCAAACTCATCCGTTGCGACCGATCCGGACATGGCTGAACGAAGCGCTTTCGAAGATGGATGCCGAGTTTGCAGCAATGTACGACGCAGACGTCAAGGGGTATTCAGCAAGAACCGGGATCGGCTGATCGAGTTCGACACGGGAGCGGCGACGATCGTCCACCGGATAACTGGCACGGCGAAACCCGCAGCAACGAAACACACGAATCAAAGAGCGATGGCGAGAGCCGGCTGTATCGCAAGAGCAATGCGGCTCCGGCCCTGCCGAGCTATCTTGGCCATGTGCCGACCGATAATCGGCGTGGTCTGGTGGCGAACGTTCAGGCAAGCCAGGCCAACGGCCGCGCCGAGCGTGAGGTGGCAGCTCGGATGTTGCGCGACATCGCGGGGCCGCACCGGCGCATCACGGTGGGCGCGGACAAAGGCCGTGACACGCGAGGCTTCGTGAAAGCCTGTCGGGAAGTCAACGTGACGCCACACCTCGCCCGGAATACGAAGCACACGGGTGGTAGCGCCATCGACAAACGCACGAGCCGACATGCGGGTTACGCAATGAGTCGGCGCAAACGCAAATGCATCGAGCCGTGCTTCGGCAGTTGATGGTTCAGGGCCTGGAGAAAGTTGATCAGTTCCCGACGCTGACCATGGCCGCCTACAACCTGACACGCTTGAGAACGCTGGCGGCATTGCGCCCGCAAGTCGCCTGATGGGACGAGATGCCGCCGTAAAAGTGGTCTGACGGGAGGGAAATCGGCCGCGATACAGGAGTTGGGCGGGACGCGAACACTTTACGAATCGCGGCGGAGGTAAATGCGTCGGTCCGTTGGGTATTTCAACGGCCTGTTGGCGAATACGGTCGACGATTACGTTGAGCTCCTTCCGTGGAGCCTGATTGAAGCCCGATCTGGATTATCCTACGGTGCCGGACCGCCACGCTGACATGCAAAACTCCAGCTCAGACAAGTTCCGTCGGGAGAGAATCAATTGTCATCCGCCAACGTAGTGAGACTGTATGGTGCCGCATGGAGTGTATATGTGCGGATAGCCAGGCTCGCACTGGAAGAAAAGGGGATTCCTTATACCCTTGTCGAAGTCGATGTATTCGATAGTGCCGGTGTTCCAGTTGAATATTTAGAACGACACCCGTTCGGTCGAATTCCAGCCTTCCAGCATGGAGACTTCTGCCTTTACGAAACCAGTGCCATCGTTCGCTACATCGATGACGCCTTCGACGGGCCCAAGTTGCAACCGGCTGATGCGAAGGCGCGTGCGAGGGCCAATCAGATCGCGGCGGTGATGGATGCCTACGCGTACCGAACCCTGGTCTGGGACATCTACGTGGAACGCGTAGTTGCCGTTAAGGAGGGGCGGCCGACAGACGATGAAAAGATTGCGGCCGCGTTGCCACTTGCGTCGACGTGCCTAGCCGAACTTGATCGGCTATGCGACGGAACTGGTTATATGGTCGCTGACCGGGTGAGCATTGCTGATCTTTACGCGGCACCCATGTTCGCCTGCTTCACGCAAGCGGCCGAAGCAGGCTTGCTGATGGATCGATGCAGAAAATTGCAGGATTGGTGGCGCCGATTCTCGGTGCGCGAAAGTATGGGGCGCACCCAACCATGATAGGCATTGCAACGTCGCTGATGGGCGTTGTTAATTGACCGCATACGATCGATCAAGGCTGCCGCGCAGCACCTCAACGTGTCGCAGCCCGCGGTGAGCCGGATGGTCGAGCGCTTCGAGCTCGAGGCCGGCTTCGCCGCGTTCATTCGCCGAAGGGGCAAGCTGGTGCCGACGCCCGAGGCGGAGATCTTCTTTTCAGAAGTACATCAGGTGTATCAGGGCCTCGATTACCTCAACGAGGTGGCGCGCGAGATCGGCAGCACGCGCCGCGGCTATCTGCGCATCGGCGTGTTCCCGGCGTATGCGGAAGGGTGGATCGGCAAGCGGCTGGCGGAAGGGTAGGCCGCGGCATCGGGCCTGAATGGTGCAAGGTGGCCTGACCGTGTCCCGGGCCATGTCCTCCGCAATCTCACAGAAAAGGCTCGACCGCACCCGCCGCCACAAAAATCGCCAGCGTCTGATCGATCTGCGAGTCGATCTCGCTGCGCACGCCTTCCCGGTCTTGCCCGAGCAACGCCCGCATGACCAGCGGTCCAACGATCGAATCGAGAATGCGTGTCGCCAGCGTGCGCGCTTCGCGTTCCATCGACGCACGACCTCGTGCGTCGAGAGGCTCGCGCGGATGATCCACGATCACCCCGGTGACGATTTCGATCGCGCGCAGCCGGCCCTGATCGTGCGTCAGCTGAGCCAGCATCGGAAACCGTGGCGCATCGGCCACCACCACCCTGATGATTCCGAGCACTTCGTCGCTCAATAACCGCGTGACCAGCGTTCGCGCGGCGAACTTCAGCCGCTCCACCAACGAGTCGGATTGCGGCGTGTCCTGGATCATCCGCAGGCTGCGCTCCACGTTGCGCTTCACCACGTCCGAGAACAGCGCTTCCTTGTTCGCATAGCGGCTGTACAGCGTGGCCTTGCTGGCCGACGCGCGTTCGGCGATCCGCTCGAGCGACGCGCCGGCGAAACCGTTTTCAAGAAACACGACGGTGGCGGCGTCGAGGATCCGCTCCTCGACCTCCCCTGCCATCGACGCGGACGGCCGCCCTTTGCGCGGGCACAAGCGCATTTTGAGAGAGAACCCCGCCGGTTCGTTACCGCTGTCCTGTAAGCCGCGCTTCATCGTGCCACCTGCCTGAAAAATTGGCCCTGACTTTAGCATAGACAATTTCCAATAGAACGAAACGGTATCGTTTCATTGTATGATGCCCGCAGCCCAAATTTCTGGAGAGTCTGATGGCCGGCAGCGAACGCGACGAGGGAGCGCCATCCGGCGCACAGGACGAGCAACAAGCCGAGGCGGCGGGGAAACCGCCCGCGAGCCCGGCGCGCAAGCGGCTGAACCTGCTGATCGGCGCGACGCTGGCGGCACTGCTGGTCGTGACGGGCGTGCTGTACTGGCTGCATGCGCGTCACTACGAAAGCACGGACGACGCGTTCATCGACAGCAACCAGAGCCAGATCGCCTCGCAGATCAATGGGCGGGTGATCGCGTTGCTCGTTGCCGACAACCAGCACGTCGACAAGGGCCAGCCCATTTTGCGGATCGATCCGCGTGACTATCAGGTCAAGCTCGAACAGTCCGAGGCGCAGGAAGCGAACGCGGTCGCGCAGGTCGCGCAAGCCCGCGCCGATCTGGCCGTACAGATCGCCAATCTCGGGCAGCAGCAGGCCCAGGTGCGCGTGAACGAAGCAGATCTGGTGCAGGCGAGGCAGGACCTCGCGCGTTATCTCGGCTCCGATCCGGCGGCCATCACGCGTCAGCAGCTCGATCAGAGCCAGGCGAGCGCAAAGAGCTCGCTGGCGAAGGTCGACAGTGCCAGGCAGGCGGTCGCCGCCGCCCAGGCGCAGATCGTCTCGCAACGCACGAAGATCGACGCGGCGGAAGCCTCGGTGCGGCAGATCCAGGCTGACGTCGACAACGCCAAACTTCAGTTGAGCTATACCGAAGTGGTCGCGCCCCAGGCCGGCAAGATCACACGGCGCACCGTGAATCTCGGCAATTACGTGACACCGGGCCAGGCACTCGTCGCCGTGGTGCCCGACGAAATGTGGGTGACGGCCAACTTCAAGGAGACGCAGCTCGCCCACATGAAGGTTGGCCAGCCGGTGGACGTCACGGTCGACGCCTATCCGGACACGCTGCTGCATGCGCACGTCGAAAGCCTTCAGCGCGGCACGGGCTCGGTGTTCAGCAGCCTGCCCGCCGAGAACGCGACGGGGAACTACGTGAAGGTGGTGCAGCGTCTGCCCGTGAAGATCGTCTTCGACGGCGACGATTGGCGCAACCTGCCGCTCGCGCCCGGTTTATCGGTGAATCCACGCGTCAAGGTGCGATAACCATGGCCGATACTCCGGACAATCCAGAAAAGGCCGGCGACGCCGACTCCCCGGCCGCGCACGACGCGCACGCGGCGCTGCCCCGTTCGGCGGCAGGCCCCTACAACCCGTGGCTGATCGCCGTGATCGTGTCGATCGCGACGTTCATGGAAGTGCTCGACACCACCATTGCCAATGTCGCGCTCCGGCACATCGCGGGCGGACTCGGCGCGAGCCAGGACCAGAGTACCTACATCACGACCAGCTATCTCGTGAGCAACGCGATCGTGCTGCCGATCAGCGGCTGGCTGGCGAACGTGATCGGACGCAAGCGTTTCTACATGATTTGCGTGTTCATCTTCACGGTCAGCTCGGTGGCATGCGGATTTGCAACCTCGCTGCCGATGATGATCGTGTTCCGCGTATTGCAAGGTCTGGGCGGGGGTGGCCTCGCGCCGGTCGAACAGAGTATTTTCGCCGACACCTTCACGCCCGAAAAGCGCGCGATGGCGTTTGCGCTATACGGGCTCACCGTCGTCACCGCGCCCGCCGTCGGTCCCATGCTCGGCGGGTGGATCACCGAGAACTACTCGTGGCACTGGGTGTTCCTGATCAACATGCCCGTCGGCGTACTCTCGCTGGTACTCGCGGGCATGTTCGTCAGCGACAGCAAACTGGTGAGGGAGGAACGGCGCGCGCTACTCGCGAAGGGGTTGCGGATCGACTACTTCGGCTTTTTCCTGGTCGCCGTGGGCTTCGGCTGCCTGCAGATCATGCTCGACAAGTTCGAGCGCGAAGACGGCTTTTCGTCGACGTTCATCTGCTGGCTCGCGGGCATCTCCGCCGTGTCACTGATCACCCTCGTGATCTGGGAGTTGCGCGTCAGGCAACCGATCATCAACCTGCGGCTGTTCAAGTCGAGCGCGTTCGCGATCAGTTGCAGCGTGATGTTCGCGTTCGGCTTCATCATCAACAGCACGACGCAGATCCTGCCGCAGTTCACCCAGGCGCTGCTCGGCTACGACGCCACCAACGCCGGTCTGACGCTCGGCCTCGGCGGGCTCGTCACGCTGATCTTCATGCCGATCGCGGGCATGGTGACCGGGCGCGTGTTCCAGCCCAAATGGCTGGTCCTGATGTCGCTCGCGGGCACCGGCATCGCGCTGTTCAATTCGGCAAGCCTGAACCTCAACATCGGCTTCTGGGACGTGTCGTTGTCGCGGCTCTATCAGGTCATCTGGCTGCCGTTCCTGTTCATTCCGTTGTCGGCAGTGCAGTTCGTCGGCATTCCGCCCAAGGAAAACAACAACGCATCGGCGTTGATCAACATGATGCGCAACCTGGGCGGCAGCTTCGGCGTCTCGCTGGTCACCACCGAACTGGCGTGGCGCGAGCAATTCCATCACGCGCGGCTCGCCGAACACATCACGCCGTACAACGGCTTTGTCACCGCGCTCGGTTCGATCGCGTCGACACTCGAACAGCAGGCCTCCGTGATGAGTTACCTCGACGTGTTCATCATGCTGGGCTGCATCGCGCTGGTGCTCTGCCCGATTTGTATTCTGCTACCCAAACTGCCGAAGGGAGCTCAGATCAATGCGCACTGATTTTCGACGGATTGCGCTGGCCTCCATGATGAGCGCCGCCTTGCCTCTCGCCATGTCCGCCTGCACGATGGGCCCCGACTTCAAACGTCCAGAGATGCCGGCACCGGATCAATGGAGCGGATCTCACGCGACAAGACCCGCGACCTCGGTCGTCGTTGCCGAGCCGGTCGACCCCACATGGTGGGACAGTTTCGGCGATCCACTGCTGACCGAACTCGTCACGCAGGCGATCCGCAACAACCTGGACATCAAGGTGGCCGCCGCGCGGCTGGCGGAGTCGCGGGCGCAACTCGGTCAGGCAAGGGCGTCGGAATTCCCGACCCTCGACGGCAACGCCTCCTACACCCGCGAACTGCAAAGCGCCGATGGCGTGATCGGTTTGCTGGGCGGCTCCGGCAGTTCGACGCCCGCGACCGGCACGAACGGCCTGGGCGGCCGGCAAGGCGGCGTCCCGTCGCAGAGCGCGAGCGCCCTGCCCCCGTTCAACCTCTATCAGTACGGATTCGACGCCTCGTGGGAGCTCGACCTGTGGGGCCGCGTGCGGCGCACGACCGAAAATGCCAGCGCCACCGCCGAGGCGCAGGCTTACGCCCGGCATGACGCGGTGGTGTCGACCGCGGCGGAAGTCGCCCGCGATTACCTCAACCTGCGGGGCACCCAGGAGAAACTCAGGATAACCAGAGAAAATCTGGCCTTCGCGAAACGCACCGTCCAGTTGACGGAGAACCGCGCGCGGCAAGGGCTTGCAACTGATCTCGATGTGGCCAATGCGCAGAGCGAGGCGGCCTCCACGGCGGCCGAGATTCCGCAGTACGAGCAGCAGCAGGCTCAGCTCATCAACGCCATCGGCCTGTTGCTGGGAGAGTATCCGCAGGCGTTGACCGCACGGCTGACCGCGCCATCGGTCGCGCCGATGGTGCCGCCGCGCGTGCCGGTCGGACTGCCGTCCGAGCTCGCGCATCGGCGGCCCGACATCCGCCAGGCCGAAGCGCAGTTGCATGCCGCGACCGCCAGCATTGGCGCAGCCAAGGCCGACTTCTTTCCGAAGATCACGCTCTCGGGAAGCGTCGCGATTCAGGCGACCCAGTTCACCAATCTGGGAAGCTGGGGGGCACGCAGTTATAGCGCCGGACCCAGCCTGTCGCTGCCGCTGTTCGAAGGTGGCCAGTTGCGGGCCACCCTCGCGTTGAGGGAGGCACAGCAGCAGGAAGCCGCCATCAACTATCGCAAGACGGTATTGTCCGCGTTCCGGGATGTCGACGACGCAATGACCGGTTATGCGACGGAGCAAAGCCGCCGGGATCGCCTCGATGACAGCGTGCGCGCTTCGCGCCGGGCCCTGGAGATCGCCGACCAGCGCTACAACCGCGGCATTTCCAATTACCTCGATGTGCTGACCGCGCAAAAGACACTGCTGAACAACGAAGCCCAACTCGCCGACAGCACCGCCATGGTGACGACCAACCTGGTCGCGTTGTACAAGGCGTTAGGCGGCGGCTGGGATATCCGCGAGGCCCGGCCTGGCAGCGTCGCGGCGTCGCCGGCTTCCTGATTCAATGGCTGGCGGGGGAGGCGCTCACCGTCGGCGACCTGTACACATGAAAAAGGCGACCCCGCGTGACGCGTGGGCCGCCTTTCGTTTTCGAGGCGTATCAAGCCGCTACCGCTCGACGCAACACCTCAGCCCCCTCACCTCGCCGGCACCCCATCCCGCCACTCAGCCCAATGCGCGACGATGTCCTGCACGAGCGGATTGCCGGCGCGATACAGGTTCTCCGTCGCGATCGTGAAGCCGCCCTGATCCGCGTAGTTCAGCAGATTGTCCGCGCTCGTCTGCCCCGGATACGGGCGGTCGAAATCGGACCCGGTGCGCAGCACGGCCACCCGCGACAGGTCCACGCGATGCGTGGCCGCCGCTCGCGTCAGCGCCTCGTAGGTGGCGTTGTCCTCCTGCGCCGTCATGCAGTAGGTGCCCTTGCCGTCGGTCAGGATCTTCGTCCACTGTCGCGCACGCTCGCCGAGCTTCGTGCCCGAGAACCACGTATTGCCCGACGAGGTATCGCAACGCACCACCGCAGGCTGCCGGTTCGCCGGCGCGCTGTCGAACTTCGCGCGCGCGGCCTGCGCCTGCGCGTTGTCGGCCAGCGTGACGTTGCGCGACAGCGCATAGGCCGCGTCGGTCAGCTTCGGATTCAGCTCGAACACCTCGCTGCGGTAGTCGAGCGGCGGCTTGTCGTTCGGGCTCTTCGTGTTGATGCCGAGATAGCCGGTGTTCCAGCCCGAAGGGATCTCCCTCGCATCGATTTCCCACTGCAGGCCGAAGTCGACGAGGTAGTGCGACCACGCCGCCGAGCCCACCGTGCCCTGCGCAGGATCCACACCGGCGATGCCCGACACCAGGAAATACGTGCGCCGCAAGTCGAATTGCGGCGAGAAGGTCAGCGCCATGATCGTGGCGGCCGCGTTCGCGTAACCCATGCCGGTGGTCACCACGCACACGTCCTGGCGGTTGCACTGCACGTCGGGATAGTCGGGCGAGAGGCCCGGCACCTTCACCTGCGTCCACGGGCCGAGGCGATCGGTCCAGGCCTGCCCCTCGGGGCCGAACATCGTGATGATCATCACCTTCGGTGCGTGCGTGCCATGCGCACGGCCGAGATCGGCCGAGGCGGAGGCCGTGTCCTGCACGGTGGATGAAGCGGCGGAATCCTGCGCCACGGATGGCACCGTGGCGCACGCGGCCAGCGAGAACACGGCCGCGGAAAGCATCGAGCGAGTCAGCATCGTCGTTCCTTGTGAATGGAGTGTTGAGAACGGCTATCGGACACTGCGGATGCATGCGCGACAGGGCCCTCCGGCATCGCGCACACATCGTTTCGTCGTGACGCGGAAGGCACGACGAAGGCGGTGGCGGCACGCTGCGTCGCTGCCACGCCGTCGAACAGCTTAACGGAATTCGGGAAGCGGCCTGAAAAACGGCACGCGAGGACGACGGCGGGAGGAAACGGGCGCGATCGGAGCCGATCGCGCCGGAAGGCGAGTCAGCCGTGCGCGTGCGCGGCCGGCATCACTTCGATGGTCAGATGCGAGAGGCCGTCCACGTCGGCCAGGCGCCGATGATAGAAACGCGCATCGCGCGGCCCGGCCGTCTCCACCGACAGCGCGGCGCTCAGATGGCCCGGGCCGAGGCGCCACAGATGCAGGTCCAGCACGGCGTCGCCGTCGCGCTCGATGCACTCGCGGATGCGTGCCGCGAGCGCGGGATCGGGCGTCATGTCGAGCAGCGTGGCACCGGTGTCGCGAATCAGCACGAACGACCAGTTCGCGATAACCAGCGCGCCCACGATGCCGGCCAGCGGATCCATCCAGGTCCAGCCGAACGCCCGCGCCGCGAACAGGCCGGCGATCGCGAGCACCGACACCACGGCGTCGCCGATCACGTGCAGATAGGCCGCGCGGAAATTGTGGTCGCGTGCGTGATGCGCGGGTTCGGCCGCGTGCGCATGTTCATGCGCATGCTCGTGATCATGGCCGTGCCCGTGATGATGATGCTCGCCGCCGAGCAGCCACGCGCAACCGATGTTCACGACCAGCCCGAGCACCGCGATCGGAATCGCCTCGCCAAAGCGGATCGGCACCGGATCCACCAGCCGCATCACGGCCTCGTAGCCGATCAGCAGCGAGATCAGCGCGAGCGCGACGGCACTCGTGAAGCCGGCCAGATCGCCGAGCTTGCCGGTGCCGAACGAATAGCGCGGATCGCGCGCATGCCGCCGCGCGTAGGTGTAGGCCAGCGCGGCGATCAGCATCGCGCCCGCGTGCGTGGACATGTGCAGCCCGTCGGCCACCAGCGCGAGCGAGCCGAACTGCCAGCCGCCCCCGATCTCGGCCGCCATCGTGAGCGTGCATAGCGCAATGACGAACCAGGTACGCCGCTCGCGGCGCGCATGTTCGGTGCCGAGGAACACGTGTTCGTGCCGGCCACCGCGGAAGGGTTCGTTCATTGCATCCTCGTCGCGTCTACTTGAAATAACTGTGGACGACCTCGATCAACTGCTCGGTCGCGCTGCCGTCGGCTTCGTCATGATCCATCGCTATATCGGTCAGATGCTCGCGAATGTGCGATTCGAGCACTGCGGCCAGCAGCCCGTTCATCGTGCCGCGACAGCTCGTCAGCCGCAGCAGGATGTCGCTGCAGCCGTGCTCTTCCTCGAGCGCGCGCTCGACCGCCTCGAGTTGCCCCTTGATGCGGCACACCCGGTTCAGCAGCTTCTTTCAGGTCGCTTCAGTGCACATCCACTCGCGCCACGCCATCCGCGAATTCGCCGATCACGGCCGCCTGCGCGAAGCCGTCGGCGTGGAAGCAGGCCAGCACTGCATCAACCACCTCCGGCGCGCAGGCCACGAGCAGGCCGCCGGAGGTTTGCGGATCGGTCAGCAGCGTCCGGGCGACCGCCGGCAGAGGCGCACCGAGCCGCACGTCGGCGCCGTACGAAGCCCAGTTGCGAGCCGACGCGCCGGTGATCACGCCGGCCTCGGCGAACGCCTGCACACCCGCGAGCCACGGCAGCGCGTCGTAATGCACGCGCGCCGTCAGTTGCGCGCCGCGCGCCATCTCGAGCGTGTGCCCGAGCAGGCCGAAGCCGGTCACGTCGGTCATCGCGTGCACGCCCGGCAGCGCGGCCAGTGCGGTGCCGGGCCGGTTCAGCCGGGTGGTGGCCGCGATCATCGCGGCGTAGCCGGCCGCGTCGAGCCGGTCCTGCTTCAGCGCAGCCGACAGCACGCCCACGCCGAGCGGCTTGCCGAGCACGAGCACGTCGCCGGCGCGCGCCGCGGCATTGCGCTTCACGCGCGACGGATGCACGAGCCCGATCGCCGCGAGCCCGTAGATCGGCTCGACCGAATCGATCGAATGGCCGCCCGCCACGGGGATGCCGGCCGCCGCGCACACCGCCTCGCCGCCCTTCAGCACCGCGGCGATGATGTCGTGCGGCAACACGTTGATCGGCATGCCCACCAGCGCCAGCGCGAGGATCGGCGTGCCGCCCATCGCGTAGACGTCGGACAGCGCGTTGGTGGCGGCGATGCGGCCGAAGTCGAACGGATCGTCGACGATCGGCATGAAGAAATCGGTGGTGGCCACGATCGCCTGCTCGTCGTTGAGGCGATACACGGCCGCGTCGTCGGCGGTGTCGGTGCCCACCAGCAGGTCGGGAAACAGCGCGGGCGGCGCGGTGCGCCGCAGCAACTCGGCCAGCACGCCCGGCGCGATCTTGCAGCCGCAGCCGCCGCCATGCGAAAGGCTCGTCAGGCGCGGCACGGCATCGTTCGGGGAGATCTGGGTGGCAGCCATGGCGGGGATCCGGTTCGGGCGCGCGGGGATGCGCAAGCGCCCATTATCGGCAATCCGCGCGCGTCACGAAACGGACACTTGGCGAGACGGCGGCGCGCGGAGATAATGCACGACTTGCCGCATTTTACACATCATTGCCACAAAATCGGTCGACCCGCGTTTCGGTCGAACCCCTGTTCGCTCCCGTCGTCGCCCAGCCCGTCATGGATCATCTGCTCGTCGCCCTCGTGCTGTTCTCCGCGCTGCTGCACGCGGTGTGGAACGCGTTCCTGCATGTCAGCGAGGATCGCGTGATCCAGCTCGGCACGATGGCCGTGCCCTACATCGCGGCCGGCGTGGCCGGCGCGCTGTGGCTGCCCGCGCCGGCGCCCGCGGCCTGGCCCTACATCGCGGCGTCGGCGCTGCTCGAGTTCGGCTACTGCCTCGCGCTGCTGCGCGCGTATCGCAGCGGCGAGTTCAGCCAGATCTATCCGATCGCGCGGGGCAGCTCGCCACTGCTGGTCACGCTGTTCGCGTTCGTCGCGCTGGGGGAAAGGCCGTCGATGTTCGCGCTGGCCGGCATCGCGCTGGTGTCGGGCGGGATCATGTCGCTGGCGCTGCGGCGCGGGCTGCGCCTGTCGGGCGAGAGCGTGCCCTACGCGGTGCTCACGGGCGTGTTCATCGCCACGTATTCGGTGGTGGACGGCATCGGCGTGCGGCTCGCCGGCAATTCGCTGTCCTACATCTGCTGGGTCTATCTGCTCTGGAACGTGCCGCAGTTCGCGCTGGTCTGCGCGCTGCGCGGCGGCCCGCGCGCGCTCGTGGCGCCGCGCGCCGCCCTGTGGCGCGGCGTGGGTGCGGGCACCTGCGCGCTGGCGGCCTATGCGATCGTCACGCTCGCCTATCGGCACCTGCCGGTGGCAGCGGTGTCGGCGCTGCGCGAGACCAGCTCGATCTTCGCGATCGGCATCGGCTGGTTCGCGATGCGCGAGCAACCCACGGCGCGGCGGATCGGCGCGTGCGTGATGGTGGTGGCGGGGGCGGTGCTGATACGGATGTGAGGCTCGCAGCGACGCGCCCTAGCCGCCCCGCTTCCCCCCACCCACCGCATCGATCGCCTCGCCCAGCATCTCGAATGCCGCGCCGATCTCGTCCTCCGGCACGCACGCATAACCGAGCAGCAGCCCCGGCGCCGCGCGCGACGCATCCGCGTAATAGCCCGACAGCGCGCGCACCACGATGTTGCGCTCGAGCGCGGCCTGCGCCACGGCGCGGTCGTCGGTGCCGTCGGGCAGGCGCATCACGAGATGCAGCCCGGCATCGCCGCCCACGGCCGGCAGCGCGTCGCCGTAACGGCGCGCCAGCGCATCGAGCAGGGTCTGCCGCCGCAGCCCGTACAGCGCGCGCATCTTGCGGATGTGCGAGACGAAATGCCCCTCGGCGATGAACTCGGCCAGCACGGCCTGCTGCAGCAGCTGCCCCTCGCGATACAGCTCGGCGCTCGCGGTCGCGAAGCTCTGCGCGAGCGGCTCCGGCGCCACCAGATAGCCGACCCGCAGCCCCGGAAACAGCGTCTTGCCGAAGCTCCCCACGTAGATCACCTGCCCGCTCGTGTCGAGCCCCTGCAGCGAGGCGAGCGGCCGGCTGCCGTAGCGGAACTCGCTGTCGTAGTCGTCCTCGATGATCCACGCGCCGTGCTGACGCGCGTATTCGAGCAGCATGCGCCGCCGCGCGAGGCTCATCACCATGCCGAGCGGATACTGGTGCGACGGCGTGACGAGCATCAGCTTCGGTGGCGTGGCCAGATCCTCGGGGCCCGGCGCGATGCCTTCGTCGTCGACGGGAATCGGCCGGGTGGTCAGCCCGGACACGTGCAGCACGCTGCGCACGCCCCAGTAGCACGGATCCTCGGTCCAGATCACGTCGCCGGGATCGGTCAGCAGGCGCACGGCCAGGTCGATCGACTGGTGGATGCCGGTGGTGATCACGATCTGCTCGGGCGAGCAGCGCACCGAGCGCGAGGTGCGCAGGTAGTCGGCCAGCGCCTCGCGCATCGAGGCGAGGCCGCCGCCCGGCGCGTAGGTCAGCAGATCGGGGCGCAGCCGGCGCCAGTACTTGTTGTGCAGCCGCGTCCAGATCCGCGCCGGGAAACGCGACACATCGGGCACGCCGGGCATGAACGCGCCGCCCTGGCGCTTCGACACCCCGGCGCCCTCCACCAGCCGTGCCCCGCGGGCCGACAGCGAACGCGCGATCGGCCCGCGCAGCGCGGCCACCGGCGAGATGCCGGCTTCCGACGCGGGATCGGGCACCGCGCCGGCATCGAAACGCGGGGGAAACGCCCCGGCATCCGCCGCGGCCGCCTCCATCGCGCCACCGCGCCCGCCGGCCCCCGATCGCGCCCCGCGCGCGACGTGCGCATGCGCACCGCCCGCGCCGCCCGGCGCATCGGCGCCGTCGCGCTCGCCCACGATCTCGTCGGGCGAGGTGTCGGCCACGAAGGTGCCGCGCCCGGTGGCCGAGGTCACGTAGCCTTCCAGCACGAGCTGCTCGTACACCTGCGTGACCGTGTTGCGCGCGATGCCGAGCTCGGCCGCGAGCAGCCGCGACGACGGCACGCGCGTGCCGGCCGGCAGCTCGCGCGACAGGATCGCCTGCTGCAGCAGCCGGTGCAGCTGCCGGTACACGGGCTGCGCGCCGCCGCCACGCACGAGGCGCTGCGCCAGCCAGTCGGATAACACGCTCGCCCTCAAAATTGGCTCCCATAGATTTATCGGAATGGCTCTGATCTTCAGAGCCAAGTCGGATTATAGTCGTCTCCACCGGCCGCCCCTGCGCGGCCCCCCGTTGGACCGAACCGAATCAACCGTATCGACTGGAAGGAGATCCCCGTGAAGAATGCCGATCTGCAAGCCCGCAAGAACGCCGCCACCCCGCGCGGCGTGGGCGTGATGTGCGATTTCTACGCCGCGCGCGCCGAGAACGCCGAGCTGTGGGACGTCGAGGGCCGCCGCTTCATCGATTTCGCGGCCGGCATCGCCGTGATGAACACGGGCCACCGCCATCCGAAGCTGGTCAAGGCGATCAGCGAGCAGCTCGGCCTGTTCACGCACACTGCCTACCAGATCGTGCCGTACGCGTCCTACGTCGAGCTGGCCGAGAAGATCATCGCCCGCGCGCCGGGCAACCAGGCCAAGAAGGCCGCGTTCTTCACGACCGGCGCGGAAGCGGTGGAAAACGCCGTGAAGATGGCCCGCGCGTTCACCGGCCGTCCGGGCGTGATCGCGTTCTCGGGCGGCTTCCACGGCCGCACCATGATGGGCATGGCACTCACCGGCAAGGTCGCCCCGTACAAGCTGAACTTCGGCCCGTTCCCCGGCGACGTGTTCCACGCGCCGTACCCGAACGCGCTGCACGGCGTGAGCGTGGCCGATTCGCTGAAGGCGATCGACATGCTGTTCAAGGCCGACATCGATCCGAAGCGCGTGGCCGCGATCATCTTCGAACCGGTGCAGGGCGAAGGCGGCTTCTACTCGGCGCCGGCCGACTTCGTGCGCGCGCTGCGCAAGCTCTGCGACGAGCACGGCATCGTGCTGATCGCCGACGAAGTACAGACGGGCTTCGCGCGTACCGGCAAGCTGTTCGCGATGCAGCACTACGACGTGCTGCCCGACCTCACCACGATGGCCAAGAGCCTGGCCGGCGGCATGCCGCTGTCGGGCGTGGTGGGCCGCGCCGACGTGATGGACGCGGCGGCCCCCGGCGGCCTGGGCGGCACCTACGCCGGCAATCCGCTGGCGGTGGCCGCGGCGCACGCGGTGCTCGACATCATCGACGAGGAACGGCTCGAGGCACGCGCCACGGCACTCGGCGACAAGCTGAAGTCGAAGCTCTCGGCCCTGCAGTCGGACATCCCGCAGATCGCCGACGTGCGCGGCCCGGGCGCGATGGTGGCCGTGGAGTTCTTCAAGGCCGGCACGCAGGAGCCCGACACCGACTTCACCAAGCGCGTGCAGGCGCGTGCGCTCGAGCGCGGCCTGCTGCTGCTGGTGTGTGGCGTGTACTCGAACGTGGTGCGCTTCCTGTTCCCGCTCACGATCCAGGACACCGTGTTCGACGAAGCGCTCGGCATCCTCGAGGAAGTGCTGAAGGAAACCGTCGGCGTCGCCGCCTGACGCGCCCCCATCCGGCCCGACACGCCGCGTTCGCCCCGAACGCGGCGTTTTTCATCCTGCATATCGAGATATCTCATGAGCAACGAACTGAGCGCTGCACTGAAGGATCCGTCGCTGTTCCGTCAACAGGCCTATATCGCCGGCGAGTGGCAAGACGCCGCGAGCGGCGAGACCTTCGAAGTCCGCAACCCGGCCACCGGCGAGCGGGTGGGCACGGTGCCGCTGGCCGGCGCCGCCGAGACGCGCCGCGCGATCGAGGCCGCCGACGCGGCCTGGCCGGCCTGGCGCAAGCGCACCGCGAAGGAACGCGGCGCGATCCTGCGCAAGTGGTACGAGCTGATGCTGGCCAATGCCGACGATCTCGCGCTGATCCTGACCATCGAGCAGGGCAAGCCGCTGGCCGAGGCGAAGGGCGAAATCCTGTACGCCGCGTCGTTCATCGAATGGTTCGGCGAGGAAGGCAAGCGCGTGTACGGCGACACCATCCCGACGCCGGCCGGCGACAAGCGCATCGTGGTGACCAAGGAGCCGGTGGGCGTGTGCGCCGCGATCACGCCGTGGAACTTCCCGGCCGCGATGATCACGCGCAAGGTGGGCCCGGCGCTCGCGGCGGGCTGTCCGATCGTGGTGAAGCCGGCCGAGGCCACGCCGTTCTCGGCCTTCGCGCTGGCCGTGCTGGCCGAGCGCGCGGGTGTGCCGGCCGGCGTGCTGAGCGTGGTGACGGGTGACCCGAAGGCGATCGGCGGCGAGCTGACCGGCAACGCCACGGTGCGCAAGCTGTCGTTCACGGGCTCCACGCCGGTGGGCCGCCTGCTGATGGCGCAGTGCGCGCCGACGGTCAAGAAGGTGTCGCTGGAACTGGGCGGCAACGCGCCGTTCATCGTGTTCGACGACGCCGATCTGGACGCGGCGGTGGAAGGCGCGATCGCATCGAAATACCGCAACAGCGGCCAGACCTGCGTCTGCACCAACCGTTTCTACGTGCAGGACGGCATCTATGATGAATTCGCTGCCCGCGCCGACCTTCATTTGGGCCACGCGTTCGGCCAGCCGGGCAGCGAA
>JASLEG010000246.1 GCA_030151225.1 Burkholderia sp. | reverse complement strand
CCCAGGCGGTGCCGGTCCAGCCGATCAGCTTGCGGCCCGGGTCGTAGGGCTTGCCGGCCGGGTCGCAGGACGCGCGGTTGTACAGCACGCGCCGGTTCGCCGGCCACGCCCAGGCCCAGTTCAGGGTGTTGCCGATGCCGGTCGGATCCGAGTTGTCGCGCCGGCCCATCTGGTTGCCGGCCTGCGTCCACGCGCCCGCGAAGATCCAGCAGCCGCTCATCGTGCTGCCGTCGTCGCGCAGCTCGCCGAAGCCCGCGAGCTGCTCGCCGGCCTTGCGCGTGACGGTCGTCTTGTCGGCGGGGTCGACCAGATCGGCGAGCGCGCGGCCGTTGTATTCCTTCGCGACTTCCTCCGGCGTCGGCTCGTCCGGGTTCGCGTAGGGCCACCACAGCTTCTGGATCGGGTCGGGGAACTTGCCGCCGTCCTTCGCGTAGAGCCCGCGCAGGCGCGTGAACAGCTCGGACATGATGCGCAGGTCGGTGCGCGCCTCTCCCGGCGGCTCCGCGGCTTTCCAGTGCCACTGCAGCACGCGCGAGGAGCTCACGACCGAGCCTTCCTCCTCGGCGAAGCAGGTGGTGGGCAGCCGGAACACTTCCGTCTTCACGGCGGCCGGATCGACGACGTTGAAATCGTCGTGCGGCTTCCAGAATTCGGAGGTTTCGGTGGCGAGCGGATCCATCACCACGAGCCACTTGAGCTTGCCGAGCGCCGCCGCCGTCTTGGCCTTCGACGGCGCCGCCGCCAGCGGGTTGAAGCCCTGGCAGATATAGCCGTTCATCTTGCCCTGCGCCATCAGCTCGATGGTTTGCAGCAGGTCGTAGGGCTTGTCGAGCTTCGGCAGGTAGTCGTAGCCGAAGTTGTTCTCGGCGGTGGCCGCATCGCCCCACCACGACTTCATGAAGCTGACGAAGAACGCGCGGTAGTTCTTCCAGTAGCTGAGCTGGTTCGGCCGCAGCGGCTGCGAGGCGCGCCTGGCGATGTAGGCCTCGTAATCCTGCTCGGCCTGCGAGGGCAGCGTCATGTAGCCCGGCAGCAGGTTCGACATCAGGCCGAGGTCGGTCAGCCCCTGGATGTTCGAATGGCCGCGCAGCGCGTTCATGCCGCCGCCGGCGATGCCGATGTTGCCCAGCAGCAACTGCACCATCGCGCCGGCGCGGATCATCTGCGCGCCGACCGAATGGTGGGTCCAGCCGAGCGCGTACAGGATCGTGCCGGCGCGGCCCGGCACCGCCGTGCTCGCCAGCATCTCGCACACCTTCAGGAACTTGTCCTTGGGCGTGCCGCAGATCGACTCGACCCTCTCGGGCGTGTAGCGCGCGTAATGCTGCTTCAGCAGGTTGTAGACGCAGCGCGGATGCGCGAGCGTCGGATCCACCTTCACGAAGCCGTCGTCACCGCGCTCGTAATCCCAGGTCGATTTGTCGACGTAGCTGTGCCGGTCGGGGTTGTAGCCGGAATAGATGCCGTCGTCGAACGCGAAATCCTCGCGCACGATGAACGGGAAATCCGTGTAGTTGCGCACGTACTCGTGCTGAATCCGGTCGTGGCTCAGCAGGTAATTGATGACCCCGCCGAGGAACGCGATGTCCGTGCCGGTGCGGATCGGCGCGTAATAGTCCGCCACCGATGCCGTGCGCGTGAAGCGCGGGTCCACCACCACGAGCCGCGCCTTGCGGTGCGCCTTCGCTTCCGTGACCCACTTGAATCCGCAGGGATGGGCCTCTGCGGCATTGCCACCCATCACGAGGATGACGTCGGCGTTCTTGATGTCGACCCAATGGTTCGTCATCGCGCCGCGGCCAAACGTCGGGGCAAGACCTGCCACCGTCGGGCCGTGTCAGACACGTGCCTGGTTGTCGAATGCGAGCATCCCCATGCTGCGGATGGTTTTGTGCGTCAGATAGCCCACTTCGTTGCTGCCGGCCGAGGCGGCCAGCATGCCGGTGGTGAGCCAGCGATTCACCGTCTGGCCGTCTTCGGTGGTCTCGACGAAGTTCGCGTCGCGGTCTTCCTTCATCAGCTTCGCGATGCGGTCGAGCGCCGCCTCCCACGAGATCGGCTCCCACCTGTCGGAGCCGGGCGCCCGATATTCGGGCTGCGTGAGCCGGCTCGGGCTGTGGATGAAGTCGATCAGGCTCGCGCCCTTCGGGCACAGCGTGCCGCGATTGACGGGGTGATCGGGATCGCCCTCGATGTGGATGATGCTCGACTTGGCGTTCTTGGCGCCGTCGCCGAGCGAGTACATGAGGATGCCGCAGCCCACCGAACAATACGGACAGGTGTTGCGGGTTTCGACGGTACGCGCCAGTTTGTATTGGCGAACCTCCGCGAGCGCGGCGTCGGGCGAGAAGCCCATCAGGGCAAGACTCGATCCGGCGAGCGTGGCGGCGGACACCTTCAGGAACTGGCGCCGGGACAGGTGGAGCATGGCGGTCTCGGCGAGGGTGTACGTGGGGAAAATCTTGTCTTTCTCGGACGACCGAAGTCGTGCGTCGATGTTACACGCCGCATTTGATCTTGTGGATGGACCGAAAATCGTCACGGCGTGATCGGTTTATAGGAAATTCCGACGCGAATCGCCAGTGGAAACGCCACCAACCCCGCCCACCAGGAAGCCCGCCAGCCTTTCCTGTCGTGACATTCCGGGATTCAAACCCGGCTCGGACAATTGCCCGATTCGAGACATGTCTCGATTTCCTCCGTGTCGCTATATTTATAAAAACATAACCAGCGGGAGAAAGGAGCGCACCGCGGATCAGCCCGCTTCGTGCGGCTGCGCGATCTGGAACAGACAATCGCCGCGCCGCACCTGCGCCGGCACGCGCCGGCACACCACTTCGCCGTCGCCGGCGAAGCGCTGCACCACCGGCTCGCGCAGCGGCGTGTCGGGGAAATGCACGCGCGCGGCCGGCTGGCCTTCGCGCACCACGTCGCCGAGTTCGACGAGCGGCTCGTACACGCCGTGCTCGTAGGCGAACACGAAATGGTTCGGGCTGCCCGCGCGCATGAAGCGCGTGGTGGCGGGCGGCCCGTCCGGCACGAGCGGCCCGCGCACGGCGCCGACGTGGCCAAGGAAATGCAGCAGGCCCTGCCAGCCCTGGCGCAGCAGCGCGGCGTCGGTCATGCCCGCACCGCCGAGTTCGGTCAGGATCGAGATCGCGCCCTGGCGGCGCGCGGCCGCGGACGCATAGGTGGGATTCGGCGCATTCAGATAGGCGCGCGGCATGCCGAACGCGGCGAGCAGCCCCTTCACGCGCCGCGCCTCTTCCTCGTCGCGCGGTTCGAGCGCGATCAGGTTGCCGCCGTGATAGATCAGCGAGCTGCCGCCCGAATGCAGATCCACGAGGTAATCGGCGCGCACGAGCAGCGTGTGCTCGATGTAGTCGGCGATCACCTGGGTGGGCGTGCCGGCCGGATCGCCCGGAAACGAACGGTTCAGGTTCCCGCCGTCGATCGGCGAGGTGCGCGTGCCGGCTTCGGCCGCGGGGAAATTGGCCATCGGCAGGACGATCACCTGGCCGCGCACGTGCTCGGCATCGAGCTCGCGTATCAGGCGCGAGCTCAGCACCTGCCCTTCGTATTCGTCGCCATGATTGCCCGACATCACCAGCACCACCGGGCCCTCGCCGTTGCGGATCGAGGCGATCGGCACCGGCAGCCAGCCATAGGCGGAGCGGTGCACCGAGTGCGGCAGACGCAGATAGCCTGCGTGCTTGCCGTCGGCGTCGAGATCGATTTCGCAGCGGATCGGGTTCGGTCGTCGGGGGGATACGTCGGTCATGATCGGGGTGGGCATGCGCAAAAACGCCTGTAAACGATAACGCAGCTTACCGGCATTCGCGCGCGCACGGGGCGCGGCGCGACGCGCACTGGGCGAGCGCATCGCGCATGCCGCACGCCGCGTGGGCTGGCAAGACCGGGTAAATCCCGACACGGCGCATGCAAATTGCGGCAGGGCTCCGCTCGAACCTGCGCCGAGCCCGTGCCGCACGCGTCCTGCACGGCGGGCACGTGCCTTGCGGGCTCGTTTGCAGCACGGCGTCGTCGCGCCCCGCTCCGCTTTCACGCGCATGCGGCCCGCGCATGGCGCCACGAACCGGCGCGCGCGTCCCGCTAAACTTTTCGGGACAGAATGCGTCCGAATCCGACATTGACATGACAGGCGCTCGCCGCGCCTCGCGCTCGACATCCATGAAACCTCTGCTCTCGCAACCGCCCGAAAAGCTCGTCAAGACCAACGTGAACTGGGCCGTCGACGCGTTCAAGCGCTTCTCGAACGACCACTGCACCACGATGGCGGCGAGCATCGCGTTCTATTCGGCCTTCTCGCTCGCGCCGATGCTGGTGATGGTGATCGCCGTGGCCGGCTGGTTCTTCGGCGCCGATGCCGCGCGCGGCGAGGTGTTCAACCAGGTGCACAGCATGATCGGCAACGACGCCGCGGCCGGCGTGCAGACCATCGTGGAGAACGCCCATCGCCGCGACAGCAACGGCGGCGTGGCGGCGGCGATTTCGTTCGTGATGCTGGCGATCGGCGCGTCGGCCACGTTCTCCTCGCTGAACACCGCGCTTGGCATCGTGTGGCCGACCAGCGAGAAGCGCTGGTCGTCGGTATTCGGCCTGGTGCGGGTGCGGCTGATCTCGTTCGGGCTCGTGCTCGGCGTGGCCTTCCTGCTGATCGTGTCGCTGATGCTCGACACCGCGATCACCTTCGTGGGCCGCTGGCTGTGGGGCGCCACGCGCTTCGTGCTCATCGGCGACGTGCTGCAGTTCACGGCCGGCATCGCGATCCTCGCCTGCGCGTTCGCCGCGCTGCTGAAATTCCTGCCCGACGCACACGTCACGCGGCGCGATGCGCTGACGGGCGGGATCGTGTCCGCCGTGCTGTTCTCGGCCGGCAAGAAGCTGTTCGCCGTGTATCTGGCCCACGCCGGCACGGCCAGCGCATTCGGTGCGGCCGGCTCGCTGGCCGTGCTGCTGATGTGGCTGTACTTCTCGGCCGCGGTGCTGCTGCTCGGCGCGGAATTCGCGGCCGCGCGCGGCGACGCGGAGCGCGCGCGCAGCGCGGCGCTCGCGCAGGGCGATCCGCAGGTCCGTGCGTAAATACGAAGCGCGGGCGCGCCCGTCATGGTTCGCCCGACCCGATTCCCCATCGAAATACATGATCCGGCTGGCGCCGAACTGACATCGGCGCCAGCTTCGGATCGGCCCGCCTCGAAAACCGCTCGCGCAAACGTTTCACTGCCGCCATTTCCGCGCCGCAGCCGGCATTCTTCGCCCCTTTCCTGACAATAGGGTCACATGCCACAACAATGCGAGACGTTCTTTCTTTTTTATTCCCGAAATAGCAATAATTCGCCAAATCCTTGATATCTAAACCTTTTTCCCCGCTGTGACGTTTTCGAGACACTTTATTTTTTTGGGTTTCTTGCGCGATACGCACTGCGCTATTCTCCATTCCGCAACAAATAACGAATCACTTTGCGTGGAGAACACTACCTATGAAAAAACTCGCTCTGTCTACCCTTTCGTTGGCTCTCCTTGGCGCTGCTGGCGCTGCACACGCCCAAAACAGCGTCACGCTGTATGGCGTGATCGATACGGCGATCGCCTACACGCACGGCGTGAACGGCACCGGCACCAACCAATGGCAAATGAACAGCGGCAACATTCAAGGCAGCCGCTGGGGCCTGAAGGGTGCGGAGGATCTGGGCGGTGGCCTGAAGGCGGTTTTCCAGTTGGAAAACGGCTTCAACTCGAATAACGGCACGCTCGGCCAAGGTGGCAAGATGTTCGGCCGCCAGGCATACGTCGGCCTGCAAAGCAATCAATTCGGTACGGTCACGCTGGGTCGCCAGTACGATCCGCTGGTCGACATGGTTCAAGCCGTCACGGCCGACAACTACTTCGGCAGCACGTTCGCAACGCCGGGCGACGTCGACAACAACGACAACAGCCTGCGCGTGAACAACGCGATCAAGTACACGTCGCCGGTCTACGCCGGTCTGCAATTCGAAGGCTTCTACGCGCTGGGCGGCGTGGCTGGCACGCAAGGCGCAGGTCAAACGTGGTCGGCAGCAGTGGCCTACAACAATGGCCCGATCGGCATCGCCGGTGGCTACTTCCAGGCTTCGAACCTGTACGGCACGACGCGTGCCGGCACGTGGGGCGGTTCGGCAGACAACATCATCGACGGCCCGATCAACAGCGGCTACGTCAGCGCGAAGTCGATCGGCATCGGCCAAGTGGCAGGTCAGTACGCTTTCGGCCCGGTGACCGTCGGCCTGGGCTACAGCAACGCGCAATACAAGCGTGACGCAGCTTCGGCATTCACGTCGACCGAGAAGTACAACACGGGCCGTGCATTCGCTACGTTCCAGGCAACGCCGGCAATCCTGCTGGGCGTCGGCTACTCGTACACGAAGGCAAGCGGCAACACGACGGCCAAGTACCATCAGGCATCGCTGGGCGCGGACTACTCGCTGTCGAAGCGCACCGACATCTACCTGGTCGGCGCTTACCAGCACGCAAGCGGCACGCAGCTCGTCGGCGGCCAACTGCAATCGGCACAAGCTTCGATCGGTTCGTACGGTGCAGCCGGCACGAGCTCGCAAGAGATCGTCGCGCTGGGCCTGCGTCACAAGTTCTAAGCATCGCCGCGTCATGGCGACGTGCGACACCTTCGGGTGTCGCACCGCAGCCCGACGTTCGAAAAACCAGCCCGAGGCTCCGGCCGACGGCTGGTTTTTTTACGTCCGCGCTCCGTCGCGCGGATAAAAAAATCCCCGCGCGCTCGTCGCACGCGGGGATCTTTTTGGGCTACGTCAACGTCCCGTCAAGCGGGCCGCCTCGGCAATTCCCGATACTGCTCGAGCGACCTGGATGAAACTCAGGCTGCCGCGTCCTTCAGCTTCTTCAGTGCACGTGCCTTCACGCGCACGCTCGCCGGCTTGGCCGGGAACCAGCGCTCTTCACCCGTGAACGGATCCTTGCCGAAGCGCTTCTTCTTCGCGGCCACTGCCGTTGCCGAGATCTTCAGCAGGCCCGGCAGCGTGAATTCGCCCGCGCCCTTCTTGTGGATCGAGCCGAGGATCACGTTTTCGAGCGTGGCGAGCACGGCCTTGACGGTCTTCAGTTCGACTTCGGTGCGCTCGGCGATGTGCGTTGCCAGCGATGCCTTGGTGAAGCTGTCCTTGATCGGCGTCGGAGCGACCGGCGCCTTCGCGGCAGCCTTCTTCGCTACGACCTTCTTGGCCGGCGCTGCTTTCTTGGCAGCCACTTTCTTGGCCGGTGCGGCAGCCTTGCTGGCCACCTTTTTTGCGGAAGTCGCCATGTTTCTCCTACCAGGTGTGGTCGTTGGATGCGAAGCACGCAAAGTGCGGGCTTCAAGGCCGGATTCTACAAGCGGCGCGACGCTTCGTGCAGCACTTTTATGCGGAATAGGCGGGTTTTCGGCAGGTTTTGTTGCTCGCGATCGACTTGCATGCGTTTCGGCAGGCCCCGATGCACGGTGAACCCACCCCCGGCGCGTCGCATGATCTGCGAAACGGGTGGCGCGATCGCCGCCGCGCGCGCGCGAAAACCCCTTGTTTCAGGGGCTCCGGCCATAAAAAAGCCCCGGCGCGAGGCCGGGGCGAATCCACACCACATGGACGCGTGAAGAAGGCGTTCAGGCCACCTGGGCCAGCTCCGGCAGGCAGGTGCGCAGATAGGCCTCGAATTCGCGGCGCACTTCCGGGTGCTGCAGCGCCAGCTCCACGGTGGCCTTCAGGTAGCCGAGCTTGCTGCCGCAGTCGAAGCGCGTGCCGAAGTAGCGATAGGCGAGCACCTGTTCCTCGGCCAGCAGCGACTGCACGGCGTCGGTCAGCTGCAGTTCGCCGCCCGCGCCCGGACGGATACGGCGCAGGTGCTCGAAGATGCTCGGCATGAACACGTAGCGGCCCACCACGCCGAGATTCGACGGCGCGTCTTCCGGCGCCGGCTTCTCGACGATGCCCGACAGCTTGATCACGTCCTCTTCCCACTCGCGGCCCTCGACGATGCCGTACGAGCGCGTGTCCTCGCGCGCCACGGTCTCCACGCCGATCACCGAGCTGTGATAGTGATTGAACACGTCCACCAGCTGCCGCAGCACGGGCTGTTCGCCGTGCAGCAGATCGTCGGCGAGGATCACGGCGAACGGCTCGCCGTGCACCAGCTTCTCGGCGCACAGCACCGCGTGGCCCAGGCCCAGTGCCTCGGGCTGGCGCACGTAGTAGCAGTCCACGTGGCTCGGCTTGATGCCGCGCACGAGCTCGAGCAGCTTGTCCTTGCCGCGCGCCTCGAGTTCGGCCTCGACTTCATAGGACTTGTCGAAGTGATCCTCGATGGCACGCTTGCTGCGGCCCGTCACGAAGATCATCTCGGTGATCCCGGCATTGATCGCCTCTTCCACCGCGTACTGGATCAGCGGCTTGTCGACGATCGGCAGCATTTCCTTCGGGCTGGCCTTCGTCGCCGGCAGGAAACGCGTGCCCAGTCCGGCGACGGGAAACACGGCCTTCTTGACCTTGAGCATGATGATTGAATCCCGGAGAAAGTGAGGGCCGCGACATCGCCGCGGCCCGGTGAATCGATGCGATCGCGCGAGGCGATCGCGTCATGCGGCGCGGCTCACTCGAACTCTTCCGCGGCGAGCGCGTTGCCGCCGGGCTCGAGCCCGAAACGGCCACGGCTGATCGGTTCGTTCTTCAGTGCATCGCGATAGGCCGACAACACGGCCATCACGAGCAACACGGCGCCACTGGCAACCCAGTTGATATCCATCGTGCGATTCCTCGTCTGATTCGACCCGAACCCAAACTAACAAGAAAAAATCGGAAAATAATTGGGCCGATTTCGTCACCCGGAATTCACGGCCGATGGAAACGTCTTGTTTCAAATTGGCGGCCGTTTCGACGCAGTTTTTTTCCTTCATCGTTCGATTTCTCACGCCTTAGGATGGATGCGCGCCGGCGCTGCCCGCCGGCCTCGCCCTTCATTCTGTCCGCCCGGCTCGAGGAATCGACGCATGAACGCCATCGGCACACATCCGGGCGCGCCCGCGCGCGCCACCATCGACAACAAGGACACCCTGATCGACGCGCTGCGGGGCTTCGCGGCGCTGCTGGTGGCGTATTTCCACTGCCGGCAGGTGGTGTGGATCGGCATGCAGGCCTTCCATCGCGCGCATCCGCACGCGTTCGATCCCGGCGCCCTGCTCGCCTACGCCACCTTCCCGTTCGCGTGGGGATCGGCCGGCGTGCCGGTGTTCTTCGTGATCAGCGGCTACTGCATCCACCGCAACATCGCGCTGAAGCTGGCCGCCTCGCCCGGCTACCGGCTCGACGCCGGCAACTTCTGGGCGCGGCGCTTCGCGCGCATCTATCCGGTGCTGCTCGCGGCGCTGCTGCTCACGCTCGCGCTCGACCTGGCGAGCCTGCAGTACACGCCGGTCAGCCACAAGATCCGCGAGATCGGCTGGCGCGCGTTCGCCGTCAACCTGCTGTCGCTGCAGGGCATCGCCGGCTACACCTACGGCTCGAACGGCGCGCTCTGGACACTGTCGCTCGAGGTGCAGTTCTATGCCGTGTATCCGCTGTGGCTCGCGCTGCGCAGGCGCATCGGCATCGGCCCGGTGGTGGGCGCGGTGGCGCTCGTCAATCTGGCGTCGTACTGGGTGTTCGAGCGCCACGACATCCAGATCTTCACGTCCTACTGGCTGTCCTGGACGCTCGGCGCGCTGATCGCCGACCTGCGCGCGCGTCGCGCCGCGCAGGCCGCGGCCGCGCTGCCGTCGCGCGGCTGGTACCTGGCCGGCGCGGCCGGCATCGCGCTCGGCTGCGCGGCCTTCAACCTCGGCCAGTACGGCGCGTTCCAGCTCTGGTCGATCGGCTTCGCCTGCATCCTGCACGCGGCGATCGCGCGGCCCGCGCCCGTCAATCTCGCGGTGCGCGGCTTCGCGTGGCTCGGCGACTTCAGCTACTCGCTGTACCTGATCCACCTGCCGCTGTTCGTGTGGCTCGGCTCGATGCTCTATCGCTCGCAGCTGCAGACGCCGATCTGGCCGTCGTTCGCCTTCATGGCGGCCGCGATTCCGCTCGCCTGGCTGTTCTATCGGCTCGTGGAGCGGCCAGCGATGCGCTGGTCGGCCAGCCTCAAGCCGGCGCCGAAGGCGGCGCGTACCGGCGCGCCCGCCGCCGCGACATGAGCCGGCACACGCTGCCGCAAAGCAAAAGGCCGACCCGCGCAGGGTCGGCCTTTTTCACATGGACGCGGGCTCGCCGATCAGCGCGGCTTATTGGCCGCCACTTCCACCAGGAGCCGCTCCACGGCCTCCACGTAGCCGCTCGTGCCGAAGCGACGCACGGCGGTCTCGAAGCCGCTGGCCACGAGCCGCTCGCGGCGCGCCGCGTCGTGACGCAGCACCGCGAGCGCATCGGCGAGCGAGGCGGCGTCGCCGGGCTCGCACAGCAGACCGTTCACACCGTCGTCGACGATCTCGACCACCCCGCCCGCCCGCGCGGCCACCACCGGCCGCCGCGCCAGCATGCCCTCCACGATCACGCGGCCGAACGGCTCCGGCGTGATCGAGGTATGCGCGACCACGTCCACGGCCTTCATCCAGGCCGCGATGTCGCGCTGGAAGCCCGCGAAGATCACGCGCTCGCCGAGCCCGCGCTGCGCGACCATCTCCTTCAGCTCGGCCGCGTATTCGTCCTCGCCGAACAGCGGCGCGCCCACCAGCACCACGTGCAGGTCCGGATCGCGCGTGGCGGCCTCGAGCAGCAGGTGCTGGCCCTTCCAGCGCGCGAGGCGGCTGAACGAGCCGACGATCCAGGCCGTCTCGGGCAGGCCGAGCCGCGCGCGCAGCGTGGCCTGCGGGATCGCCTCGAGCGCCACGAACGGCGCGGCGTCGATGCCGTTGAACACCACGTCGACCGATTCCTGCTCGCCGCCGGTCAGCGCCAGATAGGCCTGCGCCGACGCGTTCGAATTGGCGATCACGCGCGTCACGCCGAGCCGCGCGCAGCGACGGATCGCGAACAGCTGCCTGGCGCCGAAATGCTCGCTGCTGACGATGTCGCGCAGATGCCAGACCACCGGCTTGCGCGCGATGCGCCCGGCGATCGCGCCCACCACCATCGCGCGCTGCGTGTTCGCGTAGATCACGTCCGCGTCGCGCGCGCGGCGCACCACCTCGCGCACCAGCGAGACGAGCCCGCCCACCGCGCGCAGCGACGCGCCGCCTCTCTTGCGCACGCCGTCGAGGCCGCGCGACTTCATCACGTCCACCGGCACGCCGGCCTCGTGGAGCGCCTCGCGGAACGGGCCGTCGTCGAACAGCAGCACGTTCGCGCTGCCGCGCCAGTGCGTGACGAATTCGAACAGCGACAGCTCCGCGCCGCCGAACACGCCGCTCTGGTCCAGCACCAGCGCGCGCACCTTGCTGGCCGCGGCGGTGCCGGCATCGCGCGCGCCGGCGCGTGCCCGCGCCTGTGCGTTCGGCAGCAGGCTCTCGATCTGCTCGACCAGCCGGCGGCGGAAATGACGGGTGGCGAAGCGCTCGGCGTTGGCGCGGCACGCTTCGGGGCGGAAACGCTGCGGCGCGGCCTCGAATGCGTCCACCGCGGCCACGATCGACGGCACGCTCTGCTCGTCGAAGAAGATCCCGGTGGGCGCGTCGGTATCCGGGTCGCGCACGGTCTCGAGCGCGCCGCCCTTGCCGTAGGCGATCACCGGCGTGCCGCAGGCCTGCGCCTCCACCACCGAGATCCCGAAATCCTCCTCGGCCGCGAACACGAAGGCCCGGGCGCGGCGCATGTGGTCCTGCAGCACCGAGAACGGCTGGTAGCCGAGCACCTCGACGTTCTTGCCGGCCCTGGCGCGCACCTTGTGCATGTCGGGGCCGTCGCCGATCACGATCAGCCGGCGGTTCGGCATGCGCGCAAACGCCTCCACGATCAGGTCGATCTTCTTGTACGGCACCATCCGCGAGGCGGTGACGTAGAAGTCCTCCTTCTGCGTGCACAGCGAGAAGCCGTCCACGTCCACGGGTGGAAACACCACGGCCGCGTCGCGCTGATACACCTTGCGGATGCGCCGCGCGATGAAGGCGGAATTGGCGATGAAGCCGTCCACCGAATTCGAGGTGCGGATGTCCCAGTTGCGGATGTAGTGCAGGATCAGCCGCGCCATCATCGACTTCATGCCGCGCGTGAGCTGCGACTGCTCGAGATACTGATGCTGCAGGTCCCACGCGTAGCGGATCGGCGAATGCACGTAGCTCACGTGAATCTGGTCCGGCCCGGTCAGCACGCCCTTGGCCACGGCGTGGCTGCTCGAGATGACGAGATCGTAGGCGGACACGTCGAGCTGCTCGATCGCGAGCGGCATCAGCGGCAGATAGCTGCGGTACTTGGTGCGCGCGAACGGCAGCTTCTGGATGAACGAGGTGGTGACGGGCCGCCCGTGCAGGAAGGTGCGATCGTCGAGGAAATCCACGAGGCTGAACAGGTCGGCGTCGGGAAAGCACTGGATGATCTGCTCGAGCACGCGCTCGGCACCGGCGTAGGTCACCAGCCAGTCGTGGATGATCGCCACGCGCAGCGGCCGGCCGGCGGGCCTCGCCTGCGCGCGCGTGCCGCTGCCGGGCTGGTTCTGGCGCGCGAGCGCGGGCAACGAAGCGGAGCGTTCTACGAGTTCGCCTTTCATACGCTTTTCCCAGGAATCAGTCGCCCGATCACGCCGCGCGCGAGCGCGCGCAGGCCGGGCGTCGTCAGAAGAGACCACGCGAGATTCAGCGCGGCGACGAGGGCGCAGAGCCCGATGGCCTCCACCAGCGTGGGGTCGGTCCAGGCCAGCGCGAGGCTCGCGAACAGGAAGGCCAGATGCGCGATCATGTCGAGCACGATCGGGCGCTTGCGCACCGAGGCCAGCACCAGCAACACGCCGTAATCGACCAGCGCGCGCGCCACGACCGTCACGGCCGCCCCGATCAGCCCGAAATGGGTGATGGCGAACCACAGCGCACCGATGAAGAACGGCAGTTCCACGATGCCGGCGATCGCGGCGCGTGCCGGATTCACCTGCGACTGGATCAGGATCCGCATCACGCTGGCCTGCCCCACCAGCCAGATGCCGATCACCAGGATGCGGCCCACCGGCGCCGATTCGGCGGCCAGCTCGGGGCCCACCCACAGGTTCATGAACGGCTGAAGCGCGAAGATCGCCGCGATCATGATCGGCGTGAACACGCCGTTGAGGAATTCGAGCGACTGGCGCACCAGCGCGTCGGCGTGATCGCGATCGACCGCCGACAGGCGCGGGAACAGCGTGCGCACCACCGCGTTCGGCAGCATGTTCAGGCGCGTGACGAGGTTCTGCGGCACCGTGTAATAGGTCACGTAGCGCGCGCCGAGATGGGCGCCGAGCAGCACGCGGTCGAGCGAGTCGGCCACCATCGTGGCGGTGCTCGCGATCAGCATCCAGCCGCCGAAGGTGAACAGCTCCTTCGCGGTGCGCCAGCGCGGCGGCGACACGCGCCGGATGTTCAGCACGCGCAGGCTCGCGCGGCCGAGCAGCAGCGCCGCGATCAGGCGCGCCAGCACCGCGGCGGCCAGCACCGAGGGCAGCGTCGGCCCGATCAGCCAGGCCGCCCCGAGCGGCAGCAACTGGAACAGGAAGGTGCCGAAGGTCTGGTTGGCGTTGTAGATGCCGAAGCGCTCGGCTCCGTTGATCGCGCCCGAGAATACCCACGACACGTTGGCGATCGGGATCGCGCAGGCCAGCCACGGCAGTGCGTGATACACCTCGTGCTGCAGCTGCGCCGACACCCTGGTGAAGTAGGCGGTGTAGATGAACGCGCCGAAGTAGATCAGCAGCCCGCCCGCGATGCCGGTGCCGAGGTTGAGCCAGGTGGCGCTCCAGAACACGCGCTCGCACTGCTCGGGGTCGCCGCTCGCGAGCGCCTTCGAGATCTGGTTCTGGGCGGCCATGCTCATGCCGAGATCGAGGATCCCGAAATAGCCGATCAGCGTCCACACGAGGCTCACCACGCCGTAGCGATCGACGCCGAGCGTGTGGATATAGGCCGGCACCGTCACCAGCGAAACGAACGTCGGCAATATCAGCCCAACGAAGTTCACCGCGACGTTCTTCAACATCCTTGTTTCCATCGTTCCTTCCCGGACGGGCCGAAACGGCCCGCCACCCTAGGTTCACATCGGTTCAGATCGGATCGCTCAGGCGCGCGACGGCGCGCTCAGTGCGGCGTCCAGCGGTACATCATTACCTTGCCGCGCGCATCCTCCTCCACGAAGATCAGGTACTCGCCGTTCTCGCGACGATGCGCGCTGATGCCGAACGGCACGTCCACCCAGCCCGAGGCGCGGCCCACTTCCGGGCCGGGCTTGATCACGCCCACCTCGCGGCCGGTGTCCTTGTCGTACACGTGCACGATGCCCACCGGCTCCACGCCGAACAGGTAGCGGCCTTCCACGGTCAGGCCGATCAGGTTCAGGATCGGCTTGGCATCGGGCGCCCACGGCAGCGCCACCTGGTAGCGCACCACCGGCTTGTCGCTCGACCACTTGTCGTAGCGCACCAGCACGCGGCCCACTTCCTTGTTGATGCCGGGCTTCGGCTGCGCGTCGGCCGTGTAGCCGGTCACGTACAGCGTGTCCGTGTCGGGCTCGTAGATCGCGCGGCGCAGCTCGGTGAACGGCGCGGGCGTTGGGTAGTCAGTCAGCTTGTCGTACGAGTAGATCGGGTTGCCGACCTTGTCGAGCCCGCCGTAGCGGAAGCGGTGGATGCCGCGCGTCTCGCTCGCGCGCCAGATGTCGCCCCTGGTGTCGACCCACCAGCCCCAGCCGCCGGCACGCGCCTTGGTGTCGGTGTTGACCGTGAACTCATCGTCCTCGAAGCGGCCGTTGCCGTTCTTGTCGCGCCAGATCCAGTCGCCGCCCGAGGGCCGGTTCGGAATCTTGTCCACCGGCCGATCGCGGCCCGCAATGAAGCCCGAGGGAATCGCCGTCTCGCCGTCGCGCTTCGCGTCGAAGCGGTAGATCTTCAGGTGGTCGGCATACATGTCGGTCAGGTACAGGAAGGTGTGGCCGTCGAGCTGGCGCGCCATGGGCAGGCCCGGCCACTGATCCGTGTTGAACACCGGATCCTGCGGATACCTGAAGCGGTTCGAGAGGAATCCGACATATTTCCACTCGTGCCCGGCCGGCTTCGAGAAATCGAGCTCGAAGCGCTTGTTGCCGGTATAGACGCTGTTCGGGCGCGCCGGATCCATGAACGCGCCGTCCACGAACAGCAGCCCGTCCACCTGCCAGCGCAGCTTGTCGCCTGGGCCGTAGCTGGCGAGCGTGGCGCCCAGGCCGGCGCCGATCGTGCCCATCTTCGGGCCGATGCCGTTCATCGACACGTAGATGTTGCCGGCCGCGTCGGCGCCCACCCCGGTCAGGCCGTTGAAACGCAGCGGGCCGGGGCGGCCGGCGACGCCCGAGAAGATCCCGCCGCGCTCGCCGAGCGTGCCGCTCGGCGCGTACTTGTCGCCCTGCTTCGCGAAGATCAGGACCTGCTGGCGCGGGCCGTTGTCGGCGATCAGCACGCGGCCCTTCGGATCGACGGCCACGTCCACCGCATCGGCGTCGGCCGGCAGCGCCGGCGCGTCGTCCACCGGGCGGCCGTCGGGACGCACGTGCACGAGCTTGGGCGGCCCGCCGAGCGTGTCGGTCAGCAGCCACAACGTGCCGTCGGCCGCCAGCGCGATGCGGCCCGGCTCGTGCGCGCTGAACGACGAGAGCTTGTCCATCGATTCGGCGTCGTACACGTCCACGCTGTCGTGATGCGGATCGGTCGCGTACAGGCGCCTGGCGGAGGCGGCCAGGCCCGCCACCTCGGCGCGCGCGTCGATCGGGGCGTCGGACGGCGCATCGTTGACCTTCAGGAAGCTCGCGGCCATCTTCGCGCGGCCGTCGCTGGCCGTGGCCGCGCGGAACGGCGCCGGCTGGCGCATGTCGCCGATCGCTCGGCGCGAGATGCCCCACCACTGGCGCCCCTTGTCGGGCCAGATGCCGGGGCTCACGAGCCGCCCCTTCTCGTTGCCGACGCCGATCGCCACGTAGGCGTAGCGGTCATTGACGGCGATCGCGCTGCCGCCGGCGTTGCCCCAGCCGTGCGTGCCGCCGGCGAAGCCGAGCATCTTGCCGTCCTGGTACACGCTCGCCTCGGCGCCGCTCTCGTCCCACGGCGCGTTGGTGTAGACCTTGCCTTGCGGGGTGACGGCGATCGCGCGGATGTCGATCTGGGTCCAGCTGCCGTCCCCGTAACCGTGCGTGTTGCCGATCCACGAGTTGGTGGCGTCGAGCACCGCTTCGGCCGAGGTTCGGCCGGGCAGACACACGACGGGGACGATGATGGCGAGGGCGATGAGAAGCGAACGTCGCAATGCGGATCTCCGGAGTGGACGGTGCGTATCCAGCCGGGCCCGGCGCCGCGACGCACCACGTTCGCGCCACGTCGCTCACCGGCCCGGCAGGCACGGTGCGACGCAGGTTACAAGCGAAAATAATCACAAGAAATTGGGAATATTTTCTCGCGCTGCATCGTGGCCCATCACAGTTACGAATCGATTCAAATTCGATTTTTTTCGGAAAAATCGCCGGGAAATCGGCATTTTTTCGTCGTAACTTGTACCGAATCAAGAGAAGGGTTCGTACCCCAGGATGCAGGTTTGCTGCTGTGCGGCAGTCGTTCCTCACGAGATTTTTTATCGATTTCTTTTCCCTAGAATCCCAATCGAATCATTCCGAAATCATTCCGCAAGTCACGGGCATCCGCTCAGGCCCGATCGACCGAAACCGGGTGCACGGCGCCAGCGCGCCACGCACCGCAACCCGACAGGAACCGATGACGTCCGACACGCTCTCTCCCGCGCCGCAACGCACCGGCCGGATCGTCCAGCTCGACGGCCTGCGCGCCATCGCCGTGATGGCCGTGTTCCTGCAGCACGCGGTGAAGGCGCCGCTGTGGATGGGCGTGGATCTGTTCTTCGTGCTGAGCGGCCTGCTGATCACGGGCATCCTGCTCGACCGCAAGACGCGCGGCCTGCCGCTGTTCACGCACTTCTACGTGCGCCGCGCGCGCCGCATCCTGCCTTCGTACGCGCTGCTGCTGGTGGTGTCCACGCTGCTGTTCGGCGCGGGCTGGCTCGCGCACTGGCCCTGGTACGCGTTCTTCTCGACCAACATCGGGCTGTCGATCGGCAGCATCGGCCATGAAAGCCTCAACGTGCTGTGGTCGCTCGCGGTGGAGGAGCAGTTCTACATCTTCTGGCCGTTCGTGGTGCTGCTCTGCCCGGAACGCGCGCTGGCCTGGATCGCGGCAGCGCTCGTGATCGCCGCGCCGATCCTGCGCGCCGTGGCCACGCCGTGGTTCGACTCGTTCTGGCCGATCTACTACCTCACGCCGTTCCGCATGGACCTGCTCGCGGCCGGCGCCCTGCTCGCCGTGCTGCTGCGCCGCGACCGCCGAGCGCTCGAGCCGTACACGGGCCTGGCGGTGGCCGCCGCCTGCGTGGCGCTCGCGCTGCTCGCCTGGCTGCACCTGTCAAACCCGCGCTTTCGCGCCGCCAACACGCCGCTGTCGAACGCCGCGCTCTACAGCATCTCGCTCGTGCTCTGCACCTCGATCGTGGTGATCGCGCTGCGCGGGCGCGGCCTGGTGCAGCGCGTGCTGACCCACCCGCTGCTCGTCTATGTCGGCACCATCAGCTACACGATCTACCTCGTCCACCTGAGCGTGCTGTACGCGATCTGGCCGTGGCATCTGGGCCGCTACCCGAGCGCCGTGATCGCGCTGGCGATCACCCTCGCCTACGCCAGCATCACGTGGTTCGCATTCGAACGCCGGCTCACGCGCGGGCCCGCGCGGCCAATGTCGGCCACCGCACATTCATCCACCCGCTCCATCAGGAATCCTCTATGAGTTCTGCACGCAAGGCGATCATCACCGGCATCACCGGGCAGGACGGCGCCTATCTGACGAAGCTGCTGCTCGACAAGGGCTATCACGTCACCGGCACCTACCGCCGCACGAGTTCGGTCAATTTCTGGCGCATCGCCGAACTCGGCGTGACCGATCATCCGAACCTGCAGCTGGTCGAGCACGACCTGACCGATGGGGGATCGAGCATCCGGCTGATCGAACGTGTGCAGCCGGACGAGCTCTACAATCTGGCCGCACTGAGCTTCGTGGGCGTGTCGTTCGACCAGCCGGCGACCACCGCCGAGGTGACCGGCATCGGCGCGCTCAACCTGCTGGAAGCCCTGCGTGTCGTGAGCCCGAAGACACGCTACTATCAGGCGTCCACCTCCGAGATGTTCGGCAAGGTGCAGGCGATCCCGCAGATCGAGTCGACACCGTTCTATCCGCGCAGCCCGTATGGTGTGGCCAAGCTGTATGCGCACTGGATGACGGTAAACTATCGCGAGTCCTACGGCATGTTCGCGTCGAGCGGCATCCTCTTCAACCACGAATCGCCGCTGCGCGGGCGCGAGTTCGTCACGCGCAAGATCACCGACACGGTGGCGAAGATCAAGCTCGGCAAGGCCCAGCGGCTCGAGCTCGGCAATCTCGACGCGAAGCGCGACTGGGGCTTCGCGCTCGAGTACGTGGACGGCATGCACCGCATGCTGCTGGCCGACGAACCCGATACCTTCGTGCTGGCCACCAATCGCACCGAAACCGTGCGAGACTTCGTGCGCATGGCGTTCGCCACCGCCGGCTACCAGATCGAATGGACGGGCAAGGACGAACAGGAACGCGGCCTCGACGCCGCGACGGGCCAGGTGCTCGTGTCGATCAACCCGCGCTTCTACCGGCCGGCTGAAGTCGACCTGCTGATCGGTTGCGCGGACAAGGCGAAGGACATACTGGGCTGGCAGCCGACGACGTCACTCGAACAACTCTGCCAGATGATGGTCGAAGCGGATCTCACGCGGAATCTTCATCATGAAACCTTCTGATCTGCCGCGCGCCCGTCGCGCACTCGTGACGGGCCTGGCCGGCTTCACCGGCCGCTACGTCGCGCAAAGCCTCGCCGCCGCCGGCTACGAGGTGTGGGGCACCGTCGCCCCCGGTACGGCTGCCCGACGGCGCGCACAGATCCCGAACTGCCGCATGCTCGAGGCAGACCTGCTCGACATCGCCTCGCTGCGCAACGCGGCCGAGCAGTCGCGCCCCGACGTGGTGGTGCATCTGGCGGCCTGCGCGCACGTGGCCGACAACGATCCACGCGACCTGTACCTCGTCAACGTGGTCGGCACACGCAACCTGCTGACGGCCCTCGTCGACGTCGGCGCGACGCCGCGCAGCGTGCTGCTGGCGAGCAGCGCGAACGTCTACGGCAACGCCAGCGTGGAATCGCTCGACGAGCTCGTGCCGCCCCAGCCCGCGAACGACTATGCCGTCAGCAAGCTCGCGATGGAGCACGCGGCCCGGCAGTGGAACGACAAGCTGCCGCTCGTGATCGCGCGGCCGTTCAACTACACGGGCGTGGGCCAGCTCGACACCTACCTGCTGCCGAAGCTCGTCGCGCATTACGCGAATCGCGAGCCGCGCATCTCGCTCGGCAACCTCGACGTCAGTCGCGATTTTTCCGATGTTCGCGATGTCGCCGCTGCCTACACGCGCCTCGTGGAAGCCGCGCCGGCCGGCGAAACGTTCAACGTCTGCTCGGAACACGCGTATTCGCTGAAGGAAGTGGTCGCGATGCTGTCGCGCATCGTCGGCTACGCAATCGACGTGACGGTGGACCCGCGCTTCGTGCGCGGCAACGAGGTGAAGAAGCTGGTGGGCTCGCGCGAGAAGCTGCGCGAGCGCTTGGGCGACCTTCCCGTGACGAGGCTCGAGGACACGCTGCGCTGGATGGTCGAGGCCATGAAGCGACGCCCCGCGCCCGGCGAGGTGACGATGCAGCAGACGGCCGGCATGCGGCGCTACATGGCCGCTGGCTGAACCGGCGCCGCACCGCCAAACGAAAGGGCCGGCTTCGCAGCCGGCCCTCGTCACATCGGGATCAGGCGCAACCCGTCAGACGCCCGCGCCGAGCCCGCGCCCCAGATCGTTCTGCAGATCCTGCACGCTCTCCAGGCCGACCGCGAGGCGGATCAGCCCTTCGGTGATGCCCGCCGCCGCACGCGCTTCCGGCGTGACGCGCAGGTGCGTGGTGGTGGCGGGATGCGTGATGGTGGTGCGCGTGTCGCCGAGGTTCGCCGTGATCGATACGACCTGGGTGTTGTCGATCACGCGCCAGGCGTTGGCGCGTTGTGCCTCGGGCGTGTCGCCCTTCACCTCGAACGACACCACCGCCCCGCCCGCCTTCTGCTGGCGCTGGGCCAGCGCATGCTGCGGATGCGATTCGAGACCCGGGTAGAACACGCGCTTCACGGCCGGATGCGCCTCGAGCCAGCGGGCGATCGCCAGCGCACTGGCCGACTGGTGCTCGACGCGCAGCGACAGCGTCTCCAGGCCCTTCAGCAACACCCACGCGTTGAACGCCGACAGCGTCGGACCCGCGCTGCGCACGAACGGAAACACCTTGCCCGTGATGAACGCCTTCGATCCCACCAGCGCGCCGCCCAGCACACGCCCCTGGCCGTCGAGGAACTTGGTGGCCGAGTGCATCACCACGTCCGCGCCGTGCTTGAGCGGCTGCTGCAGCGCCGGGCTGCAGAAGCAGTTGTCGACCACGAACAGCGCACCCACTTCCTTCGCGATCTTCGAGATCGCCCCGATGTCGGCCAGCTCGGTCAGCGGGTTCGACGGCGTCTCGAGGAAGAACATCTTCGTTTCGGGCTTCACGGCCTCGCGCCACGCGTTCAGGTCGGTCGCGTCGACGAAGGTGGCGGTGATGCCGAACTTGCTGAAGATCTGCGAGAACATGCCGAGCGTCGAGCCGAACAGGCTGCGCGAGCTGACCAGGTGGTCGCCCGCCTGCAGCGCCGACATCACCACCGACATGATCGCCGCCATGCCCGAAGCCGTGGCGATGCACGCCTCGCCGCCCTCGAGCGCCGCGAGACGATCCTGGAACATCGTGACGGTGGGATTCGTGAAGCGCGAATACGTGTAGTTGTCCTCGGAATTCGCGAAGCGCGTGGCGGCGTCCTGCGCGCTCGTGAAGCAGAAGCTCGAGGTCAGGTACAGCGCCTCGGAATGCTCGTTGAATTCGCTGCGCAGCGTGCCCGCGCGAACGGCGAGCGTGTCGGGGCTGAGAAAATCGTCCATGGTTCGGTATCCGGTTCGTGCGCGTCGCGCCGGGGCGCGCCGCGCTTGGCGACAAGGCAATCAAGTTCGCGCCAACGAAAAAGCCCGCGATGTGATGGCATCGGCGGGCTTCAGGTATGCGGTACGGCAGCTTCAGACTCGGGCCGCGGATGCGATCGACATGCGATGCACGGCCTTCGCTTTAGCTGTTTCGGGGCTCACCCCCGCGTCCGCAAGCTGAGATCAAATCGACGCAGCACGCATCGTAACACGCTAGCGCGAAACGATGCGCGCCGGGCCTCATTCGACCGACAGCTGCAGGTTCATCTGCGAGCGCGAGGTTTCGCCGTTCTGGTCGCGATCGAGCTGCGAGGCGGGGGCGAGACGCGCGCGTTCGAGTGCGTCGAGATATTCCGGCGTGACGGCGCCCGTGATGTAGTTCCCGTCGAAGCACGAGGCCTCGAAGTTCGGGATCTCGGGGTTGATGTCCTGCACGGCGCGGCGCAGATCGTCCACGTCCTGATAGATCAGGTAGTCGGCGCCGATCATCTTGGCGACTTCCTCGTCCGTGCGGCCGTGCGCCACGAGCTCGTTGCGGGTGGGCATGTCGATGCCGTACACGTTCGGGAACTTCACCGGCGGTGCGGCCGACGCGAAGATCACCGACTTCGCGCCCGCATCGCGCGCCATCTGCACGATCTCGTGCGAGGTGGTGCCGCGCACGATCGAATCGTCGACGATCAGCACGTGCTTGTCCTTGAACTCGATGCTCATCGCATTGAGCTTCTGGCGCACCGACTTCTTGCGCACCGCCTGGCCCGGCATGATGAAGGTGCGGCCCACGTAGCGGTTCTTGAAGAAGCCCTCGCGATATTCCACGCCGAGCTTGTTGGCCACCTGCATCGCGGCCGGCCGCGACGAATCGGGGATCGGCATCACCACGTCGATCGGCACGCCCTTGAGCACGCGCTTGATCTTCTCGGCAAGGTAGTCGCCCATGCGCAGGCGCACGTTGTAGACGGGCACGCCGTCGAGGCACGAATCCGGACGCGCGAGATACACCCACTCGAACATGCACGGGTTCAGGCTCGGGTTTTCCGCGCACTGCTGGCTGTGGAATTCGCCGTCCTTGCCGATGAAGATCGCCTCGCCCGGCGCCACGTCGCGGATGAATTCGAAGCCGATGCCTTCCACGGCCACCGATTCCGACGCCACGATCCACTCGGTGCCGTGCTCGGTCTCGTGCCTGCCGATGCACAGCGGGCGGATGCCGAACGGGTCGCGGAACGCCACCATGCCGTAGCCGGCGATCTGCGAGACGATCGCGTACGAACCCTGCGCGCGACGGTGCACGCCCGACACCGCCTTGAACACCGCGGCCGGATCGAGCTCGAGGCCGGTGGTGGCCAGCTGCAGCTCGTGCGCGAACACGTTCAGCAGCACTTCGCTGTCGGAATTGGTGTTGATGTGGCGGCGATCGATCCGGAACATCTCGTCCTTGAGCTGTTCCATGTTGGTGAGGTTGCCGTTGTGCGCGAGCACGATGCCGAACGGCGCGTTCACGTAGAACGGCTGGGCCTCGGCCTCGCTCGACGCCGAGCCGGCCGTCGGGTAGCGCACCTGGCCGATGCCGCTCGTGCCCGGCAGGCTGCGCATGTTGCGCGTGCGGAACACGTCGCGCACCATGCCGTTGGCCTTGTACATGTGGAAGTTGCTGCCGTCCGCAGTCACGATGCCCGCCGCGTCCTGACCGCGATGCTGCAGCAGCAGCAGGCTGTCATAGATGAGCTGGTTGACCGGGGAGTGAGAGATAACGCCTACGATGCCGCACATGGCATGGTCCTTCAAGGATACAAAAACGGTTTCGGCTGCTGCGTATCAGATATGGATATACGCAGCCAGCCCGTCGGGCAAGAACGGCTTCAACTGCTGCACGCCTTGCTCGGCCAGGGGCCGCAACAGCCCCTTGCGCCAGAAATCCTGTTTCGGCAGCTCGGTCAGCCCGGCCACCGCGACGAGCAGCAACACCAGCAGCACGCCGCGCATCAGCCCGAACAGCAGCCCGAGCGAGCGATCCACGCCGCCGAGGCCGGTGGCCTGCGCGATCCGCGACAGCAGTGCATTGGCCACCCCGGCCACCACCACCACGCCGATCACCAGGCTGCCGAACGCGATCACCCACTGCGTGAGCGCGCCGCCCGGCCAGTTGGACGGCACGTAGGGCAGCACCACGCCCACGAATCGGCACGCGATGATGAACGCCGCGATCCAGCCGATCAGGCCGAATATCTCGGCCACGAAACCGCGCCACATGCCGCGCAGCGCGGACAGGATGATCACCGCCAGCACGGCGTAGTCGAACAGGGTCAGCATCACGGCCTTACTGGGTCAGCCCCGCGTCGCGCACCTTCGCGATCGCGGCCGAGGCTGCGGCGCGATCGGCGAACGGGCCGGCACGCAGCAGTGTAAGCGTGCTGCCGTCGGCCTGCTTGCGACGTTCGACATATGCGGGCACACCCGCCGCTTTCAACTTGGTCGCCCACTCGCGCGCGCTGGCGTCGTTCGCGAACGCGCCGAGCTGCACCGCGAAACGCGCGCCGCCGGGCTGCGACGGCGAGGCGCCGGTGGCGGCCGCGGCCTGATCGGCGCTGTCGTCGGGCCTGATCTGGGCCACCGGTGGCTTCGGCGCGGCGGGCCGGGCAGCCGGCTTCGCGGCGGCCTGCTGCTGCGCGGGCTTGACCGGTGCGGGCGTGGCCGGCTTGGCGGCCGGCGTGCTCGACGCATCGGCGAAGCGGGCGATCGGATCGTCCGCGCCGGCGCCGGAGGCAGCCGCCGAGTCGGCCATGGAGTCGGGTGCCGAGTCGGGTGCGACACCGCCCTGCGTGTCGACGGGATCGTCGTTGCGCGCGCGGGTGGCCGGAGCCGGCTTGTTCGGGATGTCGATGGCGATGTCGTCGGTGACCGGCTTCGGGTGCGAGTCGAGCACCATCGGCAGCACGATCACGGCCGCCACGACGAGCGCGATCGCCCCCACCAGACGGCGGCGCGCGCGTTGTTTCTCGGGGAGCGTGGGGTCGAGCAGCAGTGCGTCCGATTCAGGACGCTCGGCACGACGCGTGCGCCGCTCGACACGTTCTCCGCGAGCGGCCCGGGTACCGCCGGACCTCGACCCGCGCCGGGGCGGCGCGTCGTCGTCTTTCTTCTTGCCGAACGAGAAGATTCCCATGTATGGCTGATCCGAACTGCCCGTCAGTGTTGCTGCGATTTACGATAGGCCATCACGCCGGCCACCGTATAAAAACTGCCAAAGACCACGATTCTATCATTCTCCGATGCCCGTTTCAGGGCATCTCGAAACGCGTCCGCAGGCGACCCGTAATGCGTCACGCTGCTGTCGGGGCCTTCCTCGACGCCGGCCTCGCGCAGCGCCGTCTCGAGCTCGCCGGCCGAGGCCGCGCGCGGCAGCGGCAGATCGGTCACGCACCAGTGATCGATCTCGCCCTTCAGGTGCTTCAGCACGCCGGCGACGTCCTTGTCGCGCATCGCGCCGAACACCGCGTAAGTGTACGGAAAGAAACCCATGTTGCCGAGATTTTGTGCCAACACGGCCGATGCGTGCGGGTTGTGCGCAACATCGAGCACGATCGCGGGCTTGCCCGGCAGCACCTGGAAGCGCCCGGCCAGCTCCACGTTGGCGAGACCCAGCCGGATGTCTTGCGCCGACACCGGCAGCCGCGAGCGCAGCGCCTCCAGCGCGGCCAGCGCGGCCGAGGCGTTGATCAGCTGGTTCGCGCCGCGCAGCGCCGGATAGGCGAGCGCCGGATAGCGCTTGTCGCGGCCCAGGTAGCTCCATTGCTGGCGCTCGTTGCCGGCCTGCGCCTCGTAGCGGAAGTCGCGGCCCACCAGCCACAGATCGGCGCCGATCGCGGCAGCGTGATCGATCAGCGTCTGGGGGGGCGACGGATCGCCGCAGATAGCCGGCGTATCGGCGCGGAAGATGCCGGCCTTCTCGAAACCGATCTTCTCGCGCGTGTCGCCGAGGTATTCGGTGTGGTCGATGTCGATGCTCGTGACGACCGCGCAGTCGGCATCCAGGATGTTCATCGCGTCGAGGCGGCCGCCGAGGCCCACCTCGAGGATCACGGCGTCGAGCCCGCTGGCGGCGAACAGGCGCAGGATCACGAGCGTCGTGAATTCGAAATAGGTCAGCGTGACCGGCTCGGCCAGGCTCAGCCGCGCGGCCTCCACGGCCTCGAAATGCGGCAGCAGCACGGCGTCCGACACGTTTTCGCCGCCGATCCGCGCGCGTTCGTTGAACGCGATCAGGTGCGGCGAAGTGTGGCAGCCCACGCGGTAGCCGGCCTTGAGCAGGATCGTTTCGAGAAACGCGCAGGTCGAGCCCTTGCCGTTGGTGCCGCCGACCGTGATCACCGGACACGAGAACGACAGCCCGAGCGCCTCCTTCACCTTCGTGATGCGGGCGAGGCCCATGTCGATGCCGACCGGGTGCGCGGTTTCGAGGTGCGAAAGCCACGCGTCGAGAGTGGGAAATGTGCTCATCAGTGCGACTGCCAATCCGGGATCAAGCGGGAATCAGGGGAAAACGGGCGGCGAACCGCACCGTTCGAGGCGGGACGCGGCCGGCGCCTGCCGTGAAACGAAAAACGCGCCGCCCGGCCGGGCCGGACGACGCGTCGGCGAAGGCCACGCGGCGCGCGTCGCGTCAGGCGAGCGCGTCGGCCGGCTGGCGCTGCAGCAGCGCGAGCAGCTGCGCGATTTCGTCGCGCATGTTGCGGCGGTCGACGATCATGTCGATCGCGCCGGCCTTCAGCAGGAATTCCGAGCGCTGGAAGCCTTCCGGCAGCTTCTCGCGCACCGTCTGCTCGATCACGCGCGGGCCGGCGAAGCCGATCAGCGCCTTCGGCTCGGCGATCACCACGTCGCCGAGGAAGGCGAAGCTCGCCGACACGCCGCCCATGGTGGGATCGGTCAGCACCGAGATGAACGGCAGCCTGGCTTCCGACAGCTTGGTCAGCATCGCCGTGGTCTTGGCCATCTGCATCAGCGACAGCAGGCTTTCCTGCATCCGCGCGCCACCCGAGGCCGTCACGCAGATGAACGGCACGTGCTGCTCGAGCGCGTTCTGCGCGCCGCGCGCGAAGCGCTCGCCCACCACCGAGCCCATCGAGCCGCCCATGAACGAGAACTCGAAACAGGCCGCCACCACCGGCAGCGTGCGGATCGCGCCGCCCATCACCACCATCGCGTCGGTCTCGCCGGTATCCTCCATCGCTTCCTTCAGACGATCGGGATACTTGCGGCTGTCCTTGAACTTGAGCGTGTCCACCGGCACGATTTCCTGGCCGATCTCGTAGCGGCCTTCCGGATCGAGCAGCGCGTCGAGGCGCTCGCGTGCCCCGATGCGCATGTGGTGATCGCACTTCGGGCAGACGTGCAGGTTGGCCTCCACGTCGGAGCGGTACAGCACGGCCTCGCACGACGGGCACTTGACCCACAGGCCTTCCGGAATGCCCTTGCGGCTCTTCGGGTCGGTCTGCTTGATCTTCGGCGGCAACAGCTTGTCGAGCCAGCTCATGAATCGTTTCCCCTATCAGAACGGGCCGGTTCCGATCCGGCCCGCATTCGGTGTGTCTGGGTGGTGCGCGTGTTCGCCCTCAGGCGGCCTCGGCCCCGGCCGCGCCGTCGAGCGCGGCGCGTACCTCGGCGACGAATGCCTTCAGCGTGCTCACGGCGACGTCCGGCGCCGCGTCCTCGAGCAGCTGCACGAGGCGGCTGCCGATCACGACGGCGTCCGACACTTCGGCCACCGCGCGCGCCGTGGCGGCGTCGCTGATGCCGAAGCCGACGCCCACCGGAACCGGCACGCGCGACTTGATGGCCGGGATTTTACCCGCAATGCTGGAAACATCCAGATTTCCTGCGCCGGTCACCCCCTTCAGCGACACGTAATACACGTAGCCGCTCGCGATCTTGCCCACCGCGGACATGCGTTCCTCGGTGGAGGTGGGGGCCAGCAGGAAGATCGGATCGATGTCCGCGGCGCGCATCGTGGCGGCGAATTCGTGCGCTTCCTCGGGCGGGTAATCCACCACCAGCACGCCGTCCACGCCGGCGGCCGCGGCCGCATCGGCGAACGCCTGCACGCCCATGCATTCGATCGGATTGGCATAGCCCATCAGCACCACGGGCGTCTTGTCGTCGCGTTCGCGAAAGCGCTTCACGTCGGCCAGCACGTGCGCGAGCGTCACGCCGCGCTCGAGCGCGCGCTCCGAGGAGCGCTGGATCACGGGGCCGTCGGCCATCGGGTCGGAGAACGGTACGCCGAGCTCGATCACGTCGGCGCCGCCTTCGGCCAGCGCGTGCATGAAGTCGACGGTCTTCGCCGGGTCGGGGTCGCCCGCGGTGAGGAACGGGATCAGGCCCTTGCGGCCCTGGGCGGCGAGTGCTGCAAACGTTGCTTGGATACGGGACATGGTGTCGGTTTCCTGGATTCGGTCGGCGATCTGCGAACGGCGGCGGCGCTGGCGGGCATCAGCCCGCGACGGGCGCGGCGGCCGGCGCGGCGATCGCATTCACGCGGTCGCGCGCGATCGCGCAATAACTTTCGTTGATCTCGTAGCCGACGAAGCGGCGTCCGTGCCGCGCGCAGGCCACGGCCGTCGTGCCGCTGCCCATGAACGGGTCGAGCACGAGGCCGCCCGGCGGGCAGCTCGACAGCACCATCCGCTCCACCAGCTCGAGCGGTTTCTGGGTCGGATGGTCGACGCGTTCCGCGTGCTGCCGGTGCAGACGCGAAACCGACCAGACGTCCTTCGGGTTGTAGCCCATCTCGAGCCACTTGCTGCCTTCGAACAGCTTGCGCGAACGCGCCTTCTTCGTTTCGGCGTCGTACGGGATGCGGACCGGATCGAGATCGAAGTAATAGCCCTTCGACACCGCGAAAAAACCGATGTTGTCGTGCACCGACGTGTAGCGGCGCGTGGTGCCGCCCATGCTCGGCACGCGCCGGTCCCAGATGATCTCGTTGACCATCGTGAGGCGCGTCTTCAGGTAGCTGAAGATTTCCGGCGCGTATTGCCAGGTGCAGAACACGTAGAGCGAACCGCTCGGCTTGAGCTTCGGAATCGCCAGGTCGAGCCACTGGCGCGTCCACGCGAGATGCGCGTCGCCCTGCAGCTTGTCCGAGTCGTTGCCGTAGTCCTTGCCGAGCCCGTAGGGCGGATCGGCGACGATCAGGTCGATCGACGCGTCGGGCAGGTTCACCGCATCGGTGAGGAAATCGCGGTGGTGCAGTTCGACGCCGGGCGGCAGCGCGCGTGCGGACGCCGCGGCCGAAGCCGCCTCGCCCTCGCTCGCCGCGCCGCCGGCCGGCGTCTCGATCAGGTCGCGCATCCGGGCGTCAGAGCACGATGCCGCCGCGCTCGGCGACGGTATGCATGTCCTTGTCGCCGCGGCCCGACAGATTGACCAGCAGGATGCGGTCCTTCGGCAGGGT
>JASLEG010000143.1 GCA_030151225.1 Burkholderia sp. | reverse complement strand
CTCGGATGCGGGGGTCGCGCTGCTGACCGGGCTCGCGATCGCGGCCGCGTCGGCGGCGCTGGCGCCCGAGGCGCCGCTGGCGGCGGCGGGCGGCACCGGCTGCGGCAGCGCCGTGAAGCCGGCCGCGATCGACACCGGCTGGCTGGCGTCGCCCACCACTGGCGCGCTCACGGGCTCGGTGCCGGACGCCGCGGCGGCCACTGCGGTGGCCTCGTTGGTGGGGTTCTTGCGCTCGACCAGATAGAAATCGAGCACCTTGCGCGCGATCGGGCCGGCCGACTGGGCGCCCCAGCCGCCGTTTTCCACGATCAGCGCGAGCGCGATCTTCGGGTGGTCGACGGGTGCGTAGGCGGTGAACAGCGCGTGGTCGCGCAGGTGTTCGGCCAGCATGTGGCCGTGATAGTTCGAGCCCTGCAGCGAGAACACCTGCGCCGTGCCGGTCTTGCCGGCCGCGGTGTACTGCGCGCCCTGGAAGATCTTGTACGCGGTGCCGGACGGATTCTCGATCACGTTCTCCATGCCGCGCTTCACCACGTCGATGTTGGCCTGCTTGAGCGGGATCACCTCGCTTTCCTTCGGCACCGTCAGGTGGCGCTGGCGCGTGATCGGATCCTCGATTTCCTTCACCAGGTGGGGCTTCATCACCACGCCGTTGTCGGCCAGCGTGGCCACCGCGTGCGCGAGCTGCAGGATCGTGAACGAGTTGTAGCCCTGGCCGATCCCCAGGCTGATGGTTTCGCCGTCGTACCACTTCTGCAGCGCCGGCTTGCGGAAGGTCTTCTTCTTCCATTCCGGCGACGGCAGCACGCCGCGCGCCTCGCCCTGGATGTCGATGCCGGTGATCTGGCCGAAGCCGAACGGCTTCATGAAGTTCGCGATGTTGGTCACGCCGAGGTCGCGCGCGAGCATGTAGAAGTAGGTGTCGTTCGACACCATGATCGCGCGGTTCATGTCCACCCAGCCCTGGCCCGAGCGCACGTCGTTGCGGAAGGTGTGGTTGCCGAACGTGAAGTAGCCCGGATCCTGGAAGCCCCAGCCCGGCGTGCGCTTGCCGAGCTCGAGGCCGGCCAGCGCCATGAACGGCTTGTAGGTCGAGCCGGGCGGGTAGGTGCCGTGCAGCGGGCGGTTCAGCAGCGGCTTGTCGGGCGAGTTGTTGAGCTCGTCCCAGGTCTGCTGGTCGATGCCGTCCACGAAGGAATTCGGGTCGAAGCTCGGCGAGGACACGAAGGCCAGCACGTCGCCGGTGTCCGGCTCGATCGCCACCAGCGCGCCGCGCTTGCCCGCGAAGGCCTGCTCGGCCACCTGCTGCAGGCCGATGTCGAGCGACAGCACGAGGTTGTCGCCGGGCGTGGCCTGGGTGCGCGAGAGCGTGCGCACCGGGCGCCCGCCCGCGGTCACTTCCACTTCCTCGAAGCCGGTGATGCCGTGCAGCTCGGTCTCGTAGCTCTGCTCGACGCCGATCTTGCCGATGTAGTCGGTGCCCTTGTAGTTGTTCGCGTCGCGGCGTGGATCGTAGTGATCCTGATCGCTGTCGTTCTCGTCGCTCATCGCGTCGATGCGATCCTGGTCGCGCTTCGAGATCCGGCCGATGTAGCCGATCACGTGCGCGGCGGTCTGGCCGAGCGGGTACTGGCGGAACAGCCGCGCGCGCACCTCCACGCCGGGGAAGCGCCAGCGCTGCGCGGTGAAGCGCGCCACTTCCTCGTCGGTCAGGCGGGTGCGGATCGGCAGGCTCTCGAAGTTCTTCGAGTCTTCCTGCAGCTTCTTGAAGCGGCGGCGGTCGCGCGCGTCGATCGGGATCACCTCCGACAGCGCGTTGATCGTGTCCTCGAGCGGCGCGCCGAGCTTGGACGGCGTGATCTCGAGCGTGTAGGCCGAGTAGTTGCGGGCCAGCACCACGCCGTTGCGGTCGGTGATGATGCCGCGGTTCGGCACGATCGGCGCCACCGAGATGCGGTTCTCGTCGGCCTGCAGCGCGTACTTGCTGTGCTGCCAGACCTGCAGGTACAGGAAGCGCGTGGCGAGCAGCCCGAAGCAGACGAACACGAACAGGCCCGCGGCCGCCACGCGCAGGCGGAACTTCGAGAGCTGTTGCTGGGTGTCCTTGAATTCGGTCATGCGGATACGGTGTCAGGCGGGGCGCCGCGCACGGGCCTCATCAGATCGGCCGCGTGTCGTCCGGATCGACCGGGCGGCGTTGCGGCATCAGCAGCAGGAGGCTCGCGATCGGCCACAGCGCGGCCTCCACGAAACCGTCGACGAGGTAGCTCCAGCCCGGGAACGCGGCGCCCATGATCAGGCGGATCACGAACGGCACGAGCTGCGCGACCACCAGCAGCGGCGCGACGTAGAACATCTGCACGCCGAGCGACATCCACAGCACGCGGCGGTGGATCGTGATCGCGCCGTAGGACAGCAGCGTGTAGGCGAGCGCGTGCTCGCCGAGCAGCCCCGCGTCGTGCACGTCCATCAGGATGCCGAGCAGGAAGGCCACGCCCATGCCGACCTTGCGCGGCTGGTGGATGTTCCAGAACAGCAGCACCACGGCCACGAAATCGGGCACGCCGGGCAGGCGCCCCCACGGCATCAGGTTCAGCAGGAAGGCCACCGCCAGGCTGAAGATGATGAAGGTGGGATTGACCGGCTGCAGGATGTATTGCGGGCGGCTCATGGCTGGACCCCCTGCGGTTTGGCGGGAGCGGCCGGGGCCGCGTTGGCGGCGGGTTTGACTTCCGGCTTCGCTTCCGGCTTCGCGGAGGGTTTCGTTTCAGGCTTGGCGGCCGTCGCTGTCGCCGTCGCGGCCGGGGCCTTCTCGTCGGCCTTGCCGTCCCTGGCTGCCGCGGCCTTGCCCTTGTCGGCGGCCTTCGCCCCCTTCTTGCCCTTGCCGTTCTTGTCGGTGCCCGCGTCGGGGTCGACGGGACGCGGCGGCACGTCGCTCACGTAGTGCAGCACCAGCATCTCGCGCGCGCCGCGCACGGCGGCCACCGGCAGGCAGACCACGTGTGCGAACGCCGTGTCGGCCAGCTTGTCGATGCGCGCGACCTTCGCCACCGGCAGCCCCGGCGGGTAGATGCCGTCGAGGCCGCTCGTCACCAGCTCGTCGCCCACCATCAGGTCGGCGCTGGTCGGCACGAAGCGCAGGTCCAGCGAATCGCCCTTCGGGGTGCCGTAGATCACGCTGCGCAGCCCGGTGCGCAGCACCTGCACCGGAATCGCGAGGTCGCGATCGGTGATCAGCGTGACCTCGGACTGCAGCGGGAACACCCGCGTGACCTGGCCGACCACGCCGTCCTCGGTCACCACGGGCGCGCCGTTCTGGATGTCGTCGTGCGAGCCGCGGCCGATCACCACCTTCTGCGAGAACGGGTCGCTCGTGTCGTACTGGATCTCCACCGGCGTGGCCTGCGAGGCGATGCGCGCATGCAGGCCGAGCAGCGCGCGCAGGTGGGTGTTGTCGGTGGCGAGCTGGGCGGCCTGATTGGCCTGCAGCGACAGCGTCAGGTTGCGCTCGTGCAGTTGCTGGTTGTCGTGACGCAGCGCGGCATTGGTCGCGGCCAGATCGGCGGCGCCCATGAACATGTCGCGCGGGACCAGCGCGGCCCGCTGCAGCGGATACAGCGCGGTGCCGAGGATGCCCCGGAAGATTTCGAGCGTATTGAAGCGCGCGTCCGACACGAGGAGCGCGATTGCGAGCGCAACGAAGAAGACCAGTCGCGCGAGCGCGGACGGACCTTGCTTGAAGAGGGGCGGCGGACTGTATTCCATGGTCGGCGCCGGGCGCTTGATCGGTTAAATGATTCTCAGACGCGAAAAACGCGCGACGGTTCGGCTGATCGTGACAAGCCGGGCGTCGCGCGTGCGTGATCGGGGGGCGGCGGTGGCGTCGGAGGCCGGCGAACACACGGTGTGATCGGCCGGCTCGAGCCGCGGTGCCGGCAGCCCCGCAGCGGGTTTACTCGTACGAGAAGATGCTGCCGAGCTTGTCCATGCGCTCGAGCGCCATGCCCGAGCCACGCACCACGCAGGTCAGCGGATCTTCGGCCACCAGCACCGGCAGGCCGGTTTCCTCGGCCAGCAGGCGGTCGAGGTCGCGCAGCAGCGCGCCACCGCCCGTCAGCATCATGCCGCGCTCGGCGATGTCGGCGCCGAGTTCCGGCGGCGTCTGCTCGAGCGCGATCTTCACCGACGAGACGATCTGGTTCAGCGGATCGGTCAGCGCCTCGAGGATTTCGTTGCTGGAGATCGTGAAGCTGCGCGGAATGCCTTCCGACAGGTTGCGGCCCTTCACTTCCATCTCCTTGACCTCGGAGCCCGGGAAGGCGGAACCGATTTCCTTCTTGATCGCCTCGGCGGTCTGCTCGCCGATCAGCATGCCGTAGTTGCGGCGGATGTAGTTGACGATCGCCTCGTCGAACTTGTCGCCGCCCACGCGCACCGAACCCTTGTAGACGATGCCGCCCAGCGAG
>JASLEG010000137.1 GCA_030151225.1 Burkholderia sp. | reverse complement strand
GCCGGCGACCCCGCGCGGCGAGACCCGCGCGACCGCGCAGGCCCCCGACATGCCGGGCAGCGAAGCGGGGGCGCATCGCCGGGACGTGGCGTCGACCTCGGCCGCCGCGGCCGGCGGCGGCGCGCTCCCCCCGCTGCCGCGCGCCACGCACGCCGAACTGAAGGCGCTGCTCGACGTCGGCTACGTGCAGGGCCTGCTCGAGACGCTCGATGCCGCCGCCGCGCGCCAGCCCGGGCTCGCCACGCCGCTGGCCGCGCTGCGCGCGCGCGCCGAACTGTTCCAACTGAAGGAGTTCGAGCATGAGCTTGACCGCATCCCGCTCGGCGCCGATGACTGACGCCGCCCGCCCGCTGCCCGACGCCGCGCTGCCCGGCGCGCTCGGCGACCGGCCCGTGGTGCTGATCGTCGACGACACGCCCGACAATCTCGCGCTGCTGTCCGACACGCTGCGCGCCGACGGCTGCGCCGTGCTGGTCGCGCTGAGCGGCGAGGACGCGCTGAAGTGCCTCGCGCGCGTGACGCCCGACGTGGTGCTGCTCGACGCGATGATGCCGGGCCTCGACGGCTTCGAGACCTGCCGTCGCATCAAGCTCGACCCGCGCCACGCGCACCTGCCGGTGATCTTCATGACCGCGCTGGCCGAGAGCGAGCACGTGGTGCAGGGCTTTCGGGTGGGCGGCATCGACTACGTGACCAAGCCGGTCCGCCCCGAGGAGGTATGCGCGCGGATCGCCGCCCACGTGCAGCGCTCGCGCGCGCAGCGCTATGCCGACACCGTGCTGGGTCTCGACACGCGCGCCTCGGTGATCGTGGACGGCAGCGGCGCGATCCGCTGGCACAGCCCGCAGGCGGCCGCACGGCTGGCCGGCTACGGCGAGGCCGGCACGGATGACGGCCGCGGCGCCCCGGCCCTGCCGGTCGCGCTGCGCCGCTGGTTCGGCGAATGGCTCGACGCGGGCTGCCCCGACGACGCCGTGCACGAGATCGCCGAGGGCGGCCTGCGCCGCTCGGCACGCGTGACCGGGCTGCCGGCGCAGGGCGAATGGGTGATCGTGCTGGAGGCCTCCGACGACGGCGCCCAGGTGCGCGCGCTGATCGAGCGCTTCGGGCTGACCACGCGCGAGGCCGAGGTACTGCTGTGGGTGTCGCGCGGCAAGACCAATCGCGACATCGGCGACATCCTCGACATGGCGCCGCGCACCGTCAACAAGCACCTCGAGCATCTGTTCCGCAAGCTGCATGTCGAGACCCGTTCGGCCGCGGCCGCGCTGGCGGTGAAGGCTGCGGGACGCGCCTGAGATCGGGGGATGCGGCGGGATTCGGCGGAATTCGGCGGAATTCGCCGAACCCCGTCAGGTCAGCCGGATCGACGGCCGCACGCAGGCGTTCAGGCGCTCGGCCGTCCACAGCAGCGCCGACTTGCGCAGGCCGTGCAGCGCCTGCTGATGCTGGCGATACAGCATCGCGTGGCTCAGTTGCGCGAACCGCCCCTTGATGAAGCCGCCGCGGAAGAAGCCGAACTGGCCGAGCGTGCCGAACGCGTTGTAGTCGCTGATCGACACCAGCGCGCCGAAATCGCGGAATTGGAAGGCCGGCAGCGGCGCGCCGCCGAGCCAGCCGGCCAGATGGCGCGCGAGGAAGCGCGCCTGCTGGGTGGCCACCTGCGCGGTGGGCGGCAGCGCGCGCTCGGCGCCGTCGAGCGTGAGACTTGCGCAGTCGCCGAGCGCGAAGATGTGATCGTCGTCGAGCGCCTGCAGGGTCGGGCGCACCACGATCTGGCCCGAGCGATTGACCTCGAGCCCCGAGAGCTGGCCGAGGAACGGCGGCGCCTTCACGCCGGCCGACCACACCATCAGGTCCGCGCGCTGCCGGCTGCCGTCGGCGAGCGTGAGGCCGTTCGCATCCGCGGCCGTCACGCGCGTGCCGGTGTGCACGGCGAAGCCGATGTCGCGCAACTGCGCCTCGCTCGATGCCGACACCGCTTCCGGAAACGCCGCCAGGATGCGCGGCCCGCTCTCGTACAGCGACAGGCGCAGCCGCTCGCGTACCGTCGCGTCGCCGTAACCGCTCGCGACCTCGAGCAGATGGCTGAGCTCCGCCGCGAGTTCCACACCCGTCGCGCCCGCGCCGACGATCGACACGTGCAGGTCGCGGTTCTCCACCACGCTGCGCACGATGCGCACGCGCAGCGCCTCGTTGAAGGCCTCCGCCTCGGGCTGGTTGTCGATGAAGTGGCAATGCTCGGCCACGCCCTCGGTGCCGAAATCGTTGGCGCGGCTGCCCACCGCCAGGAGCAGCACGTCGTAGTGCACGCGGCGCGGCGCGATCACCTGCTCGCCCGCCTCCGTGCACAGCGCCGCGAGTTCGATCTCGCGGCGCGCGCGGTCGATGCCGATCATCTCGCCGGGCTGGTAGATGAAACCGTGCTCGCGCGCATGCGCGACGAAGATCACCTGTTGCTGCTGCACGTCGCGCGTGCCCGCCGCGATCGTGTGAAGCATCGGCTTCCAGATGTGCGTGGGACCCTTGTCGATGAGGGTCACATCGGCCTGTCCCTTGCGGCCGAGCGTGTCGCCCAGGCGCGTGGCCATCAGCAACCCCGCGATGCCGCCGCCTACGACGACGATTCGTGGCCGGTGTCGTGTCATGGTGATTTATTCATCATGTGGTGAATAAGGCGACGATGTTAAGGGCCGCGATTGAGGTCTGTCAACCTCGGAGGATCGGCGGTTCCGGATGGTCGGAGCGAGCGGTTACACTTGCGCCTTCCCCGTCACGCCGATGTCATCCGCCATGAAGCCGCGCACCGAATCCACCGTCGTCGCCCCTGCCCCGGCCGCCGCGCGCCGCGCGCGCGGGCGTCCCGCCGCGTGCGATGCCGGCGGGGCCGACATGCTGCTGCGCCAGGCGCGCAGCGCGTTTGCGAAGGGCGGCTACCACGCCATCAGCGCGCGCGAGATCGCGCGGCTGGCCGGCGTGGACGCCGCGCTGGTGAGCCACCACTTCGGCTCGAAGGAAACGCTGTGGACGGCCGTGGTCGAGCAGATCGTGGAGGACGTCGCGCCGATGATCGCGCGCATCGCCGCGCTGCACGCGACGCCCGCGCTGGCGCCACGCGCGCGCGTCGAGCAGGCCATGGCGCACTTCATCGACCAGGTGTTCGCGATGCCGGACATCGGCATGTTCTTCTCGACGGCGGCCACCGAGCACGGCGAGCGGCTCGACTTCCTGATCGAACGGCTGGTGCGGCCCGTGCACGACGTGTTCGTGCCGCTGATCGCGGCCGCGATCGAGGCGGGCGAACTGCCGGCGCGCGATCCCGAGGTGCTGTTCGCCGTGGTGGCCAACGGGGTGAGCAGGACCGTGTCCTACAGCCACGTGCTCGCGCCGTTCTCGGCGCTGCCGAAGCGGCCCGCCGCGTTCAAGCGCGAAGTGCTGGCCGTGGCGCTGGCGATGCTCGGATGAACGCGGCGCGCGCGCCGAAGCGGGCCGGGCGGCCCAGGTGGCTTGCGCGGCTCGGACGCGTGGCACTGAACGTGGTCGCGACGCTCGTGGGCAGCCGGGCCATCCTGGATCAGGTGCTGAGCATGCCGGAGAACATGCCCGCCCCGGTCGAGAACGGGCTGCGCTTCGCGCTGCACCTGGTCGGACACGACGAGATGGCGAATGCCGACGACATGGAAATGCTGGCCTGGCTGCTGTATTTCAGCGGGTCGCTGATCGCGGCGGGGGTGATCGTGTGGGGGGTGAATCGGGTGGCGGTGCGGGTGGCGCGGCGGCTGGCGGCGCGTGATGCCTGATCTCGTGTTCCCGCTGCTGTGACACGGCCTTCGTCGGCGCATCCGATAGAGGGGGCGGCCACCCTCCCCGTCGCGCTCCACGGCCCTCCTTCCACGGAACAGCCAGGCTTGCCGCGAGCGGACCGGGTCGCTGGTAAACTCGCCACGCAAAGCCAACTTTTCGGAATGTCATGACCGCATCAGCCACCGCCCCGACCGATATCCCGACAGCGAACCATACGCCAATGATGCAGGGGTGTCAGCGCCTTACCTGACGAGTCTCGGCTCACAAACCTACGCCAAGACCTACGCCCCCCACTTTTCAGAATATCTGGCCAGCTGAAAACAACCCGACATCGAACGTGCCGCAATCCATGCGTCATGGCGAAAAACTAACTGGGCAACGCGTGAAGTCACTACTCATTCTGGTTGCGTTTGCAGGCTTATCGGTCGTTTCGACAGCGCAGGCACAGAACACTGCGACGCTCATCGGGCTATCAAAGGACCTATCTAGGCGTGTGAGTGGCCCGGACGGCGAGTACGGGCTCATTCATGTCGAGGCGCCTCACTGCCGTAAGTTTGGGTTCGGAGGCGTAGCCAACGACGACCTGCGACCGCCAAATCAATACCGTTTCGTAGTTTTTAGTGATGCGCAGGATGCGAACGTCGATACGCGTAGAGCGACGTTTCCGATGCAATCACCACCTCTGCCTTGGTGCAAGCCAGGCGAAAGTATGTACTAGTATTTTGTCTCTGATATTTATAGCTGCTTGTTCGTCACCTAGCGTCGCGAGAGTTTGGAAACGCTTGGCTGCCGCTCAACATCACTCGCACCTAGCCAAATGGCGAAACTTCACGCGTGCATGCCGAAGTCACAGGTACACTCGGGCAGCCAAAGCAACTTTCCTGATCACTTGGGCATGCAACCCGCAGCAACACCTGCCACCGTCACTCCAATGAGGCAGCAGCCCCTTCCCCATGTCTGACAGAACTCTTTGCACAAACCTACGCTAGCCCTTTTGAAGATCATCCGCTAACGGCCAGAAGGAGTCTGTGGCGACCTGAGGCTTTCGGGTACGCTAGCGCCATGCCAAACATCCCTGTTACTGACACGGTCGTAATCGCGGCCGGCGAGAATCGGCCATGATCCGTCTTTTGATGCAGTGGGATGGCTGACTTCTCGAAGCCTTGAACCGGTCGTTGGAGGGAGCGGTGCCGGCACACTGGAGATTGATTCATTGGTTATTCCGGTGGCTCTCGAACTTGGTCTTTTCGAGACAAAGCGGATAATCAGCGGGAACGAGGTTCGCAAAAAATGCCTTCGCACTTGATAGGACGGGCCATGGAGAAACCGCGGGAAGAATCTCAGATTCTTGAGGACCTAGCCAAGTTAGAGTCGCTAACATAACCTAGACGTGAAGCTGCGAACGTCGTATCGTCTGCGGCATGGCAAGACGCAAAATCAGCAATGAATTGTGGGTGGCGCTGGAACCTCTGATTCCGGAGTTCACTCCCTCGCCCAAGGGCGGACGGCGACGCACGGTCGATGACCGAGCTGCGCTCGACGGCATCCTGTATGTGCTGCAAACCGGTATCCCGTGGGAAGACCTCCCGCAAGAACTGGGCTTCGGCAGTGGCATGACGTGTTGGCGACGTCTGCGAGACTGGCAAGCGGCCGGTGTATGGCATCGGCTGCATCTGGCGATGCTGCGTCGGCTGCGTGAGCACGACCAGATCGATTGGGAGCGTGCGAGCATTGACGGAGCCAGTGTCTCCAGCCCCCGGGGGGCCAAGAAACGGGCCCCAACCCGACCGACCGCGGCAAGCTCGGATCGAAGCGACACATCGTCGTAGATGCACGCGGCATTCCTCTGGCTATCACGATCACGGGAGCCAACCGACACGATTCGATGGCATTCGAGTCCACGCTTGATGCCATTCCTGCGGTACCGGGCCTGAACGGTCAACCGCGCAAGCGCCCGAGCAAACTGCACGCTGACAAAGGGTATGACTTCGGACGTTGCCGACGTTATCTGAGACAGCGCGGCATCAAGGCCCGTATCGCACGCCGCGGTATCGAAAGCAGCGAACGGCTGGGGAGGCATCGTTGGGTCGTCGAGCGTACGCATGCCTGGTTCGCCGGATTCGGCAAGCTTCGAATTCGCTTCGAACGGCGCCTGGATATTCATACCGCTCTGCTTGTCTTGGCTGCCGCCGTCATCTGCTCGAGATTCGTGGATGACTTGTGTTAGCGACTCTTAGTGGCATCGCCTGGATACGTTCATGCGGTCGCACGCATTTGTCATCGCGACAACGTCATCTACATTGAGGGCAAACTGAAATCGTCCGATATGAACCGGTTGTTCAGCAGGGAGCGGCTGATTCGGACGGAATTGACAACGCTAATCGGCTTGATGGCGAAGAAGCCGTTGGACATGTGCCCGCAGCCGTTTGATGTGGTCGAGGGCTACGTCGAACGCACCGACGTTTTTATGCGGGAGCTTCACCAAGCGATGTCCTACCCTACGTTTGCCGCCATGTTCGACGCGGTGAAGGAGGGGAGCGAGCCGCCAACCCCGTGGGGCGGCTCGGGGATGCGAGAGCCCATCTTCTACGGCACCGAATCGGCCTACGCCTTTCAGTACAGGGACCTTGTGCCCGAGAAGTACGGGGCCGATGACGACTGGATGCTTAAGGCCAAAGGCTTCACTTCCCGCCAAGCGAGGACCATCGCCAAGACGATGTGTGAGTTGATGGACGAAAAAGGTATGCGGCTCTTCGCGGACGCCGGAACCGCCAAGGCCCAGCCGGAGACTTGGCTGCCCGCGTTCGAGTTCTCATTGGATGAAGTGGCGTTCCGCAGTGCAGTTACGAAGGACGTCGCTGAAGCGTTCTTCCGCGCTTTCCTTTATACGGGAGACAACGCGGCGTTCAAGGAAGTAGGTGACTTCAATGAGGTCGCCGCACGGCCGCTGCTTCCGACCGACCGCGGGACTGTACTTCTTTTCTCACACTATGCCATTTACGAGGCTCTGTACGAGTCTCCGTTCTACTGGATGTGGGATGACAAGCCCTATCGCCCGACTGCCGCCGTGCACCGCGGCACCTTCACCGAGCGGTTCGCTGCGCGCCGGCTGGCTGGGGTATTCGGCAGCGAGCACGTCCATACAAATGTGAATCTGCATCGTGGCAAGGACATCGTGGGCGAGGCCGATGTTCTTGTCGTTTACGCAGACCGACTTATCGTTGTGCAGGCGAAGTCGAAGAAGCTAACCATCGCGGCACGAAAGGGAAACGACAACCAGTTGAAGGCTGACTTCGCCGCCGCCATCCAAGATTCCTACGACCAAGGATGGACTTGCGCCAACGAGATTCTCGCTGGCGGATGTCGTTTAGTCGACGACAAAGGAAAAGAAGTCGACTTGCCTCCAAGCATCAAAGAAGTCTTCCTGTTCAGCCTCGTGTCGGAACACTATCCGGCGCTGGCCTTTCAGGCGAGCCAGTTTCTGAAATTCCAGACCACCGATGTCATCCGGCCCCCGTTCGTGATGGATGTATTCCTTCTCGATACTTTGACGGAAATGCTGACGACGCCGCTTCGACTCCTGAGCTATGTGAAGCTGCGTGTGGCCGTCTCGGACAAGCTGATGAGTGGGCACGAGCTGACCGTGCTCGGCTACCACCTGAAGCAGAATCTCTGGCTGGACGAGGGCTACGACTGGGTCATACTTGAAGACTCTATCGCGCAAGATTTGGACACGGCAATGCTGGTCCGCAGGGATAACCAACCAGGGGATGACACGCCGGCTGGCATCCTCACGAAGATGCGCGGAACGCGCTACGAGCGACTCATCAAAGAGATAGAAACCAAGGCGGACCCGGCAATGCTAGAACTCGGGTTCCACCTGCTTTCGATGGCCGAAGATTCGTGCATGGACGTCCATCGCGTACTCGAGACCATCACGCGGAAGACGCAGCTAGACGAGAAGCGACACGACGTGACGCTTGCATCGAGCACGCCACCGTGTGGGATTAGTTTTCATTGCAATCCAACACTGTCGCCCGGAGCAATTGACGTGCTGGAGACCTACTGCGTCAAACGCAAGTACCAGCAACATGCGGCGCAGTGGTTTGGAGTCTCCGTAAACCCAGATGGGCATGTGCAGTTTGGTGTCACGTTGGACTTTCCATGGGAGCCTTCGGAGGAGATGGACCGGCTAACCGCGAACATGAAACCGGCGGCTCGGGTTCGCGATGTGCTTCCTCAATACATACAAGGGGCAGCCAAGCGCATGAAACTCGGGAGAAACGAACTGTGCCCCTGTGGCAGCGGGCGCAAGTACAAGAAATGCTGCTTGAAGTAGATGAGAGCGAAAGGGTGTCGCGCTGCGCTATGCAACTTATGCCATTACGCATCTTGTGAAAGTTAGGGGTACGCTCGAAAACTGTCAACTGTAGAAGTCGCGACCCGATCTGACAGTTACCCGTTCCGACGGTGCATGACTGTCAGATCAGATTCAGGTGGCTCACTTTTTCACGCCATACCTCCTTGCCCGCGATAAGCGTTTGCAGAGGCGTGCGACCACAACACATC
>JASLEG010000091.1 GCA_030151225.1 Burkholderia sp. | reverse complement strand
TGCGCACCGTGGCCGAGGGCGTCGAGTCGGCCGCGCAGCTCAACGCCGTGACGTCGGTGGGCTGCGACGAGATCCAGGGCTGGCTCGTGTCGCCCGCCTGCCCGATCGACGAGTTCCTGGCGTTCTGGAAGGCCTGGCTGCAGAAGCCGCTGGCGCTGGTGGAGCAGGTGCGGGCGCTCAACGCGGGCTGACCGGCGCGGGCCAGCGAATACACTTGCGGGTCGGTTTCAACGAGAGTTCCCGCGGTGTCGAGTTTCTGGATGGTGCGTTTGGGGGTGGCGGTGCTGGCGTACCTGCTGGGGTCGCTGAGCTTCGCGGTGATCGTGTCCAAGGCCATGCGGCTGGACGATCCGCGTTCGTACGGCTCGGGCAACCCGGGCGCCACCAACGTGCTTCGCAGCGGCAACAAGGCCGCCGCCATCCTGACGCTGTTGCTGGACGCGCTCAAGGGCGCGGTCGCGGTGCTGCTCGCGCGCGCGCTGGCGCCGCGCTTCGGCTTCGACGCGACGATCGTCGCGCTGGCCGGCGTCGCCGCGTTCCTGGGCCATCTGTATCCGATCTTCTTCCGCTTCCAGGGCGGCAAGGGCGTGGCCACCGCGGCCGGCGTGCTGCTGGCGATCTCGCCGGCGCTGGGGCTCGCCACGCTCGCGAGCTGGCTCGTGATCGCGGTCTGCTTCCGCTATTCCTCGCTCGCGGCGCTGGTGGCGGCCGTGTTCGCGCCGATCTTCGACGTGTTCCTGTTCGGCACCCGGAACAATCCGGTGGCGTGGGCCGTGCTGGCGATGAGCGTGCTGCTCGTGTGGCGGCACCGCGCCAACATCTCGAAGCTGCTGAAGGGGCAGGAAAGCCGCATCGGCGACAGGAAGAAGCCGGCCCAGGCCGCGCGGGCCGAATGAAGAACGGCGCGCGGCAACGGGGGAACCCGTGCCGCGCGCCGTCGTCGTGCCTCGAACCGCTCGCGCGATTCGGCCGCGGGATCAGTCGATCAGTCGCGGAAGTTGTTGAAGTCGAGCGGGGTGTCCGCCACTTCCTTGCGCAGCAGCGCGATCACGCTCTGCAGATCGTCGCGCTTGGTGCCGTTCACGCGCACCGAATCGCCCTGGATGCTCGCCTGCACCTTGATCTTGCTGTCCTTCACCGTGCGCACCACGCGCTTGGCCAGATCGCCCGTCACGCCCTTCTTGATCGTGACCACCTGCTTGACCTTGTCGCCGCCGATCTTCTCGACCTTGCCGTAATCGAGGAAGCGCACGTCCACGTTGCGCTTGGCCATCTTGCTGATGAGCACGTCCTTGACCTGGCCGAGCTTGAAATCGTCGTCGGCGAACAGCGTCAGTTCGAGCTCCTTGTGATCGACGCGCGCGTCGGACCCCTTGAAGTCGAAGCGCGTCGAAATTTCCTTGTTCGACTGCTCGACCGCATTCTTCACTTCGATCATGTTCGCTTCGGAAACGACGTCGAACGATGGCATGCTGTTCTCCCTGTAAAACACGCGGGCCGCGCGGAACGTGCGCGGCCACTCGCTATAATTGCGGACCGACCGCCATTTTACCGATGCCCCCGCGTTTTGCCCAAGGCCGTTCGCCCCTCGCGTGCGCGTCCGGGCCCGCGAGCGCCGCGCCCCAGCCGCCGATGTCCGATTCCACCGCCACGCCGCTCCCCGACATGTCGTCCTCCGCCCCGCTTCCCGAACTGATCGCCGATTACCCGCTGCGCGCGCACAACACGTTCGGCTTCGACGTGCGCGCGCGCCTGGCGGCCCGCGTCGACACGCCGGCCGGCTTCGCGGCGGCGCTGCGCGATCCGCGCGCGGCCGGCCTGCCGGTGCTGGTGCTCGGCGGCGGCAGCAACGTGGTGTTCACCGGCGACGTGAACGCGCTGGTGCTGATCAACGCCGTGCGGGGCCGCGCGCTCGTGCGCGAGGACGACGAGGCCTGGTACGTCGAGGCCGGCGGCGGCGAGAACTGGCACGCCTTCGTGGCCTGGACGCTCGAGGCCGGCATGCCGGGCCTCGAGAATCTGGCGCTGATTCCCGGCACGGTCGGCGCAGCGCCGATCCAGAACATCGGCGCCTACGGCATCGAGATGCGCGAGCGCTTCGATTCCCTGAAGGCGGTGGAGCTCGCCACCGGCGAGATCGTCGAGTTCGATGTGCGGGCCTGCGCGTTCGGCTATCGCGACAGCGTGTTCAAGCAGGCGGCGCGCGAGCGTTTCGCGATCGTCTCGGTGTGCTTCCGGCTGCCGAAACGCTGGCAGCCGCGCACCAACTACGCCGACGTCGAGCGCGAGTTCGCCGCGCGCGGCATCGCGCCGGCGGCGGCCACGCCGCGCGACGTGTTCGACGCGGTGGTGGCGATCCGGCGTGCCAAGCTGCCGGACCCGGCCGTGCTCGGCAACGCGGGCAGCTTCTTCAAGAATCCGGTGATCGACGCCGCGCAGTGCGCGGCGCTGCGCGAGCGCGAGCCGGAGCTGGTGGCCTATGCGCAGCCGGACGGGCGCGCCAAGCTCGCGGCGGGCTGGCTGATCGACCGCTGCGGCTGGAAGGGGCGCGCGCTCGGCGCGGCGGCCGTGCACGACCGCCAGGCGCTGGTGCTCGTGAATCGCGGTGGCGCGTCCGGCGCGGACGTGCTCGCGCTGGCGCGCGCGATCCAGGCCGACGTGCGTGCGCGTTTCGGCGTGGAGCTCGAGGCGGAGCCGGTCGCGATCTGAATGCGTGCGGCCTGAGGTTTCAGCGCGCCATCAACGAAAAAGCCCGGCATGACCGGGCTTTTCCGCAGGGCGCCGCGCCCGGGCTCAGTGATTGAGCTTGCCGAGCAGCAGGAATTCCATCAGCGCCTTCTGCACGTGCAGGCGGTTTTCCGCCTCGTCCCACACCACGCTCTGCGGGCCGTCGATCACGCCGGCCGTGACTTCCTCGCCGCGGTGGGCGGGCAGGCAGTGCATGAACAGCGCGTCGGGGTTCGCGAAGGCCATCATTTCCTCGTCCACGCACCAGTCGGCGAAGGCCTTCATGCGCACCTCGTTCTCGGCCTCGAAGCCCATGCTGGTCCAGACGTCGGTGGTCACCAGATCGGCGCCGCGGCACGCTTCGTTCGGATCCGCGCACACCACGTAGGCCGAGTCGGCCTCGGCATCCACCAGGTTCATGTCGAGCGCGTAGCCGGGCGGCGTGGACAGGCGCAGCGTGAAGCCGAGGATCTGCGCGGCCTGGATCCACGTGTAGAGCATGTTGTTCGCGTCGCCCACCCAGGCGACCGTCTTGCCGCGGATCGGGCCGCGATGCTCGTAGAACGTGAAGATGTCGGCCAGCACCTGACAGGGGTGATATTCGTTGGTCAGGCCGTTGATCACCGGCACGCGCGAATTGTCGGCGAAGCGCTGGATGATCTCCTGCTCGAAGGTGCGAATCATGATGATGTCCACCATGCGCGAGATCACCTGCGCCGAATCCTCCACCGGCTCGCCGCGCCCGAGCTGGGTGTCGCGCGTGCTCATGAACACCGCGTGGCCGCCCAGCTGGAAGATGCCCGCCTCGAACGAGAGCCGCGTGCGCGTCGAGTTCTTCTCGAAGATCATCGCCAGCGTGCGGTCGTGCAGCGGGTGGTAGGTCTCGTAATTCTTGAATTTGCGCTTCAGGATACCCGTGCGTTCGAGCACGTACTCGTAGTCTTCCAGCGAGAAATCCCTGAACTGCAGGTAGTGACGAATGGTTTTGGCGGTCATGAAACGAAACGCGGCGGGAGGCAGCCGGCGCGGCGCGCCGGACGGCGCCCGCCGTCGGAGATGATGACCCGATCGAGCATAAAGGATTTTGCGGGCTTTGACGAGCCGCAACGAGACGCCATACGGTGCGTCGCCGTCGTCCCGAAGGGCGTGCGCGAACGGCTCGGCGCGGCCGACGAAGGCGGCTCGTGGCGCCGCGCGATGCGGCAGTGCGGTATAATTTCGCGGTTTTCCGAAGTCCGGCGGATCCTGCCGTCGGCCCCTCATCTGGGACCCTTCATGGCAGAAACTCCCCCGACCGAATTCTTCATTCAAGGCGTCACGAAAGACGGGAAGACGTTTCGACCGAGCGACTGGTCGGAGCGGCTGGCCGGCGTGATGGCACAGTTCGGGCCGGGCGCGAGCGGGCGCAATGCATACATGAAGTATTCGCTGTACGTGCGTCCCACCACGATCGGCAACGTGAAGTGCGTGATCGTCGACACGCGTCTGCGAGAGCTCGAGCCGATGGCCTTCGACTTCGTCATGAACTTCGCGCGCGACAACGATCTGGTCGTGACCGAAGGTTGCGACATCTCGGCCAACAAGCCGGAAAAGTCCTGATCCGCCGGGCGCCGTCGATCCGGCGCCGCCCACCCCTCATCCCGATTGCGCGTTTGCCGCCACCACGCGAAGGCGGCGACGGTTCTCGCGCGCGCCGGAAACGACAAAAAGCCCGCCAAGGTGGCGGGCTTTTTCGATCGCGGGAAACAGGCTGCCCGCGCGAACGCGGACGGGGCCGGATTTACTGCGCGGCCTGGAGGCCCTTGATCGCTGCCGACAGGCGGCTCTTGTGGCGAGCAGCCTTGTTCTTGTGAACGATCTTCTTGTCGGCGATCGTGTCGATCGTCTTCGTTGCTGCCTTCAGCAGGTCGGCAGCCTTGGCTTGATCGCCGGCGTCGATTGCCTTGCGAACTGCCTTGATGGCGGTACGGAATTTCGAGCGCAGCGCCGAGTTGTGCGAGTTAGCCTTCGCTGCCTGGCGGGCGCGCTTGCGTGCTTGTGCGGAGTTAGCCATGACGGTTCCTTATCCTGTCCTGTTCCCAGAGCTTGGAGCCTGACGGCCAAGCGCTGCTTTTCGATTCGACCCTCGAGAGCGATTGCCCGGGGCCCAAAAAACATAGGTTTCACCGAGGCCGGCAACGTGCTCGATGATTACCGCAGCGCGAATGCAGACTCAGAAACGGGCGATTATAGCAACAAAATCAAGGCAGTGACAAGCGTCGCTGACGCAAGCGTGTCGCGAGCCCGGTCCGGCGCCGTCGCGACGCGTCCCGGGCCGATCCGCCGGGGCACGGCGGCGTGCAGCGGTGCGTGCTTCGGTACCCTGGCGCGATTTTCCGGGTCGAAAGGCGTCGCGCCATGGGGCTTCCGTATAATGAGCGCCCCATGAATCTATTCCGAGCCCTGCTGACGGTCAGCGGCTTCACGCTGCTCTCGCGCGTGACCGGCCTGGCCCGCGAGACGCTGATCGCGCGAGCGTTCGGCGCGAGCCAATATACCGACGCGTTCTACGTCGCGTTCCGCATCCCGAACCTGCTGCGCCGGCTGTCGGCCGAAGGCGCGTTCTCGCAGGCCTTCGTGCCGATCCTGGCCGAGTTCAAGAACCAGCAGGGGCACGACGCCACCAAGGCGCTGGTCGACGCGATGTCGACGGTGCTGGCTTGGGCGCTCGCGCTGCTGTCGGTGGTGGGCGTGGCCTGCGCGTCGTGGGTGGTGTTCGCGGTCGCCTCGGGCCTGCGCACCGACGGCCAGGCGTTCCCGCTGGCCGTGACGATGACGCGGATCATGTTCCCGTACATCATCTTCATCTCGCTGACCACGCTCGCCTCGGGCGTGCTCAACACCTACAGGAACTTCTCGTTGCCCGCGTTCGCGCCGGTGCTGCTGAACGTGTCCTTCATCGGCGCGGCCGCGTTCGTGGCGCCGCACCTGAAGATGCCGGTGTACGCGCTCGCCTGGGCCGTGATCGTGGGCGGCGCGCTGCAGTTCGTGGTGCAGTGGCCGGGCCTGAAGCGCATCGACATGGTGCCGCGCATCGGCCTGAACCCGTGGCGCGCGCTCGCGCACCCGGGTGTCAAGCGCGTGCTGGCGAAGATGGTGCCGGCCACCTTCGCGGTGTCGGTCGCGCAGGTCTCGCTGATCGTCAACACCAACATCGCCTCGCGCCTCGGGCAGGGCGCCGTGTCGTGGATCAACTACGCCGACCGGCTGATGGAATTCCCCACCGCGCTGCTCGGCGTGGCGCTCGGCACGATTCTGCTGCCGAGCCTCTCCAAGGCGCACGTCGACGCCGACTCGACCGAGTACTCGGCGCTGCTCGACTGGGGGCTGCGCGTGACCTTCCTGCTGGCTGCGCCGAGCGCGCTCGGGCTGCTGGTGTTCGCCGAGCCGCTCACGGCCACGCTGTTCAACTACGGCAAGTTCGACGCGCACACGGTGGAGATGGTGTCGCGCGCGCTGGCGGCCTACGGCATCGGGCTGGTGGGCATCATCCTGATCAAGATCCTCGCGCCGGGCTTCTACGCGAAGCAGGACATCAAGACGCCGGTGAAGATCGCGATCGTGGTGCTGATCGTCACGCAGTTGTCGAATTATCTGTTCGTGCCGATCCTCGGCCACGCCGGGCTCACGCTCAGCATCGGGGTGGGCGCGTCGCTGAATTCGCTGCTGCTGTTCATCGGGCTGCGCCGGCGCGGCATCTATACGCCGTCGCCGGGCTGGACCCGCTTCTTCGTGCAGCTGATCGGCGCCTCGCTGGTGCTGGCCGGCGTAATGCACTGGTTCGCGATCAGCTTCGACTGGACCGGCCTGCGCGCCGCGCCGCTCGCGCGCATCGCGCTGACCGCGGCCAGCCTGGTTCTGTTCGCCGCACTATATTTCGGTATGTTGTGGTTGATGGGCTTCAAATACGCGTATTTCCGCCGCCGAGCCAAATGACGACCGCCATGACCCGCGTACTCGATTTCTTCAGCACCCTCGTGGCCGAGGACGACAGCCTGCCGTTGACCGAGGCGGCCCTGTCGCTCGCGCAGGACGCCTATCCCGACCTCGACATGCAGGCGGTGCTGGCCGAGCTCGACGCACTGGCCGTGCGCTTCCGGCGCCGCGTGCGCGCCGATCTCGACGAGCGCCGCAAGGTCGACGCGCTCAACGACTTCTTCTTCCGCGAGCTCGGCTTCGCCTGCAATCACAACGATTACTACGACCCCGACAACAGCTACCTGAACGCCGTGCTCAAGCGCCGGCGCGGCATCCCGATCTCGCTCGCGGTGCTGTATCTGGAGCTGGCCGGCCAGTTGGGCCTGCGCGTGCGCGGGGTGTCGTTCCCGGGGCACTTCCTGCTGCGCGCGACGCTGGAGGACGGCGACGCGGTGATCGATCCGACCACCGGCCGCTCGCTGTCCGAATCGGATCTGGTGGAGATGCTCGAGCCTTACGTGGCGCACCCGGAAGCCACCATGGCGAGCACCCTGCGCGCGCTGCTGCAGCCGGCCACGAGTCGCGAGGTGCTGGCGCGCATGCTGAACAACCTGAAGGCGATCTATCTGCAGACCGAGCGCTGGCAGCGGCTGCTGGCCGTGCAGCAGCGGCTCGTGGTGCTGCTGCCGGGCCAGCTCGACGAGGTGCGCGATCGCGGCTTCGCCTATGCGCGGCTCGACTACCTGCGGCCCGCGCTCGACGATCTCGAGCGCTACATCGAGGCGAGCCCCGAGGCGATCGATGCGACCGTGGTGGAGGCCCAGCTGGCCGAGCTGCGCGAACGCATGCGGCGCGGCGACGACTGACACGCACCGCTGCTGGCCCGATTCGCCGGTCTGAAAGCGCGATGCCCGCGCCTCCATTGCCGGAGGCGCGGGCATCGTCGCATTGGCCGGCACCGCGGGGAAAATGCGGGCTCGGCCCTTGCTCGTGCCGGCAGGCTCTGCGCCTTACTTCGGTTGCATCCGGATCGCGCCGTCGAGGCGGATCACCTCGCCGTTCAGCATCGGATTCTCGAGGATCTGGCGCGCCAGCATCGCGTATTCGTCCGGCTTGCCGAGCCGCGGGGGGAACGGCACCATCGCGCCGAGCGCGTCCTGCACCTCCTGCGGCATGCCGAGCAGCATCGGCGTCTCGAAGATGCCGGGCGCGATCGTCATGACGCGGATCGCATTGCGCGACAGATCGCGCGCGAGCGGCAGCGTCATGCCGGCCACGCCGGCCTTCGAGGCGGCATAGGCGGCCTGGCCGATCTGGCCGTCGAAGGCCGCCACCGACGCGGTATTGATGATCACGCCGCGCTCGCCGGCCGCGTTCGGCGCGTTGCCGGCCATCGCGGCGGCCGCCAGGCGCACCATGTTGAAGGTGCCGATCAGGTTGATCGACACCACCTTCGCGAACAGGTCGAGCGAATGCGGGCCGTCCTTGCCCACCGTCTTCGCGGCCGGCGCGATGCCGGCGCAGTTGACGAGGCCGCGCAGTGTGCCGAGCTGCGTGGCGGCGGTCACCGCCGCCTGCGCATCGGCCTCGCGCGTGACGTCGCAGGCCGTGAACACGCCGCCGAGTTCGGCGGCCAGTGCCTCGCCCGCCTCGCGGTTCAGGTCGGCCAGCACCGGCTTCGCGCCGGCGGCGGCCAGCATGCGCGCGGTGCCGGCGCCGAGCCCCGAGGCGCCGCCCGTGATCAGAAACACGTTGTCGCGTAGTTCCATCCTTGCTCCCTGTTCGGTTGTGTTCGGTCGTGCTGCGATGACGAACGATTGTACGGAAGCGCGCGTGGTGGCGGCGTGAAGCGAACGATCGTGCGCTTCGTTTTCGATCGACGAAAAAAAACCGCCCCGGCGGGGGCGGTTTTCCGTGGCGAAGCGACAGGCGCGTGCGCGGCCGCCGTCGCTTACTTCAGCGCGTCGAACGCGCGCTGACGAATCTCGTCGACCGAGCCGAGGCCCGAGATCTTGCGGTAGGCCGGCGCCTTCAGGCCGTTTTCCTCGCCGCGCTGCGCCCAGTCGCCGTAGTAGGTGATGAGCGGCTTGGTCTGTGATTCGTACACTTCCAGGCGCTTCTTGACCGTGCCTTCCTTGTCGTCGTCGCGCTGGATCAGCGGCTCGCCGGTCACGTCGTCCTGGCCCTCGACCTTCGGCGGGTTGAACGTGACGTGGTAGGTACGGCCCGAAGCCGGGTGGGTGCGACGACCGCTGATGCGCTCGATGATGGCCGAGAACGGCACGTCGATCTCGAGCACGTAGTCGATCGCCACGCCGGCGTCCTTCATCGCGTCGGCCTGCGCGATCGTGCGCGGGAAGCCGTCGAACAGGTAGCCGTTCGCGCAATCCGCTTCCTTCAGGCGCTCCTTCACGAGGCCGATGATCAGCGAATCGGGCACCAGCTTGCCTTCGTCCATGTAGCCCTTGGCCTCGACGCCGAGCGGCGTGCCGGCCTTCACGGCCGCGCGCAGCATGTCGCCCGTCGAGATCTGCGGAATCCCGAACTTTTCCTTGATGAAGGTGGCCTGGGTGCCCTTGCCGGCGCCGGGCGCGCCCAACAGGATCAAACGCATGGTGATATCTCCAAGTTTCATGAATGTGTGGCGCGAGGGATACGGCATCGGCGCGCGGCCCGGAGGTCGGCTGCAACAGACAGGCTCCGGCCGGTCTGACGGCGGCGCCGGCGGGAGGGCCGGCGCGGCTGCCGGCGGGAGAGCTGGCGAGCGCGACTCGAGGTGGGCGGCGCCTGACGGCTCGCACAGTCAGCCGATTATGCCATGGCTTATTTTCCCGTCGACCGAAAAAGGGCCTGCACCCGTGCCAGATCGGCCGGCGTGTCGACACCGGGCGCCGGCGCGGCATCGGTCACGCGCACCGCGATGCGCTCGCCGTGCCACATCGCGCGCAGCTGTTCGAGCTGCTCGGCCTGCTCGATCGGGGCCTGTGCGAGCGACGGATAGGTGCGCAGGAAACGCGCGCGATACGCGTACAGCCCGATGTGTCGATAGACCGGGAAGGCCGGCGGCGGCATGGTTTCCACGGCCGGCCAGTGCGCCTGCCAGGCGTCGCGCGACCACGGAATCGGCGCGCGCGAGAAATAGAGCGCGACGCCTTTCGCATCGAGCGCCACCTTCACCACGTTCGGGTTGAACACCTCGGCCGGATCGTGGATCGGATGCGCCGCCGTGGCGATCGCGCATTCGGGGTGCGCAGCCAGGTGCGACGCTACGTCGCGGACCAGCGCGGGGTCGATCAGCGGCTCGTCGCCCTGCACGTTCACCACGATGGTGTCGTCGGACAAGCCGAGCGTGGTGGCGACCTCGGCGAGGCGATCGGTGCCCGACGGGTGGTCGGCGCGCGTCATCAGCGCGTCGAAGCCGGCGGCCTGCGCGGCGTCGATCACGCTCTGCGCGTCGGAGGCCACCAGCACGCGCGTGGCGCCGGCCTCGCGGGCGCGTTCGGCCACGCGCACCACCATCGGCTTGCCGCCGAGATCGGCGAGCGGCTTGTTCGGCAGGCGCGTCGAGGCGAGGCGGGCCGGGACGACGGCGATGAAGGGCGACGGAGTGGTCATCGGGGGTTCGGGCAGGTAGGAATGGGTGCGGCCGCTTCGGAAAGCGCCGCGCCCGCCACGAGGGCGGGCGCGCGGCGGCACGCGGCGAGGCGCGTGCCTCAGTTCACGGCGGCCGGGCCGGCAGGATCGACGGGCGTGCCCTCGACGGTCTGTCGCGCTTCGTCGACGAGCATCACGGGGATGCCGTCGCGAATCGGGTACGCCAGCTTGTCGGCGTGACAGATCAGTTCCTGCGCGGCGCGGTCATGCTGGAGCGGGCCCTTGCAGATCGGGCACACGATGATTTCAAGCAGGCGAGCGTCCACGGAGTTTCTCCACAACGAGAGCGATAAGGCGGGGATCGAGCGCGGCCTCGACAGGGACGACCCAGAGTCGGGCATCGCGCCAGGAAGCGCCCAATTTTACTGCATCCTTCTCGGTAATCAGGATCACGTCGGCATCGTCGTGCGCGAACGGGTTCTCGGCGAACGCGTAATGGTCCGGCAGCGCGCGCGTGGCGGGCGCGAGGCCGGCCCCGCGCAGCGTCGCGAAGAAGCGCTCGGGCGCGCCGATGCCGGCCGCGGCCAGCACGCGCTCGCCGGCGAACTGGGTGAGCGGGCGGCGCCGGGCGGGGGTGTCGAGGTGCCAGGCGTCGCCGGGCGCGAGCCGCAGCGCGAAGGTGTCGGGCCACGGCGGCAGCGCGCGGCTGTACGGATCGTTGACGAGGGTGGCGTCGCGATGGCGCGAGAGCGGCTCGCGCAGCGGGCCGGCCGGCAGCAGGAAGCCGTTGCCGCCGAGCCGGTGGTCGAACACCACGATCTCGACGGTGCGCGCCATGCGGTAATGCTGGAGGCCGTCGTCGCTGATCACCACGTCCACGGCCGGGTGCGCGGCGCGCAGCGCGCGGATCGCGGCGATCCGGTCGGGGCACACCACCACCGGAGCCCGGGTGCGGCGCGCGATCAGCAGCGGCTCGTCGCCGCCGCGCGAGGCCGGCGAGGTCGGTGTCACGGCGGTCGGATCGCGCACCTCGGCGCCGTAGCCGCGCGACACCACGCCGGGATGGAAGCCGTTCGCGCGTAGTGCGTCGACCAGTGCGATCACGGTCGGGGTCTTGCCGGTGCCGCCCACCGTCACGTTGCCGACCACCACCACCGGCACGCCGGGGTCGACGGTTTCCTTCCAGCCGGCCGCGAAGGCCGCGCGGCGCCCGGCCGCGATCGCGCCGAACACGGCCGCGAACGGCGTCAGCGCCCAGGCGAGCGGCCCGCGCCGCTGCCATTCGCGCGCGAGCGTCGCCTCGATGCGCGCGACGAGGCCGGTGCCGCCGCTCACGGCGTGGCTCCGGCGGCGCGAGACGGGGCGGGCCGGGGCGGGCGAAGGACGAGCGGATCGGTCAAGGCGGGGCTCCGGGGCGGAAATCGGACGGGCAGGGCGAGACGGGCACGGCGGTGCGGCACCCGTCGAAAGGCGGCACTCTAGCGCGGCGGCGGCGCGCGCCGCAAGTCGGGGGCACCGGCGCCACGCGCCATCGGCCTGTGGATAACTCTGTGAAGAACCACCCCCTCGGATCGCGCGCAGGCCCGCGCGGCGGGCATCCGGTCGGCGAAAAGTCACAATATGTCACAAATAAATCGTGATTAATCAAGAGCTTGTGCCATTGATTCGGTGCTTTTCAGCGACTTGTCGCGGCAGCTTTCAGGTCCCGGCACGCATGTGGACACTTCGCGGCGGGCTGCCGCGCCCGGCCCGCGGCGCTTGCCCCCGCCGCGCGGCGACGCTATCGTGTGCCCGCCCCCATTCATGCTGACGCGATGCCTTCCGATCCCTTTCTGTCCGGCCCCGACGCCGCCCGTTCCGGCGACGCCGTGATCCCCGTCTCCGCGCTGAACCGCGCGATCGGCTCGATGCTCGAACGCTCGTTTCCGCTCGCCTGGGTGTCGGGCGAGGTGTCGAATTTCACGCGCGCGGCGAGCGGCCACTGGTATTTCTCGATCAAGGACAAGGACGCGCAGATGCGCTGCGTGATGTTCCGCGGCCGCGCCCAGCACGCCCCGTTCACGCCGCGCGAGGGCGACCGCATCGAGGTGCGCGCGCTGGTCACGATGTACGAGCCGCGCGGCGAGGTGCAGCTGAGCGTCGAGGCGGTGCGCCGCACCGGCCAGGGGCGGCTGTTCGAGGCGTTCCTGAAGCTCAAGGCGCAGCTCGAAAGCGAAGGGCTGTTCGCGCCCGAGCGCAAGCGGCCGCTGCCCGCGCATCCGCGCGCGATCGGCATCGTCACGTCGCTGCAGGCGGCGGCGTTGCGCGACGTGCTGAGCACGCTGGCGCGCCGCGCGCCGCATATTCCGGTGGTCGTCTACCCGGCGCCGGTGCAGGGCGCGGGCGCCGCCGAGAAGCTTACGGCGGCGATCGAGACCGCGAACGCGCGCCGCGAGGTCGACTTGCTGCTGGTCTGTCGCGGCGGCGGCTCGATCGAGGATCTGTGGTCGTTCAACGACGAGGCGCTGGCGCGTGCGATCGCGGCGAGCGAGCTGCCGGTCGTCAGCGGCGTCGGGCACGAAACCGATTTCACGATCGCGGACTTCGCGGCCGACGTGCGTGCGCCGACGCCGACCGGCGCGGCCGAACTCGCGAGCCCGCAGCGCGCGCTGCTGCTGCGCGAGGTCGGCGAGCGCCAGCGTGCGCTCGCGCGCGGCATGGAACGCCGGCTCGAACAGCGCGCGCAGCAGCTCGACTGGCTCGCGCGCCGGCTGGTGAGCCCGGCCGAGCGGCTGCAGCGGCAGCGC
>JASLEG010000321.1 GCA_030151225.1 Burkholderia sp. | reverse complement strand
GGGCCAGTGCCTGCCGCCGTTCATGCCTTACACGCCGGGGCACGCGGCGCCGATGTTCGCGGCGGCGGCCGGCGTGGCGATCCTGGCGGCGGCGTGCCAGCCGCCCGCACGGCGCGTGCTGGCACGCGAGCCGGGCTGAGGCGGCGCCCGGATGCGCGAGCGGCACGGCCCGAGCCCGCGCCGTGCGTGTGGCGCTCCGCCGAAGGCATGGCAGGTCCGCCCGTCACTCCGGCACCTTGCCGATGCCGTATCGGCTTCGCTTCCGATCCGCGTACTCGACAGCGGTATCGGGATGTTCGAGCTTGCCCGACTGGACCACCGCATCGCTCCACCACCTGCCGGCCTTGCGCGCGATCCGTGCCTGCATGTCGCCGATGTCCATCGATCGGCTTTCGTATTTTTCCCATTTGCGCTCGACCCGTTCGCGCTTGCGCTCGAAGGTGCGGTCGATGGCCCCATCGAGCTCATGGTGGATGTTCAGCGTGCTCTTCTGATAAGCCTCGGCGGTATCGTTGCGGCCTGCGTGAACTTCCTCGCTGACGATATCGGCCAGCGCCGAGGCGCCATCCTTGTTCAGTTGCGGCAATTGTTTGCGCACATGCTCGTTGAAGTTCGTCAGCAGCGGGGAGTCCGTGCGGCGAGGGTCCTCTTTCAGCAGCAACTTCGCGTGCAGGAACGAGGCGCGCACCGCCGAGCCCGTGTAGGCGGTATTGGTGGCCGACGCGCCGGTGAGATCCTCGACGAAGGAGGTGATGGCCGGAGCGATGAAGCGGTGGGCCAGGCCCAGCGCCGCGGTCTCGTTGTACGCCTGCTTGGCCGAGGGTGTCAGCTTGTCCACCCTGCTCCCGCCCGTCCTGGGCTTCACGAGCTTGGTGTTCGGTGCAACCAGCGCACCGAGATCGGACGACTTGACGGTCCCTCCCATCACCGACTTGATCGCGCGGCCATAGTGCTGCGCCGAGCCGAGGTCCAGGGTTTTCGGCAGCATGTCGGCCCATACGGTGGAGCGACCATAGCCCTCCATCATGCCCTGCGTCCACAGCTCCTGTTCACTACCGCGCACCTGCTCCTTGGGGTGATATTTGGCGCCAATCGGCACCGACAGCGACTTGTCCCTGCCTTCGCTCCGATAATGCACCGGCAGGTTCGCGCCCAGCAGCACCGTGCCATGCCCCTCGGCGTCGGCCTTCGCGAGCGCCTGTCGGAACGGCACGCCGCTGAGGGGGACGATCGTCCGTACGGGCGCGCGCGATGGCAGGGCCACGTCGCTCATCGTGAGTGCGGTGGCCGGACGTTTCTTGACGGGCTCCCCGCTCAGGGTGGTGTCGCTGCCGCTGCGTTTCCTGCTGTCGGTTTTCATCGGTGTTCCCCTCGGTCGGCGCGCGTCGAAGATCGCGTCAGGGTTTCCGTATCAAGCTTCGTGCCATCGCGTGCGGCCGGCGCCTCCTGCCGTTTTCATGCGGTTTATCGACATCGCCGGTGCGCCGGGTGGGTCGATTCCGGCTCGACCGCGGCACGCCACAAGGTGAATTGACACCCACCTCCGAGGTCGGCCGCAGCAAATCCGGCCCGGCCATCGCACCGTTCAGATAACTCTTCTTATCGGTATGGATCGATGTCCGACCCAAACTGCCCCGCCCGCCAACGCGCCGATCGATACCCCGGCACTCACCCGGTACTCACCCGGCCAGCGGGATGTTGCCGCCGCACAACATCGGCGCGCCGCCGGTGCCCGCGCCCCGTCTCATGCTCCGGCTTCGAAAGCGCTGGCCGCCACATGACGCTTTCATTCCGGATTCCGGCTTCGTATAGTCGAGCCGGGCTTGTCCGCGCGAGCCCGATAACTAGACCGAAGACACACTCGCCACTCGCATGAAGACCACCCTGAAGCTCGCCCCGCTGGCGATGTTCGGCGCGTTCGCGCTGAACGACGCGTCGGCGCAGAGCAGCGTGACGCTGTACGGCCTGATCTCCGCCGGCGTCGGCTATGCCACCAATCAGGCCGGCAAGAACGCCTGGCAGGCGCTGTCCGGCACCAACCAGAATCCGCGCTGGGGGCTCAGGGGCAAGGAGGATCTGGGCGGCGGCGTGTCGGCCGTGTTCCAGCTCGAGAACGGCTTCAACGTGATGACGGGCGCGGGCGGCCAGAACGGCCGGATGTTCGGGCGGCTGGCGATGGTGGGCCTGTCGGACCGGCGCTACGGCACGCTGAGCTTCGGCCGCCAGTACGACGCGATCCACGACTATCTCGGCCCGATCATCATCGCCAGCAACGGCGTGAACATCGGCGACAACGACAACGGCTACAACGACATCCGCGTGCAGAATTCGGTGAAGTTCTCGAGCGCGGCCTGGCACGGCCTGAAGGCGACGCTCGTGTACGGCTTCAGCAATGCCGCGGGCGCGTCGAACAACAGCGCGGCCAGCGCCGGGCTCGGCTACGAGAACGGCCCGCTGCGCTGGAGCGCGGTGTACGCGCAGTTCAACCACCCGTTCAGCGCGAGCAACCCGGACGGCGCGATCGCCAACGACTACGCGTCCTCGCTGCTGATCTTCGACCGCAGCGCCACCGCCGCCGCGGCCTACGCACGGCGCCAGCGCATCGCGGGCACCGGTGGTTTCTACACGGTCGGCCGCGCGCAGTTCGCCGCGCTGTTCACCGACGTGCGCTACGACTATCTGGATAATTCGCGGCTGCATCTGCAGAATATCGGCGTCAACCTCGTCTACACGATGACGCCGACGCTGTTCCTCGGTGCCGCCTACGGCTTCACGCACGGCCATTACGACGTGGTCGAGCGCAAGCCGCAATGGCACCAGGTGAACCTGCAGGCCGACTACTACCTGTCGAAGCGCACCGACGTGGCGCTCACGGTGATCGCCCAGCAGGCGGCCGGCGACGCCGAGCACGCGCAGATCTTCGGCTTCGCGCGCTCGGCCGGCACCCGGCAACTGATGGCCACGCTCGGCATGCGCCACGTGTTCTGAGGGTGGCGCGCCCGGGCGACACGGCAGGCAGCGCGGCAACGAAAACCACCACGAACGAGAACGAGAACGGGACATCCATGGCCGACACCACCCGACGCAATTTCCTGATGCAGGCCTCCACCCTGGCCGCCGCCTCGCTGCTGCCGATCGGCGCGCGCGCGGCGCAAGCCGGTGACGCCACCGAGGCAACCGACACCGCGAACGCGCCGCGCGGCGTGATCATCGACTGCGATCCGGGCCAGGACGACACCATCGCGATCCTGTTCGCGCTCGGCGCGACGGACCGGCTCGACGTGCGCGCGCTGACCGCCGTGGCCGGCAACGTGCCGCTCGAGCTGACCTCGCGCAACGCGCGCATCATCCGCGACTGGGCCGGGCGCACGGCCACGCTGCCCGTCTACGCCGGCTGCCCGCGCCCGATCGCGCGCGAACTGGTGACGGCGGCCAACGTGCACGGCAAGACCGGCATCGAGGGCGTGACGCTGCCCGAGCCGCAGGCGCCGCTCGCGCCGCAGCACGCGGTGCAGTTCCTGATCGACACGCTGCGCGCCGCGCCGAAGCGGAGCCTGACGCTGTGCGCGCTCGGGCCGCTGACGAACCTCGCCACCGCGCTGACCGAGGCGCCCGAGATCCGCGACGGTATCCGCGAGATCGTGATGATGGGCGGCGCGTTCTTCGAGCGCGGCAACATCACGCCGGCCGCGGAATTCAACGTCTACGTGGATCCGGAAGCCGCGAAGATCGTGTTCGCTTCGGGCGTGCCGATCGTGGTGCTGCCGCGCGACGTGGCCGTGAAGGCCGCGATCACGCCCGCGCGCGTCGCGCCGCTGCGCGCGATCGGCAAGCGCTGCAGCACGATCGTGGCGGACATCATGGCGGCCGAGCTGGCCTACCAGAAGCAGCGGCGCGGCGTGGAAAGCGCGCCGATGTACGACCCCACCGCCACCGGCTACCTGATCGCGCCGCAGCTGTTCAGGGGCCGGCTCGTGAACGTGGAAGTGGAAACCACCGGCCAGTGGACGCTCGGCGAGACCGTGGTGGACTGGAGCGGCCACAGCGGCCGCCCGCCGAACGCCACCTGGATCACCGAGGTGGAGGCGGACGGCTTCTACGCCGCACTGCGCGAGCGCATCGCGGCGCTGCCCTGAACGGCAACGCCCCGGCCGTCAGGCGGCGCCGGCCGCCCAGGCGCGCGCGTCGTCGTTGACGTACTGCAGCGTGTCCACCGGCAGTTGCGAGAGCGGCCCGGCGATCGATTGCGCGCGCTGCGCGAGCGAGGCCTGGAAGCCGCGCAACTGCTGCGGCGTCAGATACTCGGCGCGGCGGCCGGTGGCGCGCTTTTCCTGCGCGGGCGGATTGATCCGCACCGCCACGTCGGGGGGAAGCGGCACGCCGCGCGCCAGGCAGGCGAGGCTCAGCGTCGCCAGATCCGCCATGCTGCCGACCTCGATCTCGGTCAGCCGGCCGCCCTGCGACGAACCCGACAGCGGGTGCGCCTCGGGCTGATACGCATGCTGCTTGCCGCTCGGCAGCTGGTGGGTCTGCAGGCCCTCGACCTTCTCGAAGCCGAACACCACCGGCACCACCCTGCCGCGATTCATCAGGCACAGATACGGCAGTGCGCCCGGCGCCTCGTGCTGGCGCTGCAGCGCCGCGGCGGCCTCGCCGTACAGGCCGCGCAGCGCCTCGCCGCTCACCCGCACGTGCTCACCGTTGCGCTTGTGCATCGTCACCGATTCGCGCAACGGCAAGGCGCTCATCGCGCGCTCGAACGATTCGGCGTGGTTCGGCGCCGTGCGCTGCCCCTGGATGCCGATCTCGCGCTGCAGTTCCACGGCCAGATGCGCGATCAGTTCCACGCTGCTTTCGGCGTGGTAGCTCTGCGAGCGGGCGGTCGGCTGCCACGATTCGGCGCTGGCGGCACGCGCGGCCAGCGTGTTCGCCATCTGGTAGCGCAGGCCGGCCTGCGCCGGCGAATTGACGCTCGACGAGCTGCCCTTCGCATAGCGGCGCGGCCCCGAGCGCAAGTCGTCACGCACGTGGCTGCTGCTGGCCTTCTCGGGCGAGCGCGTCGAGAAGAACACCATGCCCTCGAGCGAGCCGTGGCCGCCCTTCGGAGCGTGCTGGCCGCCCATCAGGCCACCCGATTCGAGGATCTCGAAACCCCACGGGCTGCCGTGGCGCCTCGGGCTTCTCGTGGCCGGGCGGCGCGCTCGGGTTGTTCGAGCGCAGCAGTTCGTGACGCAGCGCGCTGGCCATCGGGCGCGAGGTGCCGAGCGCGTCGAGCAGATCGAGCGGCGTGCGCCGCTGCGCATCGAGCCGGTTCGGCCGCGCGCCGGTGCCGATCAGGTCGCGCACGCCGGCCACGTCCTGATTCGCCACGGCTTCGTGCAGCGTGGCGGGCGGCGCATAGGCATCGGCCTGACGCTGCGATTGTCGATACGACTGCAGCGGCATCGACGACGACTGGCTGCTCGGGCCGCCGCGCGAGGACGGGCCGCCGCGGTTCGAACCGGAAGGACGGGAATCGTGGTCGGAATAGCCGGGCGGCGTGGAACGCGAGGATTGGTTGGAGCGCATGGCGGAAATCCGCGCGCGGATCGCCGGCGATGCGACCGAAGCCATCGATGCGAGCGGCGGATGCAGGGAGCGAAAGGGCCCACATGCTAGCCGCGCCTCCGCCCTCGCCCGGCGCGCGATGCGAAGCGAGGGCGCACGAATCGAAGCGTACGTGTCGCTCGCTTGCTACGCCTGCGGCTCCGCCTCGGGTTCGGCGAGCCGCAGCGCGTGCTCGCGAACGTCGGCCGGCCATGCGCCGATCCGCTCGCGGAAGCCCGGCGCGTCGCCGGCGAACAGCGCGCGCGTGGCGTCCTCGAAGCCGGGCAGGTCGCCGGCCAGCGCCGACATGAAGTGATAGGCCCGCTCGTTCGCCGCGCGCACCCGATCGCGGTCGCCGTGCTGATGCCGGGCCGCGTCCACGAGCTTGCGCAGCGCCACCGACGCACCACCCGGCTGCGAGGCCAGCCAGTCCCAGTGACGCGGCAGCAAGGTGATCTCGCGCGACACCACGCCGAGCTTCGGCCGCCCCCGCCCGCGCGGCGCGGCCGCCGGCGGTTGCGCGTCGTTCGGGGCCTCGCTCGCCGCGCCGGGTGCCGCGTTGCCTGCCGGCGCGAAACGCGCCCGCAGTTCCGCGTCGCTGCCGCGCAGGTCCACGTCGATCGAGCGCCCGGTGGCGTTGTCGAACAACAGCAGCGGCCCCGCCGCATCGGCATCGGTGGCCCGCCGCACGGCGATCGCCACGCTGGCCAGATCGCCCGACGCGAGATGCCGCGCACCGTCGAAGCCCGTATAGCGCGGCAGGCAGGCACGGGGAAGTGAAGCGGAATCGGACATGCCGTCTCCAGAAAGGCCCGCGGGCCGATGCACGAGGAAATTGCCGCGAATCTTATCCGGGCACAAGTTGGAGGATCAAGCCTGTGGCACGCCGGCGTCGATCCAGGCGCGCGTCTCGCCGAGGATCTCGTCGGACAGCGCGGGGTCGTCGGTCAGGCGCGCGAGGATCACCGCGCCGACCATCGCTGCCCAGCCGCCGATCGCCGCGCGCCGCGCCTCGGCCGGATCCACGCCGCCGAGGCTGGCCGCGAAGCGGTCGATCTGCGCGCCGAGGCCGCCGCCGAGCGCCGCGCGCACTTCCTGCGCCTGACGCGAGGCCTCGGCACCGAGCGCCGCGAGCGGACAGCCGCCGCCGCAATCGTCGCGATGCTCGGGCGACAGATAGCGCCCGGCATAGGTCACCAGATCCAGCGTGCTGGTCGCGCCGCGCGCGCCCTGCACCACCTCGGCCAGCGACTGCGCGATCAGCTCGTCCTTCGACTTGAAGTAGCCATAGAAGCCGCCGTGCGTGAGCCCGGCCGCGCTCATCACGTCGGCCACCGTCACCGCGTCGAAGCCGCGCTCGCGAAACAGCCGGCTCGCCACATCCAGGATCTTCCGGCGGTTTTCCGCCACCTGCTCTCGACTGACTCTCATCTCGACCTCCATTCGACGCTTGACATGATACATGATGATCATCATCATTAAAAACATGACGATCATCATGAATAAACCGGATGAACGTCCCACCCACACTTTTCCATCTGGAGAATCGACATGTCCAAGCTTCCCGCCGTCCTCGTCACGGGCGCCTCCACCGGTATCGGCGCCGTCTATGCGGACCGTTTCGCCCGACGCGGCCACGATCTCGTGCTGGTCGCCCGCAATCTCGCGCGCCTGACCGAGGTGGCCGAGCGCCTGCGCGCCGAACACGGCGTGGCCGTGGATATCCTCAATGCCGACCTCACCAGGCCGGCCGATCTGGCCCGCGTCGAGGCGCGCCTGCGCGACGACGCGAACATCGGCGTGCTCGTCAACAACGCCGGCAGCACGATTCCGGGCAAGTTCGCCGATCAGACGCCGGACGCGATCGAGACGCTGATCACGCTGAACGCCACTGCGCCGGCCCGGCTCGCGGCGGCCGTGGCGCCGCGCTTCGCGCGCGAGGGTACGGGCGCGATCGTCAACATCAGCTCGGTGGTCGGCTTCGCGCCAGAACTGGGAATGGCCGTGTACGGCGCGACCAAGGCGTTCCTGAGCTACCTGTCGCACGGCCTGCGACTGGAGCTGGAACCGAAGGGGGTGTACGTGCAGGCGGTGCTGCCGTCGGCCACGCGCACCGAGATCTGGGATCACGCCGGTGCCGACGTCAACTCGCTGGCGGCCGTGATGGAGGTGGGCACGCTGGTGGATGCCGCGCTGGCCGGCTACGATCGCCGCGAGGCGGTGACGATCCCGACGCTGCACGACGAGGCGCAGTGGGCAAGCTACGACGCGGCGCGTCAGGCCATGCTGCCGAACCTGCTGCAGGAGCAGGCCGCGCCGCGCTACCGCTGAGCGGCGGCCTCGCGCGCGCTGGCCAGCACGCCGAGGTTGCCCTCGCCGAAGCCCTGATGGCCGCTGCGCTGCACGATCTCGATGAAGATCTCGCCGGGGCGGCGCTTCACGAAGGTCTGGAAGAACAGCTTCGGCACGCCGGCCTCGATCTCGCCGTCCACCAGGATGCCGCGCCGGCGCAGCGCCGCCACGTCGAGCCCGTGGCCCGGCAGGCGCGCGTCGATCGAATCGTAATAGGCGGCCGGCGGCTCCACGAACTCCACGCCGTTGGCGGCCAGTGCATCGACCGAGGCCACGATGTCGTCGGTGGCCAGCGCGATGTGCTGCACGCCCTCGCCCGGATGATCGGGCAGGTAGTCGTGCATCAGCTGGCTGCGGCGCGTGCCTTCCTCGTACAGCGGAATGCGCACCGCGCCGTCCGGCGACACCATCACGCGCGATTCCTCGGCCACGTGCCAGTTCGCGTTGCGCTCGTGGATCTCGCCGAAATGCAGCAGGTCACGATAGAAATCGAGCCATTCCTGCATGCGGCCCGCGCCGACCGTCTGGGTCAGGTGATCGACCTGGGTCAGCAGCGCGGGGCCCGCGTGATGCAGGTCGGCCTGCGCGGTGGCCGGGTCGATCGGCCGGAAATCGATGTCGAAGATCGAGATGTCGCCCACGCCGCCGCTCAGCCCGCCGCGGCCGCGCCAGCGGTCCACGAAATGGATGTGCGAGTTGCCGATGCCCTGTATGGCCGGAATCGCGAGCTCGCCCTGGCCGATCCGCTCGCCCTCGAAGGCCCACGCGCCGAGCTCGAGCGCGCGGTCGAAGGCGCGCTGCGCGCTGGCCACGCGAATCCCGATCGCGCAGATCCCCATGCCGTATTCCTCGGCGTAGCGCGAGGCGAAGGAATCGGGCTCGGCATTGAGCAGGAAGTGCATCTGGCCTTGCCGATACAGCGTGACGGCCTTGCTGACGTGCCGCGCGATCGCCTTGAATCCCAGTTGCTCGAAGCGGCGCGCGAGTGCGTCGGGCGCCGGCGCGGCGAACTCGACGAATTCGAGGCCGGCCATGCCGAGCGGGTTGTCGTCCGTGGGGGCGCCGGGCGCGGCTGCGGACGCGGTGGGAAAGTGGCTGGCCATCCGAAATCTCCAGAAGCGGGCGTTGTTGCTGAGCGAGACGCGACGGGCATGGCGCGTGGCCGGCCTCGTCGCCGCGATTTTAACCGGATCGTTCATCGCGACCCAAGCCCCTCGCGGCGATCGGGCCGGCGAGCGCCCGTCACGGCGATAGTGTGAGGGCTTTTCGCACCGCCGCGCAATCGGGCGATGCCTCGATCGCGCGGCGTCGCGCATCGCGCCCGGCTGTCGGCGGGCTTTCGGACGAATCCTAGTGCTAACCCGGAAAACGATCGATCATCGCACGCGATTGAACGATAATCGCGCACCGGCGCGCGCCATGCATTGCCGCGCCGCCGCCGCGCCCCTATGCTGCGAGCCATTCAGTCGCGACGACAGTCAGGCGCGACGTGATGCTAGCGGCCGGCGATGCGGCCGGCAACGGGAAGACAGGAGACACCAGATGACCCCCGCTTACGATTCACTCGATCAGGCAGGCGCGCAGCGCGCCCGCTCCCGGGCCCGCAAGGCGGCCCTCGGCAGCTTCGTCGGCGCCGTGGTGGACTGGTACGACTTCCTGCTGTACGGGATCGTGGCCGCGCTCGTGTTCAACGCCGAATTCTTCCCGAAGATCAGCCCCACGATGGGCACCCTGGCCGCGTTCGCCACCTTCGGCGTGGGCTTCCTGTTCCGCCCGCTCGGCGGCGTGGTGTTCGGCCACTACGGCGACCGCCTCGGCCGCAAGCGCATGCTGGTGCTGACGGTGATGATGATGGGCCTGTCCACGGTGGCGATCGGCCTGCTGCCGACCTTCGCCTCGATCGGCTGGTGGGCGCCGGTGCTGCTCGTCACGATGCGCGCGCTGCAGGGCTTCGCGGTGGGCGGCGAATGGGGCGGCGCGGCGCTGATGGCCGTGGAAAGCGCGCCGGCGAAGAGGAAGGCGTTCTACAGCAGCGGCGTGCAGGTCGGCTACGGCGTGGGCCTGGTGCTGGCCACCGGCATCGTGTCGATCCTCAGCCACACGCTCGGCGACGAGGCGTTTCGCGCCTGGGCCTGGCGCATTCCGTTCCTGCTCAGCGTGGTGCTGGTGCTGATCGGGCTGTGGGTGCGCTCGAGCATGGAGGAATCGCAGGAATTCGTCGAGAAGGTCGAGCACGGCAAGCAGAAGCTGAAGCTGCCCGTGATCGAGGCGCTCACGCGCCATCCGAAGGCCTTCCTCTACATCGTGGCGCTGCGCCTGGCCGAGCTGTTCACGATGTACATCGTGACCGCGTTCGCGCTGAGCTACTCCACCGCCAATCTCGGCATGTCGCGCGAGCTGTTCCTGAACATCGGCCTGCTGGTCGGCGCGATCAGCTGCGTGACGATCCCCTGCTTCGCCTGGCTCGCCGACCGCTTCGGCCTGCGCCGCATCTACATCATCGGCGCGCTGATCGGGCTGGCCTCGGCCGTACCGTTCTTCGTGGCGCTGGAAGCGCGTGCCACGGTGTGGATCGTGATCTTCGCGGTGATGCTGGCCAACGCCGCGCACGACATGGTGGTGAGCGTGCAGCAGCCGCTGTTCACCGAGCTGTTCGGCGCCGAATACCGCTACAGCGGCGCGGGCGTCGGCTACCAGTTCGCGAGCGTGGTGGGCGGCGGCTTCACGCCCTTCATCGCCGTGGCACTGGTGAGCCTGGGCGGCGGCACGTGGCACCTCGTGGCCGGCTATCTGGCGATCGGCTGCCTGATCTCGGTGATCGTCGCGGCGCGCATGCGCGCGGCCTGAGCCCCCGGGCTCGACGCTGCGGCGGCCCGCGCCTCGCAAGGCGGCGGCCGCCGTTTTCCATTTCGCACCGCCATGAAGAAAGCTCCCCTCGACAAGCGCGACTGGATCGCCGGCCTCGAAAAAGGCCTGATGATCCTCGAGGCGTTCGACAGCGAACACGCGCGCATGACGCCCACCCAGGCCGCCGCGCGCACCGGCCTCACGCGCACCGCCGCGCGCCGCTACCTGCTCACGCTCGAATCGCTCGGCTACGTGTACACCGACGGCCGCCTCTACGGCCTCACGCCGCGCGTGCTGCGCGTGGGCTGGTCCTATTTCGACTCGGCGCGGCTGCCGCGCACCGTGCTGCCGTATCTGCAGCAACTGAGCGCGACGCTCAACGAATCGGCCTACGTCAGCGTGCTCGACGACTGGGAGCTGGTGGTGATCGCGCGCAACGGCGTGTCGCGCGTGATGACCACCGGCTTCGTGCTGGGCGCGCGCGTGCCGGCGCCGCTCGCCTCGGCCGGCGTGGTGCTGCTCGCGCACCGCCCCGATGCCGACGAGGTGGCCGCCTGGCTCGACGCCACCGAGCTGCCGCCCTACACGCCGCACACGCTGACCAACAAGCAGCGCCTGCAGCAGAAGATCGAGCAGGCGCGCGACGACGGCTACGCGCTGATCGAGCAGCAGCTGCAGGTGGGCGTGCGCGGCATCGCCGTGCCGCTGAAGAACCGCCAGGGCGACGTGGTGGCCGCGCTGAGCACCAACATGCCGATGGGCAACGAATCGGCGGAGGCGGCGCTCGCGCGCGTGCTGCCGCCGCTGCAGGAAACCGCGCTGGCGATGCTGAACGTGCTGTGAAGGTGCGCGGCCGCGGCCGCCCGGGCCGTGCCAGAATGCTGCCGTTCTCCCGCCATCAGGATCGCCGCGCTTGGACATCCAGCTCAGCCTGCACGGCCGGCGCGATCTCGCCGGCCAGCTCTACCGCCAGTTGCACGCGGCGATCGTGGGCGGTCGCCTCGAGGCCGGCACGCGCCTGCCGTCCACCCGCGATCTGGCGCGCCAGCTCGGCGTGTCGAGAAAGACCACGCTCGACGTGTTCGAGCGGCTGGCCAGCGAAGGCTATCTGAGCACGCGCGTCGGCCACGGCACCTTCGTGGCCGACGGTTTCGCCGCGGCGCAGGCCGGCAACGCGCCGCCGCCCCCGCCTACCCCGCCGCCCGAATCCGACGACACCCTCGACCCGAACGACGCCAGCCACGTGCCGAGCCGCGCCCACGAGGTCTGGTCGCGCGTGCCCGTCGACCTCGCGATGCCGATCGCCACGCCGCCGCTCGCCTTCGATTTCCGCGGCGGGGTGACCGACAAGACGCGCTTTCCGTGGGGCGACTGGCGCCGCGCGCTGAACCACGCGATCCGCACCCAGTCGCGCGGCAACGGCGAATATGGTGACGCGGCCGGCGACCCGAACCTGCGCGCGGCGATCGCGCGCCACCTGGGCTTCAGCCGCGCGATCGCGTGCAACTGGCAGGACGTGGTGGTGACCAACGGCGCGCAGCAGGCGCTCGATCTGCTGGCACGCGTGCTGGTGGGCCCCGGCGACGTGGTGGCCGTCGAGGAGCCCGGCTACCCGCCGGCGCGCGCGGCCTTCGAGGCGCTCGGCGCGACGGTGGCGGGCGTGCCGGTGGATGCGCACGGGCTGCTCGTGGAGCGGCTGCCCGACGCCGCGCGCTTCGTCTACGCCACGCCGTCGCACCAGTTCCCGCTCGGCATGCCGATGAGCCTCGAGCGCCGCGTGGCGCTGCTCGACTGGGCGAAGCGCCGGCGCGCCCTGATCATCGAGGACGACTACGACTGCGAATTCCGTTTCGACGGGCGCCCGCTCGAGCCGCTCAAGAGCCTCGACCGCGAGGACCGCGTGGCCTACGTGGGCACCTTCTCCAAGACGCTGTTTCCCGAACTGCGGATCGGCTATGCGATCGCGCCGCGCGCGCTGGCCGCACCGCTGCTGAAGGTCCGGCAGATCGCCGACTGGCATTCGGGCACGCTGATGCAGGCCGCGCTCGCCCACTTCATGCTGGACGGCGCGTTCGGCCGCCACCTGCGCCGCATGGCGCGCGAATACGGCCAGCGCCGCCGGCACATCGCCGCCTGGCTCGACGGCGAACTCGCGCCGTGGTTCGCGCCGGTGCCGGCGGCGGCCGGCATCCACCTGGCCGCGCCGTTCCGCGCACGCGTGGACGAGGCCCGGCTGCTGGCCGCCGCGCGCGACGCCTCGATCGCGCTGATCGGGCTGTCGGCGTTCCATGCCGAGAGCGCGCCGCGCCCCGGCATTCTGTTCGGCTACGGCGGCATCGACACCGCCCGCATCGACACGGCGATGGCTGCGCTCGCATCGATCCTGCGGCGCTGAAGGTCAGACGAAGTCGCCGCGAAAAAAAGCCCGCCGGCGCACCGCGGCAGTGCGCCGAAACGCCCGGATTTGCATTATGCTGCGAGCCAAGCGCGGCCCCGTGCGAACGCCGGCAACGCAGCAAACGATGCGGATCCGGCGTGACAAGGTGGCCGTCGTGATCGAACCGGTTCCATCCGATGCCTGCCGCGCGCCGCATCCCGGCCGCGGCGCAGACATCCTCGTGCAGGACGCTCCCGTGTCGCTTCAGCCGCCCTCTTCCGCCCCCTCCGCCGAAACCCTGCTCGAAATCGTCCACGCGCAGACGGAGATCGCCAAGCTCGGCCTCGACCTCGGCGGCGTGATGGCCTACGTGGCCGAACGCGGCCGCCATCTCACGCACGCGGCCAGCGCCGTGGTGGAGCTCGCCGAGCAGGACGACATGGTGTACCGCGCCGCGGCCGGCATGGCCGGCAACCTGCTCGGCATGCGCCTGAAGCGCGCCGGCAGCCTGTCGGGCCTGTGCGTGCAGACCGGCGAGATCCTCTGCTGCATCGATTCCGAGACCGACGATCGCGTGGACCGCGAGGCGTGCCGCCGGGTGGGCCTGCGCTCGATGCTGGTCACGCCGCTGCGCCACCTCGACACCACGGTGGGCGTGCTGAAGGTGATGTCGCCCGAGGTCGGCAAGTTCGGCGAGGCCGATATCCAGGTGCTCAGGCTGATGTCCGAACTGATCGCCGCGGCGATGTTCCATGCCGCGCGCAGCGAGACCAACGAGCTGTACCTGCGCGCCACCCACGACGCGCTCACCGGCCTGCCGAACCGCGCGCTGTTCTACGACCGCCTGCGCCAGGCCGTGCACGTGGCGCAGCACACGCCCGGCGCGCTCGGCATTCTCAATCTCGATCTGGACGGCCTGAAGCCGATCAACGATCACTACGGCCACCGCGCCGGCGACGCGGCGATCCGCGAGGCGGCGCAGCGCATCGCGCGTTCGGTGCGCCGCTCGGATACCGTGGCGCGGCTCGGCGGCGACGAATTCGGCGTGATCCTGCCCGGCATCGACGGCCGCGAGGACGCCGAGCGGCAGCGCGAACGCGTGACGGAAACGGTGGCCGAGCCGTTCGAGTTCGAGGGACAGCAGCTCGACCTCGGCATCAGCGTGGGCATCGCGATCCTGCCCGACGACGGCGTGGAAATGACCGGGCTGATCGATCACGCCGATCAGGAGATGTACGCGACCAAGCGCCAGCGCAAGGGCGGCAGCGAGCGCTGAACCGGGCGCGGGGACGGCCCCCGCGACGGCCCGAGCGGCGCCATCGAATCCTCGCACGAATCCAGTGGCGCGCCGGGCGGCGCCGTGCCACCATGTGCGCGCATCCCTCACCCCAGGAGCGACCATGGCCTTTCCCACCGCCGTCAACAGCCAGATCACCGATTCGGTCACGCAGGCCAACACGAAGGTACTCGGCGACGCGCCGGCCATGGCGATGGCCAACCTGTACCAGGCCACCGCCCAGGCACTCGCGAACGCCGCGCACAACGCCACCATCGCCCAGCAGCAGAACAACATCACCGCGCAGGCGGCCACCGTGATGGGCGTGGCCACGCTGTACTCGATCGATACCGCCACCACGAGCATCCCGAACGGCTCGCCCACCCACGGCATCTGAACGCCACGCGGCATCGCAGCCGCCTCGTCCCCCATCCGCAGCAGGAGCCCGAACATGAGTCTCGCCGTCGCCGGCCGCGCCGTGCACCGTGCCACCGATCTGACCGAACGCAGCCAGCTCGCCCTCGCCTTCATCGAGGACGGCGTCGAATGGATCGACTGGGCCGCGCAACCCCACGCGCGCTCGCTGCAGTTCGCCGATGAAACGCAACTGCTGGCCGCCGTGCAGCAGGGTCTGCACGTGTCGCCGTACGCACTGTTGCCCAGGCTCGCGCTGCTGGTGAGCCCGGTCAAGCTGCTGACGTTGAATGTCGAGGATCTGCGCACGCTCGCGGCCGTCGAGGGTGGCGACGCGAGCGGTGCCACGCGCGAGCGCGCCCGTGCCGTGCTGGCGGCCCACCACCTGCTCACGCAACGCGAACTGACCGCCGGCATGGAGTTCGTCGCGCAGCTCGGCGTGAGCGACGCGCCGCTGTTCCAGGCCGCCGATCTCGACGCCCGCCTGTCGCTGGCCGCCCTCGCGAGCCTGCCCGAGGTGGCGGCCCACACGGAATACCTGCAGCACGAGGCGGCCGCGTTCGCGCTCGACGCCGCGCGCACCGTGCAGGAGTTCTGCGACACCTTCCGCCTCTACCTCGACTGCACCGAGCGGCTCGCGAGCCACGCGGCCGCGCACGCCGGCGCGCGTCGCGAGGCCGCCCAGGCGGCGCTCCATCAGCTGCGTCCGGTGCTGTACGCCGCGCTGTTCTGCCCGCAGGTGGCGGAGTTGCCGGCGCCGAGCGAGGTCGGCCACGTCGTGCGCGACTGGATCGCGAGCGGCCACGCGCTCGGCTTCGCGCGGCTCACGCGCGCCGTGCAGCAGATCGTGCGCCACACCGATTACCGCAACGAGCACGGCGAGCAAGCCCGGCGCCTCGTGGAGCGCTATCTGGCCGAAGCCTCCGCCTTCCTCGCCCACGTGCACGTCGAGCACGGCGTGCTGGGCCAGGACGGCGCCACCTGCGCATATGAAATCGTGCGCGACGGCCATCGCGCGGTGCTGCAGCTCGGCGCGGACCGCGTGGTCTCGCTGGCCACCTTCCACCGCATCGGCGCGGAAGAATGAACGCGTCACCGAAGCCGTAAACGAAGAAGGCCGGGTTCGTCCCGGCCTTCTTCGTATCGTCCCGTTCAGCCCATCACTGCAGCATGAAGGTCTCGTATTCGAGCGTCTCGAGCTTGCGATCGAGCCAGTACAGGCTCGACAGCATCACCACGAACAGCGCGCCGGCGAAGCCGTAGCCGTAGGTGGCCGGGCTCGCGTTCAGCGTGATCGCCGTCAGCACCACGTTCAGCCCCACGAAGCCGCCCACCAGCCACAGCACGATGCGCCGCTTGTCGAGGTAGAAGAACACGTTGATGATGCCCATGAACACCACCTGCATGCTGGCCGCGATCACGTCGATGTAGAGCAGCGGCAGATACAGCGTCGGGATGTGCAGCCAGGTCAGCAGCGTGGGCGCCGCCGCGAACAGGAGCAGCGCGGCCATGCCCTGGATCTTCAGGATTTCCCACACGCCCTCGCGCAACGCCTCCACCATCGCGCGCTGCATGCGCTCGATGTGCTGCAGCGAGGCGCCCTCGCGCACCGCGTCGTAGAACGCGTCGTAATACTCCACGAAGTCGGTCTCGATGCGCAGCAGGAACACGGCCATGCCCGGGATGATCGCCAGATACGCGAGGAACACGGGAATGTCGTAGATGATCGACGCGCGCAGCGGCCCGATCACCGGCTGGCCGGTGCCCGCCGAATACCAGAACATGAACTTGTCGATCCAGATGCCGAGGTTGTACAGGAAGCCGATCAGCATCAGCGACGGATAGCGGTAGCGCTTCTCGAAGATCTCGAACGAGATGAAGCGGTCGCTCTCGAAGTCGCGGTAGATCAGGCCGAGCAGCCCGCACAGCAGCAGCGCCTGGCCGATCACGAAGCCACCCAGCAGCCCGGTCAGCCCGAAGCGGTTCAGCGCCAGCGCGGCCACCGTGGTCACGGCATAGCCCACGAAGAACACCACGATGATCGCCACGTAGCGCTTCATGCCCGACAGGAAGATCGTGGCGATCCAGATGTCGCCCATCACCACGAAGCCGGCCAGCATCAGCAGCCGGTAACCGGCCGTCTGCCCGCCGAACGCGAACAGCGTGACCAGCGCGCCGATCACGGCCGAGGCCACCGTCACCACCAGCATCACCGCATGGAAGTTCGGCAGCACCAGGTCGCGGCGCTTCTCGAACAGGCGGTCCGAGGTGAAGCGCGTGTACCAGAGCTGCAGCGGGCCGGTCAGCACCAGCGACACGGCGATCAGGTAGGTGACCGACACCTGGAACTGCGTGACCAGCCCGTTCGGCTCCACGAACGGCACGCTGAGCACGCCGATCAGCAGGATCCCCACGATCGACAGCACCCACGGGCCCGCGCCGATCAGGCCCGCGTAGGTATAGGCCTGCATCAGCCCCGTCAGCGTGTTGCGACGGAGCATCTTGCGCAGTTCGAATCCGATCCCTGCCATGATTCGCGCCCTCCCTTCAGTGCATCGGGCAGGCCATCGGCCCGCCGTCGGTGGGCGCCTGCGACTTCGCGTCGATCAGGCGGCCGTACAGCGTGCGATACGAATCGATCATCTGGTCCTGCGTGTAATAGCGCTCGACGCGGGCCACGCCGGCGCGTTGCGCGGCGTGCCAGTTGTCGTCGTCGAGCAGGTCGATCGCGGCCTCGGCCAGCGCGCGCGGATCGGCGATCTGCACCACCCGGCCGGCCGTGCCGAGCGCGGCGTCCTCGCCGGGCAGGCCCTCGATCAGCTGGCGGCACGAGCCCACGTCGGTGGTGACCGACGGCACGCCGGCCGCGAAGCCCTCGAGCACCACCAGCGGCAGCGCCTCGGAGATCGAGCTGAGCACCAGCAGCCCGCACTTGGGCAGCAGCTCGTCGATCTTCTGGAAGCCGAGGAACTTCACCTTGTCCTTCAGGCCCAGGCTGTCCACCAGCGCGCGGCATTCCTCGGCGTAGGCCATGTCCTCGTCCTCGGGGCCGGCGATCCAGGCCTCGGCGTCGGGCATGCGGCGCAGCACCGTGAGCATGGCGCGGATGAAGGTCTTGATGTCCTTGATCGGCACCACCCGGCCAATCAGGCACAGCGTCTTCGGCACCGTGGCCGTGCGCTTCTCGCGCAGCGGCGCGAGGCGCGCGAGGTTCACGCCGTTCGGGATCGTGCCGGTGCGCTCGGCCGGCGCGCCGTCGAGGATCTGGCGCTGCCGGTTGCCCTCGTACAGCGCGATGATGTCGCTCGACGCGTCGTAGCAGGCGCGCCCGAGCGCCTGGAAGAAGCGCACCCACAGGTCGCGGAAGTAGCCGACCTGGGACACGTCGCGCTCGAAGATGCTGCGGTTGTCGCGGATCCACTCGCTCTGGAACAGGTCGATCTTGCGTTCCTTGGTGTAGATGCCGTGTTCAGACACCAGCAGCGGGCGGCCCGTGCGGTGATGCGCGAGCGCGCCCAGGAAGCCGGCGTAGCCGGTCGACACGGTGTGCAGCACCTTGGCCGCCGGCAGCCCCTCGGCGATGCGCGCGAGCTGCCACAGCGGCTTGTGCATGATGCGCACGGTCCAGAAGTAGTCGACGAAGGACGGGTCGGTACAGTGCTTGCGGTACTGGTCGGTCAGGTAATCCCAGGCCTGCTTCGAGTAGAGGAACGCGTCCTCGCCGAGCGCGCCGCCCGGCTTCAGGTCGGACAGCATCTGCCTGAGCAGTTGTCCGCCCACCTCGCGCATGGCCGGATTGCGCATGCTCTCGTGCAGCTTCGCCGAGCGCTCGAAGGCCTCGACGTCGCCGCCCTGCTTGCGGATCATCGGCGGCGGCGCGAAGTCGTACAGGTAGTGGTTCTCCAGATGCACGACGTTGTCGGGCAGCACGTAATGCTGCTTGACATAGTCCTGCGGGCGGCTGCCGAGAAAGCACAGCGCGAAGCTGTGCTCGGGGAACGCGCGGATCATCTGGTTGACCCAGCTCGACACGCCGCCGCTCACGTACGGAAAGGTGCCCTCGAGCAGCAGCAGCACGTCGGCGGAGGTGGCGCTCGGCAGCGCGGCGGTGGACGGTGTCGTCATGGTGGAACTCATTCGCGGATGCCGCTGGAAGCGGGTACGGCCAGCTCGGGCTGCCAGAAATCGAGCGCGGCCTGCAGCGTGGGCGTGACCGCGTGGCGGTCCATCGCGCCCAGCAGGCTGCGCACGCGCATGAAGTCGCGGCGGCCGTACGCGGCCTCGGCCAGATACGGCAGCATGCGGTCGCGCGGGAAGCCGCTGTCGATCGCGTGCTGCAGCATCGCGTCGGCCGTGTCGAAATCGCGGCGCAGCAGCGCGAGCCGGCCGCGCAGGCGCCACAGCGAGGCGTCGGTCGGCGCCATCGCGAGCGCGGCCTCGGCGAAGTGCTCGGCCTGGGCGATCGCGTTGTCGAACACGTCGCCGGTCACCAGCTGCTGGTAGATCAGCTCGCCGTACAGCTCGGCCAGCGTCTTCAGATGGCGCGCGTGCGCTTGCGGATCGCGCCCGTCGGCGGCCGCCGCGTCGAGCGCGCTGCGCTCGGCCGTGATGCGGTGGGTCAGCGCCTTTTCCTTGCTCTCGAGGCTGCCGTAGGCGAGCAGGCGGATGTCGTCGAGCGGATCGGCCAGCATCTCCTGCAGGATCGGCGACACCGTGCGCACCGGCAGCGACTGCATCGCGAGCAGCGCGGTCATGCGGAAATCCACGCTCGCGTCGGCATTGCGCAGCTCGGCCTTCAGGCGCGCGCCGCGCCCGTAGGACACCGAACCGATCAGGTATTCCTCGAACTGCGGCTCCTCCACGGCGGTGACCGGCAGGATCGCGCGATTGGTCGGCAGCATGCGCGACAGCGCGAACGCGCCGAGCGTGCACAGGATGCCGCCGAACGGCACCGCGAAATTGAGGAAGCCGAGCAGCACCCGCCCGCGCCAGGTGGCCGGACGCAGCCGGCGCGGCAGCAGGCGCGCCTCGCCGGCGGTGGCGAACACCGAGGCGATCAGCTGGATCAGCAGGCACAGCGCGAACAGCGGCGTGTTGACGTGGCTCGCGGCGGCCACCACCACGGGGTCGATCGGCTGGCCGCCGAACAGCAGCGAGGAGGTGTCGGCGGCGCTGCGCTGCGTGAGCAGGGCCGCGCCGATCTGCAGCACCACGGCGATCGCCAGCGCGATCACCGCCAGCACGGCGCCGAGGCGGCCCGAGCGCGCATCACGCGGCACCGGCGCGGTGGCGGGGCGGAGCGGATCAGCCGGCGACACCGCAATGCTCCATCAGCTTGACGAGCGGCCGCATCGCATCGTCGGCCGGCACGTTCATCGAATACACGGCCACGTGCGCGCCCTCGAAATCGACGCCGAACTGCGCGCGCAGATTGTCCTCGATGCGCATCAGATAACCGTCCACGCCGCTCTCGCCCGACAGCGGCATCAGCGTCAGCACGGCGCGCCGGCCGTTGCCGACGATCTGCCACTGCGAGTCCAGCGAACGGCGCGTGCGCACCACGTGATCGAACAGCGTGGTGCCGCGCTCGTCGTCGTCGAACACCAGCGTGACGACCGACGACAGCACGCGCGAGTCGCGGCGCAGATGCACGAGGCGCGCGTAGTCGAGCGCGAAGCGCTGCGGGCACTCGGGGAATGCCGTCAGCATCTCGCGCGTGACTTCCGCGTGGCGCACGCCGTCGGCGTAGAAGTTGCACAGCACCAGCAGGAACTGCAGGTTGTCGCGCGTGAGCGCGAGGAACGGCATGCGCTCGATCGCCACCACGCCCACCGGCTCGCCCTTCACGTCGAGCAGCGGCACGCAGGCCAGGTAGCGGCTGCCGATGCTGGCCGGCGTGGCATGCGCCTGCGCGTCCACGTGCACCAGATGGCGCGTGTCGATCGCCTCGCGCACCATCGGATCGTGCGCGTCGAGCTCGCGTGCCCCGCCCACCGATGCGGCGATCTCGGCGGCCGGGCCGCCGTGGCGCCAGGCGTGCACGCTGGCCACCTCGAGCTGCACGGCCTGCGCCGCGGCATCGAGGAAGGCCTGCGCGCCGCGCAGCGGCACACTGCCCTGCTCGGCCGCCGTCGGCACCTGGTCGAACACTACCGCGCGCAGCCGCGCGAGCGAATCGCGCAGCGTGGCCGGGCGGCTCAGCAGATCCTGTTCGAGGCGCTCGTGCGAGAGCCGCAGCAGGAACTGGTTGCGGGTGAGGATCGACAGGCGCTCGGACAGGTAATCGTTGGCGATGCGGTTCTGCCGCAGCCGCGACATCCAGATGTCGCCGAACTGGCCGGTCAGCAGCGTCAGGAAGAAGCCGCCGAAGAAGAAGCCCACCGGGAACGGCCGCGAATGCGTGGCGTCGCCGGCGAACACGGCGGCACCGCTGGCCGCGTTCGAGATCGCGGCCGGATTGACCGCCACCGAGATCTGCGGATACAGCAGATACCAGGCGATCAGCACCACGATGCCCGACACGAGCCCCGACACCGAGCCGTAGCGCAGCGCGATCACGGCCGGCAGCAGCCAGATCCAGCCGAAACCGCTGTGGATCAGCAGCGGATCGTCGGCCGAGAAGGCGCGGCACAGGCCGATCACGATCACCGTGGCGACGAGCGTCTCGACCAGCGCGATCGTGCGCCGCCGCGCGGTGCCGTCGGGCGGCGCGATCAGCGTGCTCCACCATGCGGCCGCGCCGGTGGCGCGCACGGTGCGCCCACCCTTGCCCGTGCCCGTTACATGCGTTTTCATACCCACCGCCCGATCGATGATGTCGATGCCGGATGCATCGCACCCGCCTTTGCGTTCGTCACGTCCGCGTCACCCCTCGAATCAGCGCGAGAGCGGCGCGAGCAGGTCGCGTTCGAGCTTCTGCGCCACGCCCGACACGGCATCGCGGCTCCAGCCGGTGCGGCTGCCGGTGCTGGTCCAGACGATCTTGCCGCTCTGCACGTCGATCACGTCGAAGGTGAGGCCCACGGCCGGCTCGCCGTCCACGCCGACCTTGTAGCGCCATTCGTTGACCGAGCCGGACAGCGCGAAGCGCACGTTCTGCTGGCGCGCCCAGTTCAGCGCATTCTGCTGCGCGTCGGGCTTGGCCGGATCGAACAGCGTCTCGTCGTCGTTGCCGCCCGGATAGACCATCACGTTCTGATAGCCGTAGGTGCGCAGCAGGCTCTGCGCGATCGAGCCCGCACGCTGGCCGGCCTGCGGCGTCTCGGTGTGGTTCGCGATCGGCAGGACCGTCCAGGTGTCGCCCTTCGAGGCGGGCACCGCCGCGCTGCGATCGACGACGGCGCAGCCGCCCAGCGCGGCAACCGCGAGCGTGGCCGCACAGGCGAGCGCGGCCACCCGGAAGCGCCGCGATGCGTGGTTCGTGTTCATGCGTTTCTCCTCAATTTGCAAGTCAGTACAGCCAGCGATATCGCGCGCCGATTTCCTTCACGGACGTCGAACTGTTCGACGACGCCCCTTGATACAGCCCGTACAGCAACGCCTGGTCGCCGCCGAACACGCTGCCCGCGAGCCCGAGCTCGACCTGGCCGGTCCAGCCCGCGCGCGAGTCGCGCACCGGGCCGGCCGAGAACATCGGCCGCCAGCCCTTCGAATAGGTTTCCGGCAGGTCGTCGCCGAACGAGAACAGCAGCGCGCCCTGCGTGAAGGTCTGCGGCATGTAGCCCGCGGCGGTGGCCGGCGTGCCGTCCGGCAGGATCTGCGCCAGCCGCCCGCTCAGCGCCGTGTTGGCGGTGCTGTACTGACCGTGCGTGAACACCGCGCGGATCGTGTAGTCGGGGTAGTCGGCCTTGATCTTGTAGCCGGCCGTCAGCTCCACCAGGTGACCGTCGCCGAGGAAGGTGCGGTCCTGGCCGTGGAAGCGCGCATATTCGTAGCGGCCCGCGCCGAACCAGTGGCGATCGAGCTGGTAGTTCAGGCCCACCGACGCGATGTCCTTCACACCGCCCACCGTCAGCTGGGTGCTTTCCGTGGCGGCCTGGTTGTAGCCCACCGCGTAGGTCAGCGTCAGCTTCGAGTTGATGCGGGCCTTGCCGTCCACGCGCGCGGTGGTGATGTTGCGCAGCGCCTCGCGGCGCCCCACCGTGACGGTTTCCTCGTCGTCCTGGCCGCTGTGCCGGTACATCGCCTCGAGCACGCGGTCCTGCGACGGGATGTTCGGCAGCGTGGCCGCGTCGCTCGACTGCTCGCGCTGGCGGTAGCCCAGGCGCACGCTCTGCGTGTCGGTCAGGCGCGTGCCCACCGAGGCGCTCTGCTCGTTGTAGCGCAGCGAGCCCTGGTTGCTGTAGCGCGTGGAGACGTCCACCGACTGCGCGCTCTTCATCGTCGTGTCGCGCAGTTGCTGCTGCATCACGTCGTCGTTCGGCGTGGCGACCAGCGACTGGTACGCGCTCGACTGCGCATCGGTCAGGCGGCCCGTCAGCACCTGCGCGTCCACGCGGTTCTGGCGCGGGATCAGGTCGGGCAGCGTGTCGAGCAGGCGGTTCAGCGTGTCGACGTCGCCCTCGTCGATCGCGAGCTGCGCCTCGGCGTACACGGGGCGGCTGTTGCGGTCGATGAACAGCCTGGTGAGCCAGGCGTGCTCGAGATCCTGCTCGCCCTGCGCCTGCGCCCACGACACGGCGGCCTCGCGCGCGATGGCCGACACCACGTGCTGCTGGCGCTGGATCTCCTGCTGCCTGGCCGGCGGCAGCATGGCGAAATCGCCGAGCTGCGACGGGTACGGCGTGCCCTGGGCGGCGTCGTCGCCGGCCACGTCGGCACGCAGCATCTGGATCAGCACGGCGCGCGAGGTGTCGCCGGTGCCGAACTGGGTGGTCAGGGACACGAAGCGGCCGGCCAGATCCTCGCGCTCGGCTTGCGGCAGCGGCGCGGCGTTCGGGTTGCCGCGACGGCGCGCGAGATCCACCCAGGTGGAGCGGCGCAGTTGCCAGGCCTCGTCGGCGCGGCCCTCGAGCTCCAGCGCATCGGCGAAGGTCAGGCGCCAGAGCGGGTCCTGGCGATTCGCGTCGGCCTGCTTGCGCAGATAGTGCAGCGCCTGGCGGCCGTCGCCGATCCGCAGCGCGGCGGCGATCATCGGCGGCCACAGCGGCGCGTCGGTTTCGGCACGCGTCGAATAGGCGCGCATCGTGTCGCGCAGCTGGGCCTCGGTGCCGCGATCGTTCAGGTACCAGAGCCAGGTGACCTGCGCCTCGGTGCTGTCCGGCGAGATCGCGAGCGCGCGCTGCACGTCGCGCGCCACGTCGTTCTGGTGGCCGACGTCGCGTTCGTACTGCGCGCGCGCCAGCAGGAACGGCGCGTTCTGCTCGGCCTGCGCGAGCTGATCGGCCGACAGCGAGGCCAGCAGCGGCCCGATGCGGCCGCGCGCGTGGGCGCGCTCGTAGTAGTAGATCGCCTGCGTGAGCATGCGCACGTTGCCGCTCTGGCGATAGCCGTATTCGGCCAGGCGCGCGGCGTCGAGCGGCGAATCGTCGAAGAAGCCGATCATCGATTCGAGATCGTCGCGATTGGCCTTGCCGCCCGCCAGCAGTTCGCGGTAGCCCTGTCTGGTGTCGCCCGGCTGCTGCGTGGTGGAACCGAGCAGCGCCATGAAGCGCCAGAAATCCTCGTCGGCCGGCTTCGCGCCGCGCCTGGCCTCGTTCATCGCGGCCAGCGCCGCGTCGAAGCGGGTGCGCGTGTACAGCATGGTGGCGATCTTCAGGCCGTAGCCGGCGTTCGGGCCGTAGTCGCGCTCGAGATCCTGCCAGGTGCGCAGCGCGAGATCGTCGTCGCCCTTGCGCTCGGCCTCGCGGGCATAGCGCTCGCGCACCTGCCGACCGATCGGGCCGGTGAAGCGCGCCTGTAGAAAGCGCAGCGCGCCGTCGGGGTCGGCATTCAGTTCGTAGGCGGCCACGGCCGCGTCGACGCGCCTGATGTCGCCGGGGTTCGCGTCGGCCTGATGCAGCGTCAGCAGCAGCATCGCGCGCTGGTCGTTCAGGCCCGGCGCGAGGCGCGCGATCTGCTGCCACGCGCGCGCGTCGCCGCGCGACTGCGCGAGCGCCAGATAGTTGGCCAGCGCCACGTCGGGATGGTGGTTCCACTCGGCCACCTGCGCGAGGCGCTCGTGCCAGGTCGCGGAGTTCGGATCGCGGTCGAGCGCCTGACGCGCCACGCGCTCGGCGCTGGCCACGTCGCCGGCGGCCAGGAACACGCGATAGGCGAGGTCGAAATCGGATTCGCCGGCCTTCGGCCTGCCCGCGTCGGCGCTGGCCGGCGCGGTGCTCGAGGCAGTCGCCGCGGTGGACGGTACCGCGGCCGGCGCGGCGCTCGATTCGCTGCCCGCGATCGCGCCGGTCGCCACCTTGCCGTTGGCGGCCACGCCCGCGACACGCACCACGTGCACGATGTCGTCGGCACGCGCGGCGGCATCGCGGATCGGCAGCGCACGGCGCGGCGCCGCACGCAGCCAGGCCGCGCGCAGCCACACGCCCTGCGCGTTGCGGTGTTCGATCAGCACGCCTTCGGGCGCGGCGGCACGCGCGTCGCCCTTCAGCGACACGCGGCGCAGGCCGCCGCCCCTGCGCGACGGTGCCTCCGGCTCGCGGCCGAGCGCGAGCGTCGGCCCCATCGTGTCGCCGCTGCCGCCCGGATGGCCGGCATCGCTGATCACCTGCAGCAGGCGCCGCACGTATTGCGCGGCCAGATCGGGGCGGCCTGCCGCGAGCGCGGTGTTCGACAGGAAGCGCAGCGTGTCCGGATCGTCGATCAGGTCGCCGACGTGCGCCTGCGCGGCCGTCATCGCCTGTGTCATCCGGTTGCCCGACTGCAGTGCCTTCACGCCCGAGATGAACGCGTCGCGGCGCGCCGCGCGCGTGGTGGCGCGGGCCTGCACGGCGAACCAGGCATCGGCCGCCTGCTGGTAGTTCTGGCCGCCGAGGTGGGTGGCCGCCAGTTCGGCGAGCCAGGCATCCGAGTGCGCCGGATCGCGTTTGGCGAGTTCGGCGTAATAGCGGCCGGCCAGCGGGTTGTCGCCGAGGCCGCGCGCCTGACGCGCGAGCGCGGTCAGCGCGTCGAGGTCCCAGGGCCGATCCACGGCCTGCGCGAGCAGCGCGTCGAGCTCGCGGATCCGCGCCGGGCGGGCCGGGTCGTTCGGCTTCAGCGAATAGAGGTTGCGCTGCGCGATCGAGATGCGGATCGCCAGCGCGTTCTGGCGCGCGGCCGGATCGGCGGAGGCGTCGAGCCGGTCGATCATGCGCGTCACGTCGGCGCTGCGGCCGCCGCGCAGGTAGGCACGGGTCAGCGCGGTCTGCACGTCGGCGTTGTCGGGCTGGATCCGCAGCCACGCTTCCAGGTACGCGATCGACAGGCTGTCGGTGCCGGCCAGCACGCGCGCGTCGAGCTTGCCGCGCGGATAGGCGAGCACGAGCATCGCGCCGATCAGGGCGCCGAGGACGAGAACGACGGGCAGCGGAAAGAACCGCTGGCGCTCAGAGGTCGCAGGCGACGTCAACATGCAGGCTCGAGGGTGCGGAAGAAACGGGTTGGCGGGTCACGCGGCAGGCGCCGGCATTGGCCAGGCGGAACTGCGGGGCGATCAGCGAATGCAGGTCGAACGAGAAGCCGTTCGGGCCGCGCCGGAAATTCGAGAGCTGGCCGTTGGCCTCGGCCAGATACGGCACGCGCGGCGCGCGGGCGGCGTCGATCACGCTGAAGCGCGCCTCGCTCGCGCCCAGATGCACGTAGGTGCCGCCGGGGCCCGGCAGCCAGCCCGCCACGCCCACGGCGGTGCGCATGTCGGGCGCCTGGCCCGCCGGCAGGCGCACGGTGCGCAGCTGGCCCGCGTCGCGCACCACCCAGGTGTTGCCGTCGCGCACGATGCTCATGTCGAGCGAATCGAGCACCTTGGCCGCGTAGGACGAGGTGAACACCGGCGTGACCGGCTGCGCCAGCACGGCCTTGAACACCTCCTGCAGCGCCTTGATGCCGGCCAGCTTGGTGCCCGAGAACATGTGGTAGTAGATGTCCATCGGCTTGAAGCGGATCGGCGCGTCGGTCAGCGCGAAGGTTTCGAGCACGCGCGAGAAGCCGTAGAACGGGCCGTGCCAGAGGTCGGTGTAGAGCTCCTCGTTCTGGTTCGGCGCGAACACCTGGTAGTAGCCGTCCTTCATCACGCCGAGCGGCGCGATGCCGGTCCAGCTCGGATAGCTCTTGGTGATCACCGTGTCGCCGCCGTTCAGGTTCAGCACGCCGGCCTGGTACGCGGCCTTCAGCACCGGTGCCGGCACCTGGCAGTCGCCGCTCCACAGCACCATCTTCACGGGCTTGTCCTTCGGCGCGATGTTGGTGTCGATGTAGGAGATCGAGCCGCCGATCTCGCGGTCGATGCTGAACCTGTAGCCGGGGATGTTGATCGACAGGCCGCTGCGGTTGTTGTCGTCGCCGGCGCCCTCGGCCGGCGCGTCGTCGTCGGACACGCCCAGGCCCGTCACGCGCATCCACTGCAGCGGGTGCGTGTAGGTATGGGTGGCCACCTCCACGTTCGGCAGCTCGAAGAGCTTGCGGCCGATCGTGCGCAGGTGCGCGGCGAACGCGCGAAACGGGCCGGCGTCGGTCACCTCGCCCTCGATCAGCGACACGGTGGTGGGCATGCCGGAATCGCGCAGCAGCTGGAACAGCATGTCACCCGAATACAGCGGCGTGGCGTCGCTGTTCTTTTCGGTCGCCGTCGAGAATTCGGCGCGCGAGGCGAACCCGTCGCCGTCGATGTGCGACATCAGCAGGCGGCGGCCGTTTTCGGTGGTGGTGTCGGGCACCGGCATGTCGGCCGGCAGGCGCAGCGCGGCGCGCAGGAATTCGATCGGCTGGGTGACCCAGCGCGCCTGATTGACGGCCGACAGCGAGAACACGCCGAACGGACGCATCACGTAGCCGCCCCACGGCGTGATCGCGGCCGCGTCGATCTCGAACTTGCCCGAGCGCAGGCGCAGCAGCGAGCGGCTGTGCGCGCCCGCCTTCACGGCCGTGTAGTCGCGCGGGTCCGGCGTGGGCTTCATCTCGAAGCCCATCAGCTTCGGATCGTAGGCCTCGACGTCGAGGCGCTGCTTGTTGTCGGGCGCGCCGTCCACCATCGTCAGGTCGAGCTTGCGCGCGAGCTGCACGTCCATCTGCGTGCCGAACGAGGTGAACACGGCGATCGGCATGTGCGCGTCCACCTGGGCCTCGAGCCAGGCGCGATAGGCGGCGCCGCGCGGCACGTCGTTGTTGAGCCAGAGCACGACGCCCGCGTAGCGGTCGCCGAGCGGGCCGCTCGGCAGATCGCCGCGCGCGTCCACGTAATCCACCTGGTAGCCGAGGTAGTTGAGCGGCATGGCCAGATAGCGCACGCCCGGCGACACGTTCAGGTCGGTGCGCGGCGGTGGATCCTGCAGCACCAGGATGCGGCGCCGCATCGGCTGCACCGCGCCCACGCCCATCGTGACGAGCGCGCCGTCGGTCACGTACGGCACCAGGCCGTCGGCGCGGATGCGGTCGATCGAATCGCGCGAGCAGGCGGTGTCGCCCGGCGCGCAGTAGTCGATCGAGATCACCGGCAGGCCGTATTGCGAGCGGATCGTGCGGGCCTGGCCCAGCAGCCAGTCGCGGTCCTGCTGCGGCACCGGCGCGTAACGCTGCTGCCCCTGGTTCCAGCCGTGATACAGCGATTCGAAGGCCACCGCGTACACCTGGTCGTGCACCTGCGGCATCAGCTCGAAGCCGCGGTTCAGGATCAGCCTGGCGGTGGGATAGCGCGCGCGGATCGCGCGGATCACGGCCACCAGGCCGGCCTGCTGGCGCGCACGCGCATCGTCGGTGGTGGCCGCCAGCTGGTAGGAATCGAGCGTGTCGAGGAAGAAGCCGCGATAGCCCTTCTGCCAGAGCGGCGCGATCACGTGATCGACGAAGAACGCGGGCCAGCCCGGCTGCGCCTGATCGATCACGCGCGAGGCCCAGGTGGTGTTGCTGCCGGCGAACCACGACTTCGGCAGATCCTTGTAGTAGTCGCGCGACGGCAGCACCTCGCCCACGCTCGCGTAGGCGAACCACGTGGTGTGCGGCAGGCGGTGCGCGAGCGGATTGAAGCCGCTGTCGGGCTCGACCACGGCCGCGTCGTAGGCGGACAGCATCTCGACGGGCGGATTCCTGCCGTAATACAGCGCGAAGGACGGTTGCGGCGCGTTGGCGGCGGGAGCGGCCACCTGCGCTGCCGGGGCCGGCGCGGCGGCGCCCTGCACCGCGACATCGCTCGCGCCATCGGCCAGCGCGGCCGGTGCCGCCACCGCCGACAGGCTCAGCAACACCCCTGCCGCGAGCCGGCGGGCGATGCTGACGGAGACGGCGCGGGTATCGAAAAGGTGTCGGCGGATTGTCATCGAGTTCCAGTTGCTTCGATCGGCAAGCGACGCATCACGATGCATCGTGACCGGACCGCCCCTTTTTTAGATAGGGCGATTCTAGCCAAAGAACGGACGGACGCAAATCCGCACGCAATCAAACGCCACAGTCGGGACACAATGTTCCAGCGGCCTTGCCATTCAGCGCGCTACGTGCGTGCCTGCGCCGGCTTCGTCGACGAATCGGCGAACCGCCGGGCGTTGGCCGCAACGGCATGCGCGGCGAGCGGCGAGCAAGATCCTTTTCCGGAATCAATCGCGGCCAATGAATCGTTCACCTGAACGATGACGACGCACATTCCGATGCGCGGGCACGACGCATCCTGCGGCGCATGGCGTCCATTGGTTTCACTTTCGAGAGAGATCGGCGTCGATTCGGTGGCGTTGCGGGCGCATCGTGTGAACGCCCTCGGCCGCTTGCGTCGAGCCTCGCCCGAGCGATGGCCCGTTGCGCAGCTTCCATGCCCGCCATGCCCCTCGACGCCCGATGTGCCGACGGTCCCGACGACGCGATGCCGGCGTCACACCCACGAGACGGATTGGCTACCTGAAATTACGAAATATTGGACATTTTTTATAGCCAATGGCGCCCCTACGATGTGTCCGCCGCGCGACACAGCCGCGCACCGAACCTTCACCACACGGAGCCACCATGTCTTCCCGTCTCGACTTCCATCAAGCCAACCCCGCCGCGATCAAGGCCATGCTCGGCCTCGAGGCGCACATCCAGCGCAGCGGCATCGAGCTGTCGCTGCTCGAACTCGTGCGGCTGCGCGCCTCGCAGATCAACGGCTGCGCCTATTGCGTGGACATGCACGTGGCCGATGCGCGCAAGCACGGCGAGACCGAGCGCCGGCTCGCCACGGTCGTGGTGTGGCGCGAGTCGCCGTTCTTCACGGCGCGCGAGCGCGCCGCGCTCGAATGGACCGAAGCGCTCACGCTGGTCTCGCAGGATCACGTGCCCGACGCGGCGTGGGAAGCCGTGCGCCCGCACTTCAGCGACGCGGAACTGGTCGACCTGAGCCTGCTGGTGGGCGCGATCAACGCCTGGAACCGCTTCGCGATCGGGTTCCGCAAGCTGCCGGCCTGACCCTGCCGGCAGCCCTGCCCGCTTGTTACGGCGCGCTCGCCTCGTCGATCGCGCGCACGTCCTCGGCCGCGAGCTTCAGGTGCAGCGCGTCGCCGAGCGCCCGCAACTGGTCGAGCGTGGTCGCGCTCGCGATCGGCGCGGTGATGCTGGGCCGCGCGATCTGCCAGGCCAGCGCCACCGAGGCCGGCGTGCTGTCGTGGCGTTTGGCCACCGCGTCGAGCGCATCGAGGATGCGCAGCCCGCGCGGGTTCAGGTACTTCTCGACGCGCGAGCCGCGCTTGCTCTTGGCGAAATCGTCCTTCGAGCGGTACTTGCCGCTCAGGAAGCCGCTGGCGAGCGCGTAGTAGTTCACCACGCCTAGCTTCAGTTCCTTCACCACCGGCTCGAGGTCGCGCTCGTATTCGGCGCGGTCGTACAGGTTGTACTCGGGCTGGATCACCTGATAGGCCGGCAGCCCGTCGCGGCGGCTGATCTCGGCCGCCTCGCGCAGGCGCGCGCCGCTGAAGTTCGACGCGCCGACGATGCGCACCTTGCCGGCATCCACCAGCGTGCGGTAGGCGCCGAGCGTCTCTTCCTGCGAGGCCGTGTCGGGCAGGTCGCGATGCGAGAAGTAGAGATCGATGTAATCGGTCTGCAGGCGGCGCAGCGACTCGTCCACGGCCTTCAGGATGTTCTCGCGCGACAGCCCCGCGCGCGCCTCGAGCAGGCCCACCTTGGTGGCCAGCACCACGCGGTCGCGCTTGCCCGAGCGCTTGAGCCACTTGCCGATGATGGTTTCCGATTCGCCGCCCTGATTGCCGGGCACCCACGCCGAGTACACGTCGGCGGTGTCGATGAAGTTGATGCCGGTGTCCTCGAGCGCGTCGAGCAGCGAGAACGAGGTGGCCTCGTCCGCGGTCCAGCCGAACACGTTGCCGCCGAACGAGATCTTGGAAACCTGAATGTCCGAACTGCCGAGCGAGCGGGTGGTCATGAGCTTGTCCTCCGGGGATCGGTGAGGCCGCCGTGCGCGACGCGCAGGCGGCGCGGTGGAAGTCGATGTGCCACATGCTAGTGCGGTGCAACGACGCGACCAAGCGATTAAACCTGAAATGGAAATGGCCTGCGCTGGGAAGCGATGTGTCGTCGGCGGCGCGGTGCGGAATCCGTGGCAATCCATGCGCCGGGAATGGATGATGCTTGAAATTCTCGCGGCGCGTGATCCACGTCAATTTCCGATATTGATTTCCCGATTCATTTGATATTCAAAAATGCCAGCCGCATCTCATGCCTCGATTCACCTTTCCGAAAAATAATCTGTCGAATTTTCGATAACGATATGCGCCACGCGCGGCCCCCGGATTTTGATATGGCGGCAAGTTTTGATCCGCAAGACCTTGCACGAATAATATGCCCGACTGTACAAAATCACAGTTGAAACGGATTCGGTCGATCAATAGCATGCGCTTGCCTTGTCGATCGAAATTGCCTTTCGAATCCTCCGACAATTTCCTCGGCGACGGTCTTTCCATCCACATCAATAAAGAAACCCGAGGAAACCATCATGACCCAGCTCCCGAACGGTATCAATGCATGGCTGTTCCTGAACGAGGACGAGCCGCCCGAAACCAGCTATACCAGCCCCGACAGCTGCTATCAGTCGCTGATCACCTCCCGGGTGTACGACAGCGCAAACTTTCTCGGCATCGCGTTCTTCGAGGCCGTGTCCACCGCGCAGGGATACACGATCCAGATCGGCAACGGGCAGCACCCGGGCAACCTGAGCAATCAGGATTACCTGAACTTCGTGCTGCGCGACGCGCGCAAGGTCAATCCGGGCATCCAGTTCCTGGCCACCATGGTGTATTCCGGATCGAACACCCTGGCCGCGATCTTCTCGGGCGGCGGCGATCCGAAAACGCAGGCGACCCGGTTCGCGAACAATCTGGTCGGCTACCTGAAGGAAAACGGCATGAACGGCCTGGACATCGACTGGGAAGGCGACGTCTCCACCCGGATGACCCGCAGCCAATTCCAGATCCTGTTCTCGACGATTCGCGCGGTATTCGATCAGCAGCCCGTCAAGTACTACCTGTCGTTCACGCCGGCCTGGCCCACCGACACGATCGACTACGACACCGTGAACGGCGCGTTCGACTTCGTGTCGCCCCAGTTCTACGACGGCACGCCGCTGTCGCGCTTCCTCGATGCCGGCATCGCGCCGGCCACGATCGGCTACGGCGCGCAGTTCGAGCCCGGCAACGCGGCGCCGAATGCCAGCGCGCAACAGGTGTGGAGCGCCGTCTCGGCCGGCTTTTCCTACCAGAGCACGCAATACGCCTATCGCGACATCTTCATGTGGCGTCTGAACTCGGGCAATTTCCAGTTCGAACAGGCGCAGTTCATGATTCTCGGCCAGCTCGGCAATCCGTCCGCGGGCAACGGTTTCGACGATGCACCGATCGTGGCCGCGGCCGGCAATCCGCTCCTCACCGGCATGACGATCCGCTCGGGTGACGTGCTCAACGCGATCCAGGCCGTCAACACCGGCACGGGCCCCTACAACACCGGCACCCAGGGCGGCGAAACCGGCGTGTTCACGCTGACGCAGCACGGTGGCAACAGTGGAAACGCGCAGACCCTCGCCATCCCGCCCAACGATCCGATCGTGTCGATTTCCGGCTACACGGGCGTCTGGTACGGCTGGCAATGCGTCCTGCAACTGAGCCTGACCGGACAGAGCGGGAAAACCTACGGTCCGTTCGGCAGCATGGCCGGCTCGACCGCGCGTAATGCCTTCAGGCAGGCGGCGCCCAGCGGGAAGAGCGTGGTGGGCTTCGGCGGCTCGACGGTGACGGTTCCGCTGGCGGACGGCAGCCGGACCGCCATCATCGCGGCGCTGAACGCCGTGTTCGGCTGACACCTAAGCCTCCGAAGCATTCGCGGCGCACGAGGCCATATCCACCGCATGGCCTTTCCTGCAACGGCATGCGATCCCCGGATGTCACCCGATATCATTTCGCAGTCCAATGCAAAACCCGCCCGATGCGGCGGGCGGGTTTCGGTCATGCCACGCCCGGCATGTCCGGGCGCTTCGCTCAGGCAGCGACTTCGTTGTTCTGCAGCAGCCACTGCACCGACACGGTCTGATCCTCGACGCGATGGAACTGGTCGCCGATCACGTACGTGTACGACGCCTTGCCCGTCTTGCCCCAGATGCCGTCGAGCTGGATCACGAGTTCCGTGACGTGCGGCGCGCCGAGCAGCGGCGGCACGGCCGCGCCCTGCACGGCGTACACCTGCTTCGCTTCGCCGACGCCGAGCGAATGCACCGAGCCGTGGAATGCCGACTTGCTGTTCAGCGGCGGGTTGGTGGCCTGGGTCAGCACACCGTGGCCCGTCACGTTGCTGCTCGCCTGCGGCACTGAAAGAATCGCCTTCAGCAGCAGGCCGCCCGGCAGGCCCGGCGTACCGATCGTGAAGTTGCCCGTGTGATTGAACGGATAGATTTCTGCCATGTTGATCCCCATACGTGGTGAAAGTTGGCCTTCGTCATTTTGATTCTTCATCCCCGAATCAATCGAGGACGGCGCAAAATTAACACGCGGGTTTTTACAGCGTCAATCGTGTGAGCGGGATGTTTTATTTTTATATGGAAAATCCGATTTTCCTTACAGGATGCAGTGACCCGGATTATCTTCAGCCTGAATCGTGCATCGACCAATGGAATGCTGGCTATTCAATTTCATGAGGCAGCGATTATCTTCCCCGATTATTTGCGACGTGGATTATTGCGGCTCGCCGTGACGGAAAATCGTTTTGCCGGGGCTCGGCGCGCGTGACCATCCATCGAGATCGGCTACCCCGTCACGAATTGCCGATTCGTGGCCCCTTACTCGATCCGCCACCACTTCGGCAGCAGCCGCTGCACCTCGCGGCGTCGAAAGCGGTCGTCGATCAGATGCACGACGCCCTCGTCGTGCTCGGTGCGGATCACGCGCCCGGCCGCCTGCACTACCTTCTGCAGGCCCGGAAACAGGTACATGTAGTCGTAGCCGCTGCCGAAGCGCGCCTCGAGCGCGTCGCGCATGCGCTCGTTGACCTCGTTGACCTGCGGCAGCCCGAGCGTGGCCACGAACGCGCCGATCAGCCGGTCGCCGGCCAGGTCGATGCCCTCCGCGAATGCCCCGCCCAGCACCGCGAAGCCGATGCCCTGCCCGCCCTCGCGAAAGCGCGCGAGGAACGCCTCGCGCGCGGCCTCGTCCATGCCGCGCTCCTGGATCCACACCGGCAGTTCCGGATGGCGCTCGCGGATCAGTTCCACCACCCGGCGCAGGTAATCGAAACTGCTCAGGAAGCCCAGGTAATTGCCCGGCCGCCGCGCGTATTGCGCCGCGATCAGTTCCACGATCGGCGCGAGCGAGCGGTCGCGGTCGCGCCAGCGCGTCGACACGTGCGCGGCCACCCGCACCTCGAGCTGCGCGGCCCGGAACGGCCCCTCCACGTCGAGCGACGGCGTGGCCTCGGGCAGCCCGAGCGTGTCCAGATAGAAATGGAACGGCGAGAGCGTGCCCGAGAACAGCACGGTGGCGCGCGCGAGCGCATGGCGCGGCGCGAGGAAATCGGCCGGAATCACGTTGCGCACGCACAGCACCGATTTGGCCTTGCCGCCGCGCGAGCCGCGCTGGCGCGCCGCCTCGCCCTCCACCAGCGTGGAATCGAAGATCGAATGGGTGTCGAACTGCTCGGCCATGTTGACGAAGTGCATCGCGTCGAACGCGAACTGCAGCACCTGCGGCTCGATCGACAGCGGCACGTCGGCCATCAGCTCGCTGACGCGGCCGATGAAGCGCTGCGCGGCCAGCAGCAGCGCCGACGGCACGCCGTCGTGCACCCGGTAGCTCTGCGTCTGCTCGCGGTTCAGCGCGTTCCATTCGCGGTTCAGCCGCTCGAGCGGCGCGGCCAGCGCGGGCGTGGCGCGACGCCTGGCGTCGGCCAGCACGAACTGGTCGAGCGTGGCGCTGTACATGCCGCGCGCGCGGTCCAGCAGGTTGTGCGCCTCGTCCACCAGCACGCCGAGGCGCCACTGGTTCTGCACGGCCAGCGAATGCAGCAGCGCGCTGCCGTCGTAGTAATAGTTGTAGTCGCCGACGATCACGTCGCTCCAGCGCGCGAGCTCCTGCGCCAGGTAGTACGGGCAGATCTCGTGCGCGAGCGCCACCTCGCGCACCGTGGCGCGGTCGAGCCGCAGGCGCGCGAGCGCCTCGCTGCGCGCGGCGTCGAGCCGGTCGAAGAAGCCGCGCGCGAGCGGGCACGATTCGCCGTGGCAGGCGCGGTCGGGGTGCTCGCAGGCCTTGTCGCGCGCGACCAGCTCGAGCGTGCGCAGCGGCAGCGGCGCGACAGGCGTGGCAGCATCGACATCGGTCGCGGCCTTCGGCCCGGCCGCGTGCGCGTCGCGCAGCAGGTCCAGCGCATCGAGCGCGAGCGCGCGGCCCGGCGTCTTGGCGGTCAGGAACAGCACGCGGTCCAGATAGCCGTCGCCGCACGCGCGCAGCATCGGAAACAGCGTGCCCACCGTCTTGCCGATGCCGGTGGGCGCCTGCGCGAGCAGCGCGCGGCCGTCGCGCGCGGCGCGATACACGTCGGCCGCGAGCGCGCGCTGGCCGCTGCGGAAGGTGCCGTGCGGAAACGGCAGCACCCGCAGCGCAGCATCGCGCGCCTCGCGATGCGCCGTCTCGGTGGCGGCAAACGCGGCGAAGCGCTCGCATTGCGCTTCGAACGACTCGCGCAGCGATTCGGCGCTGTGGGTCTCGGTCAGCACGAATTCGCTCTGCGAATCCACGTTGAAATACACGATCGCCACGGTCAGGTTGGCCAGGTCGCGCATCTTGCAGAGCAGATGCCCGTACACACGCGCCTGCGCCCAGTGCAGCGCGCGGTGGTTGGCCGGCATGCGGTTCAGGTCGCCGCGATAGGTCTTGATCTCCTCGATGCGGTTCAGCGCCGGATCGTAGCCGTCGGCGCGGCCGCGCACGCTCACGCCGCCGTGCGCGCCGGTCAGCGCGATCTCGCGCTCGTAGCCGTCGTCGCGCCGCGAGGTCACGATGCCGTGCCCGACGATGCCCTCCTGCGACGACGGCGCGGGCGTGAAGCGCAGGTCGAGGTCGCCGCTCCTGGCCGTGAACTCGCACATCGCGCGCACGGCGACGGTGTAGTTCATGCGTCGGCCTCCGCGTGCGCCCATTCCACGTCGATCACGCGCACCGGCACGCCGTGCGCCACGCAGTAGTCGAGCCAGCGGATCTGGTTGTCCTGCAGCCGGTCGCCGGGCCCCTTCACCTCGATCAGTTCGTAGCGGCGCTCGGCCGGCCAGAAGCGGATCAGGTCGGGCAGCCCCGAGCGGTTGCCGCGCGGGTCGTCGAGCAGGCGTTCGAAGCAGCGGCGCAGATGGCGCGCGTCGATGCAGTCGAGCGCCAGCGCCAGCAAGCCGTCGTCGAGCGCGCCCCAGAACACGAAGGGCGACTGCAGCCCGGCTTTCTCGCGATAGCGGCGCAGGATCGTGTCGCGATAGGCGCCGCTCTCGAGTTCGGCCAGGCAGGCCTCGAAACCGGCCGCGCGGCGCGCGCGGAAATCGGGCGCGTGCAGGTCGGCCGGGCCGCGCTGGAACGGGTGGAAGAAGGCGCCGGGCACGGCCGCGAACACGGCGTCCCAGCACAGCAGCCCGAACAGCGAGTTGATCAGCGTGTTCTCGACGTAATGGACCACCGCGCCGGCGCCGCTCAGGTGCGCGCCGACCGCCGTCTCGACCGAATGCGGGATCTGCGGGATCGCCAGCACCAGGGTCTCGCGCGCGGCCGGCGCCAGCGCGGCGAGGCGCTCGACGGGCCGCCCGGCGCGGCGCAGCAGCCGCGGCAGCATGCGCGCGATGCGCTGGCGCTCCTCCTCGTTCTCGGGCCCGGCGGCGGCCGCCTCGGCCAGCGCCAGCGCCTCGGCGTCGCGCCCGCAGCGCTCCAGCACGCGCACCCGCCGGTGCCGGCTGCCGGGCCAGGCGCTGGCGCCATAGGCGTCAAGCGCGCCGGCCCAGTCCTCGCGCCGCTCGCAGGCATTGCCGATCTGGTGCAGCAGCTTCGCGCGCCGCGTCGCCAGCCAGGCCTGCGCGCAGTCGATCGCGTTCACGTGGCGGGTCAGCTCGTCGTGGGACCGATCCTCGGGCCAGGCGCCGAGCGCCTCGCGGCACAGGAACAAGGCCAGGTAGACATCGACGTCGGCGCGCTGCTGGAAGGCGCGCGAGGACGGCTCGAAGGCCACCGTCTCGTACTGGAACACGCCCAGGTCGGCCAGCACGAATTCGGACCAGTCCTGGTGCAGGTTGCCGAAGAACATCAGCCGCAGCCGGTCGCACAATGCGTCGATCCGAACCTCGAACACGCGATCGCCGGTGGCCGGCAGCCAGGCCTCGAAGGGCTGCTCGGCCTCGTGTTGCTCGCGCAGCGCCTCCAGCCAGTCGCCCTTGCGCGCGCCCCTGGGCGCCGGGAAGCGCTGCGCCAGCTCGGGCCGCGTGGCCAGCGCGAATACGCCGTCGAGCGTCAGCGGCGGCGCCGCGTCGAGCCAGCCCAGCGTCACCAGCGGCTCGGCCGCCGCCGCGGTCGCGCCGATCTCCTCGTAATTCAGCTTGCTCTGGCGGAAATACGGCCCGCTGCGCATCAGCATGCGCACCAGCAGCGCGCGCGAGGGGCGCGGCAAGGCCGCGAAATCGCGCAGGAAGGCGCGCTCGGCGATGTCGAACAGGTCGTCGTAGCGTTCGGCGAGCCAGCCGAGCGCACGCTCGAAGTTGTCGAGGTAGTAGAACGCGTAAGGCGGTGGAGAGGCGACGGCGGATGACACGGAATGGCTTGGGGCAGGTCCTTGGGAGCGCGTGCCGTTCGACGGGGGTCGGATCTGGATACCGGATCGGCCGCCCCGAACGGCTTGGCGCGCCCGCCATGATGACACGGGAACGCGCCGCGCATGGACCAGCCTGGCGGGACGGTCGCCGCCGAGGGAGCGCGGCGCCGAAATGCGCCCGGGCGCACGAACCGACACGAGATTTATACATTCCGTCACATCGCGTGCGCCGCGATGCGGTTAAATGCGTGGTATCTGCCAAACCAGAACGAATCTCGCCCGCGTCATGGATGACTCCCGTCGCAACCTGCTCGGCGCCGCCGTCGGCGGCTGGCTCACGGCCATGCTGCCCGGCGCGCGGGCCCAGGAGCCGTCTGCCCCGGCCGCGCCGCCGGCCGGCGCCCCGCGCCTCTTGCCCGACGAGGCGATCCGGCTGTGGCCCGGCAACCCGCCCGACGCGCTGCCCGCCGCGGTGTTCGACGGCGAGCAGGTGGTCCGTCACGGCGCCGTGACGGGCGTGGTCGCGCCGCGCCTGCATGTCTACCGCCCGGCCACGCCGAACGGCGCCGCCGCGCTGGTGATCGCCGGCGGCGGCTACGAACGCGTCGAGCTGGCCCATGAAAGCGGCCCCGTGTGCCGCTGGCTCGCCTCGCGCGGCGTGATCGCCTTCGAGCTGGTGTACCGCCTGCCCGAGCAGGGCTGGGTGCGCACCGCGCCGCTGCAGGACGGCCAGCGCGCGATGCGCGTGATTCGTTCGCGCGCGCAGCGCGACGGCTTCGATCCGAACCGGATCGCGATCCTGGGGTTTTCGGCGGGCGGCCATCTGGCCGGGATGACCGCCTTCGACCCGAACGCGCGCCGTTATCCGGAAGCCGACGGCATCGACCGCCTGTCGGCGCGCCCCAACCTCGCCGCCCTGCTCTATCCGGTGCTGACGCTGCTGCCGCCCTTCGACCGCACGCGCTCGCACCGCCACCTGCTCGGCGACACGCCGCTGCCGGGCACCGCCGAATCGCTCTCGCCGGTGCTGCGGATCGACGCCAACGCGCCCAGGACCTTCCTCGCGCAAGCCGTCGACGATCCGGTGGTGCCGGTCGACAACGTGCTGCTGGCCCACACCGCCCTGCGCAACGCGCGCGTGCCGGCGGCCCTGCACGTCTACCAGACGGGCGGCCACGGCTGGGCACTCGGCACGCCCGACAGCGAGCCGGCCTCGTGGCCGGGGCTGTTCGAGCGCTGGGCGCGCACCTGTCGCTGGTTCGGCTGAGCGCGGCTTTCGCGGACAACCCGAGCCCGGCGCCAGGCCCCGGCACGCCGCGCCGTGGCACGCCCCGAAGCGCGCGCGGCCGGCCCTTGGTTTCCCCGCCGGCCTCCGTTATGCTGTCCCCGTTTCGCCGCGGCCAGCCGCGCCGAATCGACCCGAAGCAGCAGTACAAAGCAGCAACACAAAACCAGACGAATCCCCATAAACGAACGACGAATCGTGGAAGCCGGTGCGAATCCGGCGCGGTCGCGCCACTGTGACCGTTCGCGTCGGCCTCGCGCCCGCGCGACGGAAGCCAGACCTCCCTTCGTCGTGAAGATCGGACCGCTCGGGGCGCGCAACCCCGTGGAGCCACCATGACAACCAACCCGACCGCGCGCCGGCCAGGCCGGCCGTCGCGCCCGCGAAACCGGGCGCCCAACGTGCGCCCGATCCCCGGCATCGCCATGCCGCTCGCCGCCTCGCGCGCCCTCGCCGCCTGCCTGCTCGCCGGCCTGGGCAGCGCCGCCTCGGCCCAGAGCCTGTCCCTCTACGGCGAGCTCGACAGCGGCCTGGCCTATCTCAGCAATGTCGGCGGCCACGCGCAGTACCTCGCCACCTCCGGCCTGATCGACGGCAGCTTCTGGGGCCTGCAGGGCAGCGAGGATCTCGGCGGCGGCGCCAAGGCGCTGTTCCGGCTGGAGCGCGGCTTCACCGTCACCGCCGGCAGCCAGTTGAACGATCACCCGAGCTATGTCGGCCTGCAATCGGATCGACTCGGCACGCTCACGCTCGGCCATCAATACGACCTCATCCACGACTACGCCGCGCCGTTCACGCTGACCGGCGGCACGGGCGGCACCGCCTTCGCCCATCCCTTCGACAACGACAACGCCAACAACACCTACCTGGCCGCCAACGCGGTGAAATACGCCAGCGCCAGCTACGGCGGCTTCAGCTTCGGTGGCCTCTATGCGCTGTCGAACGGCGCCGGCCGCTTCGCACGGAACCGCGCCTACGGGATCGCCGCGAACTACACGCACGAGGCCCTCAGCGCCGGCGTGGCCTGGATGCACCACGACGGGCGCGGCCTCGCCGCCGGCGGCGCCTACGATCCGGCCAGCCTGCCGGGCGAGGACGGCACGCCGGCCCCGCTCGGCGCGCAGCGCCAGGACATCGTCACGGCCGGCGCCAGCTACGCGATCGGCCAGGTGACGCTGGGCGCCGCCTGGTCGCGGGCGATCTACACGGGGGTGTCGAACACCGACAGCGGTATTGCGCTGCCCTCGATGGCGTTCTCGAACTACGAGGTCAATGCGGTCTGGCAGGCAACGGCCGCGCTCGCGCTGGCGGGCATGCTCACCTACACGCACGGCAATGCCGCGCACTGGCAGCAAGGCGCCGCGCAGGCCGTCTACCAGTTCTCGAAGCGCACCGACGTGTATGCCGAGACGCTGCTGCAACGCGCCTCGTCCGGCGCGCTGGCGGTGATCAACAGCGCCGATCCGTCGAGCGGGCGCAGCCAGTTGCTGGTCGCCGGCGGCATCCGCCATCGCTTCTGATCGCGGGGCGCCGCGCGGGAGGCGCGCAACAGGCGGGCGCCGCGCCCAGCTTCAGCCCTGCTGCCGCGCGCGCTTCTTCAGCAGATAGGTATCCATGATCCAGCCGTGGCGCGCGCGCGCCTCGGCTCGCACGCGCACGATCTCCCGCTTGACCTCGGCGAGACGCCCCGCCACCAGGATCTCGTCGGGCGTGCCCACGTAGGCGCCCCAGTAGATGTCGACATCGTCCTCGACGCGCTCGAAGGCGTTGTGCGCGTCGAGCATCACCACCACGCTGTCGACCGCCTCGGGCAGGCGCGCGCCGAGCCCGCGGCCGTTGACGATCTCGACCGCGCGGCCGATCTCGTTGAGCGCGATGCGGTGCCGCGCGGCCAGCGCCTGCACGCTGCTGATGCCGGGAATCACCTCGTGCTCGAAGTCGTGGCGGCCGCCGGCGGCGATCGCGGCGACGATGCGCATGGTGCTGTCGTAGAGCGCGGGATCGCCCCAAACCAGGAAGGCGCCGCATTCGCCGTCGCGCAGCTCCTCGCCGATCAAGCGCTCGAACACCTGCTGCTTGTCGCGGTTCAGTTGCTCGACCGCGCCCACGTAGCTGTCGCCGTCGGGTCCGCGCTCGGGGCTGGCCGACTCGACGATGCGCCAGGGCCGCTGGCCGGCATGGCGCTCGATGATCTCGCGCCGCAGGACGATCAGCTTCTCCTTGACCGCGCCCTTGTCCATCACGAAGAACACGTCGGCGCGCCGCAGCGCGTCGATGGCCTGCAGGGTCAGGTAGTCGGGATTGCCAGCGCCGATGCCGATGATGAGGACGTGTTTCACACGCGGCTCCAGGAGGTCGAAAAACGGGAAACGCGCAGTCTACCCGCTTTGGCGGCGCGGCTGGCAGGCCGGCGGGGCCGGCGGGCGATGCGCTCAGCCGCCGTCGAATTCGTCGGCCAGCAGCGCCCAGCGCTCGTGGTCGCGCCATTTGCCGTCGATGCGCAGGTAACGCGGCGAATAACCCTCGAGGCGAAACCCGAGCCGCCTGACCAGCGCGATCGAGGCCGTATTGCCGGGCTGGATATTGGCTTCGAGGCGATGCAGGCCGGCTTCGCCGAAGGCGTGGCCGAGCACCTGCCGCAGTGCCTCGCGCATCAGCCCGCGCCCGGCGAAGGCCGCCATCCCGTAGTAGCCGAGATAGGCGTTGTGGAACGCGCCGCGCACGATCTCGCTCAGGTTGATCACGCCGACCACCTGCCGCGAGGCGCGCTCGCGCGCGACGAAGCCGAGCTGCGGCCCGCTCTCGCAGCGCGCGAACCAGGCGTCGAAGCCGGCCTGGTCGGTGAAGGAGGCGACCCAAGGCAGGTGATGGGCCTGGCTGGCGCGGTTGGCGGCGATCAGGTCGGCGGCATCGGCCGGCGTGACGCGATCGAGCAGGATCGGGCTCATGGTGGCGGGCGAAGTCGGAAAGCGAAGCGGCGCAGTATCGCCGACATCGGCGGGGCTGTCATCCGCCGGCTGCGCGGCGGCGCGGGCGCCTCATGCCATTCCGGCATCAAGGCATGCCGATACGGCATCGGCAGGTGCGGCCGTCACGCTTATGATGCGGCGCTCCGATTCCCTCACCCCAGCAATCGAGCCCGACCGACTTCGATGAAACCGATCCGCCGCCTGCCTCAGCTGTTGCTCCCATCCCTTGCCGGCCTGCTGATCGGCGCCGCGCCCGCGCGGGCAACGCCTCGCCACGCGAATGCCGTCGGCGCCGACTCGGCGATCCATGCCGCCGCCTGGCTGGTGGTCGATGGCGAATCGGGCCGCGTCCTCGGGGAACACGATGCCGATGCCGAACGCCAACCCGCTTCGCTCACCAAGCTGATGACGGCCTATGTGGTGCTCGACGCGTTGCGGCGCGGCGCGCTGCGGCTCGACGAGACGCTGCGGGTGGATGGCGCCGATCTCGCCGACGTCGGCCAGGACGAGGCGCGCATGTACCTGGTGGCCGGCCGGAGCGTCACGGTCGAGGACCTGGTGGGCGGCCTGATCGTCGCCTCGGCCAACGACGCGGCGATGGTGCTGGCGCGCCGGGTGGGCGGCTCGCGCGCCGGTTTCGAGCAGAGGATGAACGACACCGCGCGGCGCCTGGGCATGACGCACACGCACTACACCACGCCCTCGGGCATCACCACGCCCGGCAACCACAGCACGGCACGCGATCTCGCCACGCTGGCGCGCCGCCTGACGGCCGATTTCCCGGTCTACTACCGCTACTCGGCGCGGCAGCAATTCGCCTATGGCAGCTTCCACAAGCGCAACAAGAACTGGCTGCTCGGCAGTGCGCCGGGCGTCGACGGGCTGAAGACGGGGCATACGCAGGCGGCCGGCTACTGCATCGTCGCGACCGCGCGGCGCCGGCAGGCGGCACCGCCGATGGCGCGTCGCGTGTTCGCGGTGGTGCTCGGCGCGCCGAGCGCATCGGCGCGGATCGACGCCGGGCGCCGCCTGCTCGACGAGGCCTATGCGCAGTCGCGTGACCTACCGGGCAAGGACGGCGTGGTGACGCAGCTAGTCAGGTAGGCATGGCTCGGTGGTGGGTTCCGACGGGCGAGCAAGGATTCGCGGGCCTTCGGGCGCGAGCCCGACGCGATGGCATCGGCCCCGCTCAGGCGCCCTTGCGGCCGAGCTTCACGGCCACGCCGGCAATCGATTGCCGATCGCGCGGCGCCACGAAATCGCGCGGCCCCGCGCCGGCCAGTTCGAAATAGACCTGCGCGCCGGCCCGCAGGTCGACGATCCGGAACGCGCCCCAGGGATTGAGGATGATCGCGTGCGAGATCAGCGCGAGGCGGCGGGAGCCGTCGCGATAGGCCAGGGTCGTCGCGCCCTGCAGCCCGGGCAGGCTCCAGCTGGTCAGGCCGGCGCGCGCCATCGCCATCAGGATCGCCTCGCGCGCCGCCTCGGCCGTATCGGGCAGCGGCCGGATGCGGGCCAGCTCGGTGCGCAGCCGGCCGAGCCGCTCCCGCGTCTCCTCCCGGCGCAGCGGATCGATGCCGCCGCGCGAGCGTTTGCCGTCGACGCCCAGCGTCCTGAGCCCGGCGATCGGCGCGTCGGCGGCGCCCGGGGACGCCGCCGACGGCCCGACCGAGGTCGGGCGCGCGCCGGCCGGGCCCTCACGGGCCGGCAGCGCGAAATCGGGCAGCACGGAATGGGATGGGATGCGGGTCATCGTCTGGATGGCGGGCCGGGCCGCGCGCGGGCCGCCAAAGCGGCACCACGCGCCTGCCCTGCTGTATACCGCCGATCGGCCGGCGGCCGGCGCCCTCATCCGAACCCGCGTCGGACGGGGCGAAGCGGCGCGAGCCGCTCAGTAGACCAACTGGGTGCGCAACTCGCGCTTGACCGCCAGCGCGAACTTGCGGAACGCCGGGTAATCGGCCGGGGTGATCAGCGGGCCCGAAGGCTTCAGCAGCAGGTCCCGCGTGACCGTCACGACCGCGCCGTCGCTGCCGTCGTGACGATAGCTGGCCCGGTAGCTGCCCAGCGGCGAATCGATCGCCACCGGCTTGGGCAGGCGCGGAACCCGCACGCCGGGCGCCAAGGTGACGATGGTGGTCTCCACCACATGCCTTGCCGCCATCGCGATCGAGGTTTGCCGCGTCTCCAGCCCGGCGGCGTCGAAGGTCGAGGCGATGCCGTTGATACTGCCCAGCCCCACCGGCACCGGGATCGCGCCCGGCCCAGGCAGCAGCGCGTACTCGGGCAGGCGGAACTCCGAGCCATAGACGAAGGGCTTGCCGAGATCGCGCACGTCGGCGTAGTGATAGGTGCCGGTGCCGTCCTGCCCCGTGAGGGCGAGGATGCGCTCCGCGACCTGGGCCTCCATGCCCGGCGGCAGCGAGGCGAACACGCTGCGCGCGTTGAGGTCGAAGATGCCTTCGTTGTCGATCTGCCCGCTGCCCTGCAGCGTGCCGTCGGCCTCCATGGCGACGCGCCGGGTCACGCGCACCGTGTCGTGGGCCGGATCGCCGAGCGGCAGGGTGCGCAGGCTGCCCGCCTGCTTGTCGGTGCCGGCCAGCAGGCCGCGCTTGCCGAGCTCGGAGGACGGCAGCACGCCGAAGCGCGCCAGCATGGCGGTCGAATCGACATACAGGTCGAACTCGGGGAGATAGGTGATGGCGTGGTCGAACACGCCCAGCGGCAGCGCGACCTTCGGTACCCAGTAGGTGTTGCCGCTATTGACCAGCACCGGCTGGCTGGCGATCCCCTTGGCGGCCAGCAGGGCCTCGAGCAGGGTCACGTGGTCCTTGCAATCGCCGTAGGCGGCGGCCAGGATCGCATCGGCGTCGTGCGGCACCACGCCGCCCAGGCCGAGATAGAGCGCCACGTAGCGGATATGCGTGCTGACCCAGTCGTAGAGGATCTCGGCCTGGCGGCGCCGGTCGCTCACGCCTTCGGTCAGCGAATCGGCCAGGGCCCGCACCTTCGGCGTGACGGCCGCCTTCGGCATCGCGCGCTGCTGGTAGGCCGCGCCGATCGCGGCATAGTCGGCGAAGCTGGTGATCGCCACGCGCGGGCTGCGGTCGAGGCTGGCGGTGGAATACAGCTCCGGCGTGCGCGCCGGCTGCTTCGACAGCGACCAGCGCCAGACCTGGATGCCCGCCTCGCCGGGCTGGCGGCCGCCCGGCAGGTCGACCGCGTCGGCCTGCAGCGGCATCGCCGCCGGCGCGCGCACCGTCAGCTGCATCGATTCGCGCGGGACGTCGTCGCTGAACTGCTCGAGCGCCGAGAACTGCCCGGGGAACAGCGGCGTCTTCTGGGTGAGGCGGTAACGCAGCATCAGCTTCGCGCCGACCTCCACCGCCGGGAACACCACCACCTTGAGCCGCTGGTCGACGAACATCGGCGCGCGCGCGCTGGCCGGGCTCTGCTGCTCGCGGATCTGGTCCGGCGTCACGTCGATGCGGCGGCCGTCCCGGGTCAGCGTGTAGGCCTCGACGATCTCGAGCGCCTGCAGCGAGGTGCTGTAGCCCAGCGAGGATTCGCCGCCCTCGCGCACGCCCTGCTCGGTGTCGATGCGATCGAGTTCGGTGACGTCCTTGGTATAGCTGCCGTCGGCATGCACGTCGTAGACGATGTCGTTCGACAGGACGGTGGAATTGGCGCGGTATTCGGCGGCATGCACGGCCAGGCATGACGTCGAGAGGATCAGCGAGGCGAGCGGCATCGCGATCCCGTAGCGAGTGAATCGTGTCATTGTTGTGGTCAGTCCGGTTGCGCCGATGCTGTTCCGATTGATTCGTCATGCAGACGAATCAATCGGAACAGCATCGGCG
>JASLEG010000319.1 GCA_030151225.1 Burkholderia sp. | reverse complement strand
CTGCGTGACCACGCGCGAGCTGCCTTCCTTCGGCGTGTAGATCGAGTCGAGGCCCGGGCCGATCCAGTTGAACGGGCGGAACAGCGTGAAGTTCAGGCCTTCCATGCCGTAGCCCCAGATCACGCGGTCCATCAACTGCTTCGAGCACGCGTAGATCCAGCGCGGCTTGTTGATCGGGCCGTAGGTCAGTGCCGACGCGTCCGGATCGAACTGCTCGTCCGAGCACATGCCGTAGACCTCGGAGGTCGACGGAAACACCAGATGCTTGCCGTACTTCACGGCCGAACGCACGATCGGCAGGTTCGCCTCGAAGTCGAGCTCGAACACGCGCAGCGGCTGCTGCACGTAGGTGGCGGGCGTGGCGATCGCGACCAGCGGCAGGATCACGTCGCACTTCTTGACGTGATACTCCACCCACTCCTTGTTGATCGTGATGTCGCCTTCGAAGAAGTGCATGCGCTCGTGGTTGACCAGATCGCCGAGCCGATCGGTCTGCATGTCCATCCCGAACACTTCCCAATCGGTGGTTTCAAGAATGCGCTTGGACAGGTGATGGCCGATGAAGCCGTTCACACCCAGGATCAGGACTTTTTTTGCTTTCATGACTGACGGGAAGAATCAATGAACTGCGCGAATTGAGCGGGAGAGACGGCCGTTTCGTGTTCCGGATGGCCGCTGGGCTGCTCGCGCAGCTCGAGGATGGTGACGGCGCGGCTGTCGCCGCAGACGCCGAATAGCGCATTATCGCTTACATGCAGGCCCGGCGGCAAACTCCCGGCGGCCAGCGCGGCGGGCGAACCGGGCGCCGCGAGCCGCGCGCGCGCGACCACGAAACGCGTGCCGTGCAGCTCGGTGAACGCACCCGGGTAAGGGGGCGCGACGGCGCGGATCAGGTTGTAGACGTCGGCGGCCGGCTTCGACCAGTCGATGCGGCCGTCCTCGGGCTTGCGCCCGCCGAAGTAGCTGCCCTGCGCGAGATCGTTCGGCAGGTGCGGGGCCTCGCCGGCCAGCAGCGCCGGCAGCACGCGCCAGAGCGTCTGCTCGGCCGCCACGGTGACCTTGTCGAACACCTGCGCGGCGGTGTCGTCGGGCAGGATCGGCACCGCCGTCTGGCCCACGATCGCGCCCGCGTCGGGCTTGGCCGCCATTTCGTGCAGCGTCGCGCCGGTTTCGGTCTCGCCGTTGAGTACCGCCCAGTTGGTCGGCACCCGGCCGCGGTACTTCGGCAGCAGCGAGCCGTGCATGTTGTAGGCGCCGCGCGGCGCCAGCGCGAGCAGGGCCACCGGCAGCATGTGCCGGTAGTAGAACGAAAAGATGAATTCGGGCTGCGCGGCGGCCACGGCCTCGCGCAGCGCCGGGTCGGCCGGATCCGCCGGGCTCAGCACGGCGATGCCGTGCTCGCGCGCCACCGCGGCCACGCTGCCGAACCAGATGTTCTCGCTCGCGCTGTCCTCGTGCGTCACCACCAGCGCCACGTCCACGCCGCGGGCCAGCAGCGTGAGCAGGCAGCGCACGCCCACATTGTGATACGCGAAGACGACGGCACGCGGTTTCATTGCGGGGCTCCGTTGGTGGCGGACGGCAGCGGCATCGCGGCGCCGTCGGTGCGCTCCTGCAGCACGGTCTGGATCAGGTAGCGCGGTCGCGCGCGCACCTGCTGATAGATTCGTCCGATGTATTCGCCAAGCAGGCCCAGCGCGAAGATGATCACGCCGAGCAGGAAGAAGGTGATCGCGAACAGCGTGAACACGCCCTGGACTTCGGCGCCCACCACGAAGCGACGGATCAGCAGCAGCAGGAACAGCGCGGCCGAGCCGATCGACAGGATCACGCCGACGAACGACAGCCACTGCAGGGGCACCACCGAGAAGCCCGTCACCAGATCGAAGTTCAGGCGGATCAGGCTGTACAGCGAGTACTTCGACTCGCCGGCGAAGCGCTCCTCGTGCGCGACGTCGATCTCGGTCGGCCGCTGCGCGAACGTGAAGGCCAGCGCCGGGATGAAGGTGTTGACCTCGCCGCAGCGGTTGATGGTGTCGATGATCTGGCGGCTGTAGGCGCGCAGCATGCAGCCCTGGTCGGTCATCTTGATGCGCGTGATGCGCTCGCGCAGCCGGTTCATCGCGGCCGAGGCCTTGCGGCGGAACAGGCTGTCCTGGCGCTGCATGCGGATCGTGCCCACGTAGTCGTAGCCCTCGCGCATCTTGTGCACGAGCTTGGCGATTTCCTCGGGCGGATTCTGCAGGTCGGCGTCGAGCGTGATCACGATCTGGCCGCGCGACTGCTCGAAGCCGGCCAGGATCGCCATGTGCTGGCCGTAGTTGCCGTTCAGCAGCACCACGCGCGTGGTGTCGGGCCGCTGGCGGAACTGCTCGGCGAGCAGGGCCGGCGAGCGGTCGCGGCTGCCGTCGTTGATGAAGATCACTTCGTACGACGCGTCGAGCGCATCGAGCGCCGGATACAGGCGGGAGAAGAGCGCGGCCAACCCGTCTTCCTCGTTGTACACGGGGATGACGATCGAGACTTCCGGGTGCGTGGCGCGTGTTTCGGGGTGATTCATGTCCGCTTATTTTCCGTATCGTTCGCAAATCTGGTTGACGGCGTCGACGACGCGCGTCACGTCGGCCTCGCTCATCTGCGTGAAGAGCGGCAGCGTGACGGTCGACGCGCCGAAGCGCTCCGCGTGCGGGAACATGCCCTCGCGGAAGCCGAGCGCGCGGTACAGCGTGAACAGGTGGATGGCCGGGTAGTGCACGCCCGAGCCGATGCCGGCTTCCTTCAGCTGCGCCATGAACTCGCCGCGCGAGAGGGCGAGCCGCTCGAGCGGCAGCGTGATCTGGAACATGTGCCAGTTGCCGTGCTCGTATTCGGCCAGCGGCAGGCCCACGCCGAGCTTCACGGCCGCGCTGCCCTCGAACGCGGCGAAGTAGGCGCGCGCGAGGCGCCGGCGGGTTTCGGTGAAGCGCTCGAGATGCGGCAGCTGGCCGAGCCCCACGCGCGCCGCGACGTCGGTGAGATTGTACTTGCCGCCGAGCACGTCGCAGTCCATGCCGTCGAGGCCGGTGCGCGTCACGCCCTGCAGGCGGTATTTCTGCGCGAGCAGCGCCTCGGCCTCGTCGTTGAGCACCAGCGCGCCGCCCTCGATCGAGGTGATGTTCTTGTTGGCGTGGAAGCTGAACGACACGATGTCGCCGATCGCGCCGATGCGCTTGCCGTGCCAGCTCGAGCCGAGCGCCTGCGCGGCGTCCTCGATCACGCGCAGCTGGTGGGTGCGCGCGATCGCGTAGAGGCGGTCCATGTCGACCGGCAGCCCGGCCAGGTACACCACGATCACCGCCCTGGTGCGCGGCGTGATCGCGCGCTCGAGCGCGTCGAGATCGATGTTGCGCGTGACGGGGTCGATGTCGACGAACACGGGCGTCGCGCCGACCTCGATGATCACGTTGCTGGTGGCCACCCAGGTGGCCGGGGTGGTGATCACCTCGTCGCCGGCGCCCACGCCGGCGATACGCAGGCCGATCTCGAGCGTCGCGGTGCCCGAGTTGAAGGTGCGCACCGGGCGGCCGCCCACGAATTCGGACAGCGCGGCCTCGAAACGCTGGTTCTGCGGGCCGGTGGTGATCCAGCCCGAGCGGAGCACCTCGGTGACGCCCTGGATGGTGTCCTCGTCGATTTCCGGGCGGGTCATCGGCAGGAACGGAACGGATGGCTGGCTCATGGCGGTTTTGGCGTGGATGGCAGCTGAATAGGGTCGGATCGGCTTCGATCCGGCATGCGCATTAGACACTGGATCGCGAGAGTACAACGTCTCTTTTTGTCGGGGGAAGGGGGAATTGCCGCGATGGCGGGCGCCCCCTCCGGTGAATCAGCTGCGGGCGAGCACGATCACGCCGATCAGGATGATGCCGATGCCGATCAGTCGCTGCACGCTGAGCACCTCGCCGAACAGGTACCACGCGGCGAACGCGTTGACCACGTAGCCGAGCGAGAGCATCGGATAGGCGAGCGTGACGTCCACGCGCGACAGCCCGACGATCCACACCACCACGCTGAGCACGTAGCAGCCCAGGCCGCCGATGATCGGCAGCTGGGTGGCGATCTTCCAGCCCACCGGCACGATGTTGGCGCGGGTCAGTTCGAAATGGCCGACGGCGTTGACGCCGGCCTTCAGCAGCAGCTGCGCGCCGGCGTTCAGCAGCACGCCGATCACGATACAGACGAAGGAAACGGGATTCACGAAGCGGAAGTCCTTGCGGCGGTCAGGAAGGGTTGGAATCGGTGGCCGTGGCGGCCCGGCCGGCCTGCGGATTGGCCACCACCACGCGGCGGTTGTCGCGCGCGATCACGGTCATCGGCAGGCCTTCCTTCGCCAGCACGTCGTAGCGCTCGGGGCGCAGCAGGGCCAGCGCCGGGCCGTCGGCGCGCCAGCGGCGTTCCCACTCGGCGATGGTCGACACCCATTTCTGCGGTTCCTGCGAGATGCCGAACGCGAGCTCGTCCTGGTAGGCGACCAGCGTGGTGACGTGGCGCGAATAGAACGGCAGCGTGTGATCGAGCATTTCCACCGAGTAGAACGGCGTGTCGGGCGGCAGCTTCGCGAATTCGGCGCGCACGGCCGGCGCAAGCAGCGCGCCCGAACTGTAGCGGCCGAACGCGTCGTGGCCGGTGCCGCCGATCGTGCCGAGCGCGAGCCAGCCCGCGCCGAACACGAAGGCGGTGGCGACGATGCCGGCCTTGCCGCGGCGGTTGATCCACAGCGCGGCCAGCGTCAGCACGAAGCCGGCGGCGAGCGCCGCGTACACCCAGTGCTGGAATTCCACGTACTGCGCGTTCGGCGTGCGCGCGTCGCCGAGGCGGCCGAGCACGATGCAGCCGCAGGCGGCCGCCACCAGGAACACCAGATAGCCGACCAGATGCCAGCGGTAGCGCTCGCGCGCGACCAGCGGCAGATAGGCGCCGAGCACGAGCGCGAGCGACGGCGCGATCGGCAGCACGTAGGACACGAGCTTCGAGTGCGAGGCGCTGAAGAACACGAAGATGAAGCCGGTCCACACCAGCAGCACCAGCATCGGCGCGAAGCCGTTCGGCTGACGCGGCATGCGCCAGGCGTGGCGCAGGCTCTGCCCGGCGATCGACAGCCACGGCAGGAAGCCCACCAGCAGCACGCCCACGAAGTAGTAGGCGGGCCCCGGGCGGTTCTGCTCGGGCGTCAGGTAGCGGCGGAACTGCTGCACCACGAAGAAGAAGTTGAAGAATTCCGGGTTGCGCTGCTGGATCAGCACGAACCACGGCGCGACGATCGCGAAGAAGATCACCACGCCGCTCACGAGATGCAGGCGCTTCCACAGCGCCCAGTCGCGCGCCACCAGCGTGTAGAGCACCAGCACCGCGCCGGGCAGCACCAGGCCGATCAGGCCCTTCGACAGCACGGCGAGCGCCATCGACGCCCAGCACAGCCACATCCAGCCGCGCGTGGCGCGCACCGGCAGGCCGGGGCGCTGGGCCAGCAGCAGCGCGCACAGCGTCACGGCCATCCAGAACGACAGGCCCGTGTCGAGCGTGTTGAAGTGGCCCATCAGGTTCCAGTACGGCGAGGCGGCCAGCACCACGGCGGCGGCGAGGCCGGCCAGCGGGTTGAACACGCGTGCGCCGGTGTAGCCCACCAGCAGGATCCCGCCGAAGCTGGCGAGCGCCGTGTAGAGCCGCGCCTGCCATTCGCCGATGCCGAACCAGGCGAAGGTCAGCGCGTTCATCCAGGTCTGCATCGGCGGCTTTTCGAAATACTTGTAGCCGTCGTAGCGCGGCGTGATCCAGTCGCCGCTGACGAACATCTCGCGCGCCATTTCGGCGTAGCGGCCCTCGTCGCTGGGGATCAGGTGGCGCAGCCCGAGCGGGCCGAACCAGATCAGCGCGAGCGCGATCACGATCAGAAGGAGTGCGGCACGGTTGAGCGGTAGCCTCGATGGCGTATCGTTCATGAGTCGGTCAGCCTGTCAGACGAGAAGGGGTGATAACGGAAACACGGAGAAGGGCGCGCCCGCGATCGAGGGGGAGACCTCGACACCCGCACGGCGCGGCGCCGCCGGCTTTGTACCCCATTGCACCTTAACGTTCAATTAATGTGGGGGCGAACGGCCGGCCACGCACCGGCGCGGCTCAGGCGGCCGGCCGCTCGATCAGGAGCGCCAGCGCGACCTTGCGGCCTTCGGACATCAGGATGTTGTAGGTGCGGCAGGCAGCCTGGAAATCCATGGTCTCCACGCCGATCCGGCGCGAGGTGAGCACGGCGGTGAGCCGCGGATGCGGGAAGCGCAGCCGCGCGCCGCTGCCGAAGATCACCAGTTCCGGGGGCGGTTCGAGCAGCTGCGCGAAATGTTCGGACGAGAGCGCCTCGAACGCGTCGACGGGCCACGGTGCCACCGGCGTGCCCGGCAGCACGATCACGCTGTGCTCGTGGCGCTGGAGATTGATGTCGACGTAGTCGGGGCCGTAGCCGGTGACGGTATTGAGCGCTTCGCTCGAATCCTGGTGTAGTTTCAAATCGTTGTCCGCGGTGTCGAGGGGCCGCTTCGGCACGCGCGCCCGGGTGCGCGCGAGTTCGGTGCGCCGTGCCTCGGGCTGCTGGCCGGGCGGTGCACCGCCGGTGCGCTCGCCGGCGTGCCGGAATGGTGCATTGCGAAAGCGGGTTAAAATCCGCTAAATTATAGCTTTTTAGCTGCCCCCCCGGCGGCTTTTGCGTCGTGCGTCGCCACAAGCCTCGTCCGGCCTCGCTCCCGACCGCCTTCTAGACAGCGTGCACCGATCGGCCGCTTTCCAGTCGCACACCTCCATCTCCCAGATTCGCAGGCCTTGCCCAGGAACGTGCCCGCCGTGAAACCGATTCAGAAATCCAACAAGCTGCTCAACGTGTGCTACGACATTCGCGGCCCCGTGCTCGAGCACGCGAAGCGCCTCGAAGACGAAGGCCACAAGATCATCAAGCTGAACATTGGCAACCTGGCGCCGTTCGGTTTCGAGGCGCCGGACGAGATCATCCAGGACATGATCCGCAACCTGCCGGCCTCGTCGGGCTATTCGGATTCGAAGGGCGTGTTCGCGGCGCGCAAGGCGATCATGCATTACTCGCAGGAGAAGGGCGTGAAGGGCGTCACGCTCGACGACATCTACATCGGCAACGGCGCGTCCGAGCTGATCGTGATGGCCACCCAGGGCCTGCTCAACGACGGCGACGAAGTGCTGCTGCCGGCGCCCGACTACCCGCTGTGGACGGCCGCCGTGAGCCTGTCGGGCGGCACGCCCGTGCACTACATCTGCGACGAGCAGAACGGCTGGATGCCCGATCCCGACGACATCCGCCGCAAGATCACGCCGAACACCAGGGCGCTGGTCGTGATCAACCCGAACAACCCCACCGGGGCGCTGTACTCGGACGACCTGCTGCGCGAGCTGATCGCGATCGCCCGCGAGCACGGGCTGGTGATCTTCGCCGACGAGGTGTACGACAAGATCGTCTACGACGGCAAGAGCCACACCGCGCTCGCCTCGCTGGCCGAGGACGTGATCACGGTCACCTTCAACAGCCTGTCCAAGAGCTATCGCTCGTGCGGCTACCGCGCGGGCTGGATGTTCGTGGCGGGCCTGACCGGCGAGAACCGCCGCCGCGCCAGGGATTACCTCGAGGGGCTCGGCATCCTGTCGTCGATGCGGCTGTGCGCGAACGTGCCCGGCCAGTTCGCGATCCAGACCGCGCTCGGCGGCTACCAGAGCATCAACGAGCTGATCGTGCCCACCGGCCGCCTGTATCGCCAGCGCGAGCTCGCCTACGAGATGCTCACCGCGATTCCCGGCGTGACCTGCGTGAAGCCCGACGCGGCGCTCTACATGTTCCCGCGTCTCGATCCGAAGCTGTATCCGATCGAGAACGACCAGCAGTTCATCCTCGACCTGCTGCTCAAGGAGCGCGTGCTGCTCGTGCAGGGCACCGGCTTCAACTGGCCCACGCCCGATCACTTCCGGGTGGTGTTCCTGCCGAACATCGACGACCTGACCGACTCGATCAACCGCATCGCGCGCTTCCTCGACGGCTACCGAAAACGTCACGCGGCCTGAGCGGCCGCGCGATCCGCATTCATCCACATCAAACGTTAAACGACACGCAGCATGGAACCGATCAAAGTCGCCCTGTTGGGCTTCGGCACCGTCGGCAGCGGCACCTTCGAGGTGCTGCGCCGCAATCAGGAAGAAATCAAGCGGCGCGCCGGCCGGGGCATCGAGATCACGCGCATCGCGGTCCGCAACCCGGCCAAGGCGCAAGCCGCGCTCGGCGGCGCGCAGCTCGACGTGAGCAGCGATTTCCACGCGGTCGTGGACGACCCGTCGATCTCGATCGTCGCCGAGATGATCGGCGGCACCGGCATCGCGCGCGAGCTCGTGCTGCGCGCGATCGCCAACGGCAAGCACGTGGTGACGGCCAACAAGGCGCTGCTCGCCGTGCACGGCAGCGAGATCTTCGCGGCCGCGCGCGAGAAGGGCGTGATGGTGGCCTTCGAGGCCGCCGTGGCCGGCGGCATCCCGATCATCAAGGCGCTGCGCGAGGGCCTCACCGCCAACCGCATCCAGTACATCGCCGGCATCATCAACGGCACGACCAACTACATCCTGTCCGAGATGCGCGACCGGGGCCTCGACTTCGCCACGGCGCTGAAGGCCGCGCAGGAGCTGGGCTACGCGGAAGCCGATCCGACCTTCGACATCGAGGGCGTGGACGCCGCGCACAAGGCCACCATCATGAGCGCGATCGCGTTCGGCGTGCCCGTGCAGTTCGAGCGTGCCTACGTGGAAGGCATCAGCAAGCTGGCCGCCACCGACATCCGCTACGCCGAGGAACTCGGCTACCGCATCAAGCTGCTCGGCATCGCGCGTCGCACCGACGCCGGCATCGAGCTGCGCGTGCATCCCACGCTGATCCCCGAGAAGCGCCTGCTGGCCAACGTGGAAGGCGCGATGAACGCGGTGGTGGTACACGGCGACGCCGTGGGCACCACGCTGTACTACGGCAAGGGCGCCGGCGCCGAGCCCACCGCCTCGGCCGTGGTGGCCGACCTGGTGGACGTCACGCGCCTGCACACGGCCGACCCCGAGCACCGCGTGCCGCACCTGGCGTTCCAGCCGGAAAGCCTGTCGAACACGCCGATCCTGCCGATCGAGGCCGTGACGAGCGGCTACTACCTGCGCCTGCGGGTGGCCGACGAAACCGGCGTGCTGGCCGACATCACGCGCATCCTGGCCGAATCGGGCATCTCGATCGACGCGCTGCTGCAGAAGGAATCGGACCAGGTCGACTGCAACAGCGACGAGACCGACATCATCCTGATCACGCACGTGACGGTGGAACGCAACGTGAACGCGGCGATCGCCAGCATCGAGGCGCTCCCGACGGTCCGTTCGACGGTCACGAAGCTGCGCATGGAAGCGCTCAACTGAGGACGACATGAATTACATCTCGACGCGCGGCGCCGGCATCGGCGAGCGCCATACGTTTTCGGACATCCTGCTCGGCGGTCTCGCGAAGGATGGCGGCCTGTACCTGCCGGCCGCCTACCCGCGCGTGAGCGCGGACGAGCTCGCGCGCTGGCGCGCGCTGCCGTATGCGGATCTGGCCTTCGAGATTCTCTCGAAGTTCGTGGGCGAGGACATCCCGGCCGACGAACTGCGCGACCTGACGCGCCGCACCTATCGCGCCGACGTCTACTGCAACACGCGGCACGGCGAGAACGCGGCCGACATCACGCCGATCAAGGCGCTCGGCGAGGAAGGCGGCACCACGCTCGCGCTGCTCGAGCTGTCGAACGGCCCGACGCTGGCGTTCAAGGACATGGCGATGCAGCTGCTCGGCAACCTGTTCGAGTACACGCTCGCGAAGCACGGCCAGACGCTGAACATCCTCGGCGCCACCTCCGGCGACACCGGCAGCGCGGCCGAGTACGCGATGCGCGGCAAGCAGGGCGTGCGCGTGTTCATGCTGTCGCCGCACGGCAAGATGAGCGCGTTCCAGTCGGCGCAGATGTACAGCCTGCAGGATCCGAACATCTTCAATCTGGCCGTGGAAGGCGTGTTCGACGACGCGCAGGACATCGTCAAGGCCGTCTCGAACGATCACGCCTACAAGGCCGCGCACAAGATCGGCACGGTCAACTCGATCAACTGGGCGCGCGTGGTGGCCCAGGTCGTGTACTACTTCAAGGGCTATTTCGCGGCCACGAGGAACAACGACGAGCGCGTGTCGTTCACGGTGCCGTCGGGCAACTTCGGCAACGTGTGCGCGGGTCACATCGCGCGCATGATGGGCCTGCCGATCGAGAAGCTGGTGGTGGCCACCAACGAGAACGACGTGCTCGACGAGTTCTTCCGCACCGGCAGCTACCGCGTGCGCGGTGCCGAGCAGACTTACCACACGAGCAGCCCGAGCATGGACATCTCGAAGGCCTCGAACTTCGAGCGCTTCGTGTTCGACCTGCTCGGCCGCGATCCGGCGCGCGTGCTGCAGCTGTTCCGCGACGTGGAGGAGAAGGGCGGCTTCGATCTGGCCGCGAGCGGCGATCTCGCGCGCGTGGCGCAGTTCGGCTTCGTGTCGGGCCGCAGCTCGCACGACGATCGTCTCGACACGATCCGCGACGTGTACGCGCGTTACGCCACGATGATCGACACCCACACGGCCGACGGCGTGAAGGTGGCCCGCGAGCACCTGCAGCCGGGCGTGCCGATGGTGGTGCTCGAAACGGCGCAGCCGATCAAGTTCGGCGAGACGATCCGCGAGGCGCTGGGCCGCGAGGCCGAGCGGCCCGCCGCGTTCGACGGCATCGAGGCGCTGCCGCAGCGCTTCGAGGTGGTGAAGGCCGACGCGCAGCAGGTGAAGGACTTCATCAGCGCGCATATCGGCGACTGATGCGCATCGGCGGCGCCTGAGCGCGCCCGACGGCGCGCTCCGCATCCCCTGAAACGGCCACGACGGGTTCGCCCGCCGTGGCCGTTCGTCCTGGTGGCCCGCGGCGCGCGCGTCCCGTTGCGCGCGTGGCTCGTTACAATGGCGCTTTCGTACTCCGCACTTTTTCGAGATGTCGACTCCCGCTTCCCCCGCTCCGCGTGCCCCGATGCTGTCCACGGCCGACGCGCTCGCCGCGCTGCTCGGCGCGGCCGTGCCGCTGGCCGGCAGCGAAACCGTGCCGACGCTCGAGGCGCTCGGCCTTGTGCTGGCCGCCGACGTGGTGTCGCCGCTCGACGTGCCGCCGATGGCGATCAGCGCGATGGACGGCTACGCGGTGCGCGTGGCCGATCTCACGCAGGGCGATCGCCGGCTGCGCGTGTCGCAGCGGATTCCGGCCGGCCACGCCGCCGAGCCGCTCGCGGCCGGCACCGCGGCACGCATCTTCACCGGCGCCTCGGTGCCGCCCGGCGCCGACGCGATCGTGATGCAGGAGCAGGCCGCGGCGCAAGGCGACGAGGTGGACTTCCTGCACACCCCGAAGCTCGGCGAATGGATCACCGCGCAGGGCGCCGACATCCGGCGCGGCGCCGTGATCCTGCCGGCCGGCACGCGGCTCGGCCCGCAGGCGCTCGGGCTGGCCGCCTCGGTGGGCTGCGCGAGCCTCGCGGTGCGTCGGCGCCTGAAGGTGGCCGTGTTCTTCACCGGCGACGAGCTGACCATGCCCGGCGAGCCGCTGCGGCCCGGCGCGATCTACAACTCGAACCGCTTCACGCTGCGTGGCCTGCTCGAGCGCTTCGGCTGCGAGGTCAGCGATTTCGGCATCGTGCCCGATGCGCTCGACGCCACGCGTGCCACGCTGCGCGAGGCCGCGCGCGAGCACGACCTGATCGTGACGAGCGGCGGCGTGTCGGTGGGCGACGAGGATCACGTCAAGCCTGCCGTCGAGGCCGAGGGCCGGCTCGCGCTGTGGCAGATCGCGATGAAGCCGGGCAAGCCGCTCGCCTACGGCGCGGTGCGTCGCGGCGATTCCGCGGCCGGGGAGGCCCATTTCATCGGCCTGCCCGGCAACCCGGTGTCGAGCTTCGTCACCTTCCTGCTGTTCGTGCGGCCGTTCCTGCTGCGGCTGGCCGGCGCCACCCAGGTCGCGCCGCGCGCGCTGTCGCTGCGCGCCGATTTCACCCAGCGCAGCGGCGATCGCCGCAACGAATTCCTGCGCGCGCGCGTGAACGAGGCGGGCGGGCTCGACCTGTATCCGAACCAGAGCTCGGCCGTGCTGACCTCGACCGTATGGGCCGACGGCCTGATCGACAATCCGCCGAACCACGCGATCAGCGCCGGCGAGACGGTGCGTTTCATTCCCTTTTCCGAACTGCTCGGCTGACCGGCCGAGCCTGCCCCATCCATGAAGATCGATCTGAAATTCTTTGCCAGCGTGCGCGAGGCGCTCGGCGTCGCGAGCGAAGCGGTGACGGTGCCCGACGGCGTGGCCACCGTGGGCGACGTGCGTGCCTGGCTGCGCACGCGCGGCGGCGCGTGGGCCGACACGCTGGCCGAGGGCCGTGCGCTGCGCATGGCCTGCAACCACGTGATGACCGAGCCCGGCACGCGCATCACCGAGGGCTGCGAGGTCGCCTTCTTTCCGCCCGTGACGGGCGGCTGAGGAGCACGCGATGAGCACGATACGGGTGCAGACCGGCGATTTCGACGTCGGCGCCGAGCTGGCCGCGCTGCGCGCGCGCAATCCGAGGATCGGCGCGGTGGCCTGCTTCGTGGGCACCGTGCGCGACCTGAACGAGGGCGAGACGGTGGCCGCGATGGAGCTCGAGCACTATCCGGGCATGACCGAGAAGGCGCTCGAGGCGATCGCGGCCGAGGCGCGGGCCCGCTGGCCCGGCATCGAGGTGGCGATCGTGCATCGCGTCGGCCGGCTCGTGCCGCTCGACCAGATCGTGTTCGTGGGCACCGTGGCCGCGCATCGCGGCGAGGCTTTCGCGTCCTGCGAATTCGTGATGGATTACCTGAAGACGCAGGCGCCGTTCTGGAAGAAGGAAACCACGCCGTCGGGCGAGCGCTGGGTCGACGCGCGCGTCAGCGACGACGCGGCGCTCGCGCGCTGGGCGCGACCCGCCGGCGACGCGCCGCAGCGCGACTGAGCGCGCGCACGCGGGCCGCATGCCGTGCGGCCCGTGGTGAACCCGTCCGTCATTTCCGCTTTTTTCCCGCATTCCGATCATGACCGACCCGTCTTCCGGGGCCATCGAACTGGTGCCCGTGGCCGGCACCGCCGGCCTGTCGCCGTCGCAGCGCACCTTCAACGCCCTGACGCGGCAGGTGGCGGCGCGCCGCGCGCGGCTGCGCGCGTGGGAGGCCGTCTGGCCGGCCTTCCAGCAACGTTACGTGGACGAGTGGGTGCCGCTCGCGCGCGACGTCACCGCGCGCGAGATCGAGCTCGTGCGCCAGCTCGACGTGGCCTGCGACCTCAAGGGCCTGAGCCGCGCCGAGCGCGCGCTCGTGTCGGAACTGATCGTGCATTTCGTGCGGCCGCTGCTCGGCGGCGACGACGCGCGCGACCGCGAGCTGCGCGAGATCGCGGCGCGCCATCGATTTCCGGGGCAGGCCGTGGACGACAAGGCCTCGCGCCGTGGGCGCACGCGCGGGGCGAAGGCGAGCGAGGCGGCGCACGCCGCCGCATCGGCCGCATCGGCCGAGAACGAATCGGACGAGGCGATGATGGCGCGCATCCAGGCCGAACTCGACGCGGCCGAGGCGCGCGCGGCGGCCGACGCCGAGGCACGCGCGTCCCGGCAATCGACGCGCCAGCGCGAATCGACGAAGCAGACGAAGCAGGCGGAGAAGCCGGAGAAGGCAGCGCGGAAGGCCCGGCAGCAGCGCGCCGGCAGCGCCGACGGCGCAGCACAAGCGAGCGACGACGCAGCCGCCGATGCCGCGCCCGACCTGCCGCCGGCCCAGATCAGCCGCTCGCTGCGCGAGCTGTATCGGCGTCTGGCCAGCGCGCTGCATCCCGACCGCGAACCCGACCCGGACGAGCGCGAGCGCAAGACGGCGCTGATGCAGCGTCTGAACCGCGCCTACGACAAGCAGGATCTGCTGCAGCTGCTCGAACTCGAGCGCGATCTGCGCCCCGGCGATGCCGACCGGCTGGCCGGGGCCGGCGACGATCTGTTGCAGCATTACAACGGCATGCTGAAGGCTCAGCTCGGCACGCTCGACCGCGAGCTGCATCGCGTCGAGGCCGATTTCCGACACGGCTACGGGATCGGCGCGAACACCGTGTTGTCGCCCGACAACGCGCTGCGCACGCTCGGCGACGACGTCGCCACGCTGCGTCGCGCGCTCGACGAGCTGGACCGCGACTTGCGGGGATGCCGCGACGTCGCGGCGCTGAAAGACTGGCTGGCCGACTTCGCGGGTTAGTCAGTCGTCGCTCGAGCGCCCGACGATCTTCGCCGGGAACGGCTCGCCGCGTGGCCGGGCGGCGAGGGCGGCGTGATCGTCGTCGCCGCGTGGCCGGCGCGGCGCGATCGCGTCGAGCAGCGCCTGCTGTTCGGCCGGAATCGCGTAGTCCCAGCCGAAGCGGCTCAACTGCAGGCTGTGCGCGATGCGCAGCGCCGGCTCCATGAAGCGCACGGCCGCGGCCGGCGCGTAGCGCGCCTCCACGGTGTTCAGGAACAGCGCGAGCCAGCGACTGAAGTGCGCGGGCTCGATGCCCTCGAGCGGCTGGTGCCTGGCCTGCACGTTGCCGCGATAGCCCTTGGTGCCGAGCACGAGGTTCGACCAGAACGCCACCATCTTCGGCAGGTGCTCGTCCCAATGACCGTCGAGCTTCGCGGCGAACACGGGGCCGAGCAGCGGGTCGGCGCGCACCTGCGTGTAGAACGCGTCCACCAGCGCACGGATGTTGTCGGCGGTCGGCTCGGCGGCTCGGGGCACGGCGGCGGCGACTGCGCGTTGGTCGGGGGCTGCCGGGGCCGGATCGGAGGGATTCGTCATCGTCGAGAAAGGAAAGGCGCCAATACGGTGCGGCGATTTTGTCGCACAATAGGCGTCGGCCATCCACAAAAAGTGCATCGAGGGCGCATAGTATCCGCGTTTCTCCGAGCCGGCTGGTGCGTGCGTCGAATCCTGCGCGCGAGACAGCCGGGCACGCCAACGACATCATCGATTCTGCCCATGAGACTGACCGACTACACGGATTATTCGCTGCGCGTGATGCTGTTCCTGGCGGTACGAGGCGAGGGCTTGTCGACGATCCAGGAAATCTCCGACGCGTACGGCATTTCGAAGAATCACCTGATGAAGGTCGTGCAGCGGCTTGGCGAGCTGGGCTGGGTCGAGACCGTGCGCGGGCGCAACGGCGGGCTGCGCATGAATCCGCGCTCGGCCACGCTGTCGGTGGGCGAGGTGGTGCGTGCCACCGAGAACGACTTCGCGCTGGTGGGCTGCTTCGGCGGCGCCGGCGACGGTGTGGAGCACCGCTCCTGCGTGATCGAGCCGCATTGCCGCCTGAAGGGCGTGTTCGCCGCCGCGCGCGACGCCTTCTTCGCCGAACTCGATCGCCACCTGATCGGCGATCTCGCGCGACCCGCCTCGCCGCTCGCGATGGCGCTCGGCATCGTGCCGATCACGGTCGAGCCCGCGTCGGCCTGAGCCGGTTCTCGCGCGCGTTCCGAATACGGCCCGCCGCGCGCGGGCCGTATTCGGAAGCAAGCAAGGCACAAAACTTGCCCATCGGCCGCTTGAAAGCCCGCCCGGCATCCTCATGTTGGTGATATTCGAAAATTGGAGGTCTCTTCATGAGAATCGACAAGCTCACCACCAAGTTCCAGGAAGCGCTGTCCGACGCGCAGAGCCTCGCCGCCGGCCGCGACAATCAATACATCGAACCGGTGCACGTGCTGGCCGCGCTGATCGCCCAGCAGGACGGCTCGGCGCGCTCGCTGATGTCGCGCGCGGGCGTGCACGTGCAGGCGCTGCAGGGCGCGCTGAACGAGGCGATCTCGCGCCTGCCGCAGGTCACCGGCATCGGTGGCGACATCCAGATCGGCCGCGAGCTGGCCGGCCTGCTGAATCAAGCCGACAAGGAAGCGCAGAAGATCAACGACAGCTTCATCGCGAGCGAGATGTTCCTGCTGGCCGTGTCCGACGACAAGGGCGACGCGGGCAGGCTCGCGCGCCAGCACGGCTTGACGCGGCGCGCGATCGAGACCGCGATCGCGGCCGTGCGCGGCGGCTCGCAGGTGCACAGCGCCGACGCCGAAAGCCAGCGCGAGGCGCTCAAGAAATACACGGTGGATCTGACCGAACGCGCGCGGCTCGGCAAGCTCGACCCGGTGATCGGCCGCGACGACGAAATCCGCCGCTCGATCCAGATCCTGCAGCGCCGCACCAAGAACAACCCGGTGCTGATCGGCGAGCCGGGCGTGGGCAAGACCGCGATCGTGGAAGGGCTCGCGCAGCGCATCGTCAACGGCGAGGTGCCCGAGACGCTGAAGAACAAGCGCGTGCTGGTGCTCGACATGGGACTGCTGCTGGCCGGCGCGAAGTATCGCGGCGAATTCGAGGAGCGCCTGAAGTCGGTGCTCAGCGACATCGCCAAGGACGAAGGCCGCACGATCGTGTTCATCGACGAGATCCACACGATGGTCGGCGCGGGCAAGGCCGAGGGCGCGATGGACGCCGGCAACATGCTGAAGCCGGCGCTCTCGCGCGGCGAGCTGCACTGCATCGGCGCGACCACGCTCGACGAATACCGCAAGTACATCGAGAAGGACGCCGCGCTCGAGCGCCGCTTCCAGAAGGTGATCGTGGGCGAGCCGAGCGTCGAGGCGACCATCGCGATCCTGCGCGGCCTGCAGGAAAAGTACGAACTGCACCACGGCGTGGACATCACCGATCCGGCGATCGTCGCTGCGGCCGAGCTGTCGCAGCGCTACATCACCGATCGCTTCCTGCCGGACAAGGCGATCGACCTGATCGACGAGGCCGCCTCGAAGATCAAGATGGAAATCGATTCGAAGCCCGAATCGATGGACCGGCTCGACCGGCGCCTGATCCAGTTGAAGATCGAGCGCGAGGCCGTGAAGAAGGAGCAGGATGAAGCGTCCCAGAAGCGCCTGCAGCTGATCGAGGAAGAGATCGAGCGGCTTGGCCGCGAGTATGCCGACCTCGAGGAAATCTGGACCGCCGAGAAGGCCGCGGTGCAGGGCAGCGCGCAGTTGAAGGAGGACATCGACCGCGTGCGCGCCGAGATCGCCAAGCTGCAGCGCGAGGGCAAGCTCGACAAGGTGGCCGAGCTGCAGTACGGCAGGCTTCCGCAGCTCGAGGCGCAGCTCAAGCAGGTCACGCAGGCCGAGGAGCGCGAGCAGCACAACCCGACCCGGCCGCGCCTGCTGCGCACCCAGGTGGGTGCCGAGGAGATCGCCGAAGTGGTGTCGCGCGCGACCGGCATTCCGGTGTCGCGCATGATGCAGGGCGAGCGCGAGAAGCTGCTGCACATCGAGGAAAAGCTGCACGAGCGCGTGATCGGCCAGGACGAGGCGATCAGCGCCGTGTCCGACGCGATCCGCCGTTCGCGCGCGGGGCTGTCGGATCCGAACCGGCCGTATGGCTCGTTCCTGTTCCTCGGGCCGACCGGTGTGGGCAAGACCGAGCTGTGCAAGGCGTTGGCCGGCTTCCTGTTCGATTCGGAGGATCACCTGATCCGCATCGACATGAGCGAGTTCATGGAGAAGCACAGCGTGGCGCGGCTGATCGGCGCGCCGCCGGGCTACGTCGGCTACGAGGAGGGCGGTTACCTGACCGAGGCCGTGCGTCGCAAGCCGTACAGCGTGATCCTGCTCGACGAGATCGAGAAGGCGCATCCGGACGTGTTCAACGTGCTGCTGCAGGTGCTCGACGACGGCCGCATGACGGACGGGCAGGGCCGCACCGTGGACTTCAAGAACACGGTGATCGTGATGACCTCGAACCTCGGTTCGCAGGTGATCCAGTCGATGTCGGGCTCGCCGCAGGAAGCGGTGAAGGACGCGGTGTGGGAGGAGGTGAAGCTGCACTTCCGCCCCGAGTTCCTGAACCGGATCGACGACGTGGTGGTGTTCCATGCGCTCGACCGCAGCAACATCCAGTCGATCGCGAAGATCCAGCTCGGACGCCTGCACGAACGGCTCGCCAAGCTCGACATGCAGCTCGAGGTGTCGGACGCGGCGCTCGACCAGATCGGCAAGGTCGGCTACGACCCGCTGTTCGGGGCACGGCCGCTGAAGCGCGCGATCCAGCAGGAGATCGAGAACCCGGTGGCGAAGCTGATCCTCGCGGGCCGCTTCGGGCCGAAGGACGTGATCCCGGTGGACGTGCAGGACGGCAGGTTCGTGTTCGACCGCGTCGTGCACTGAGTGCGGTGTGCGTGATGAAAAAACCCGCTTCGGCGGGTTTTTTCGTCTCTGGATCGCAGGTGTTTATCGGGAAACGCTCTCGAAAGGTATCGTCGATCGACCGCGGTGGGGAGGGGTGCGTATCCGCTTGCCGTGACGTCGCCGAAACCGATCGACGCACAGCCCGAGCAGCCGCTGCCGAAAGTCTCGGTCGAGAGAACGGGGAGCCGGAAAAGGCTCGCGGCAAGGTCAGGCAATGCCGGTTACGGTAAGCCGGCGAAGCGGGCGCAGACGATTCTCGGGAGTTCGGAAAGGATGTCCCGTACGCGCTGCGATTGATCAGTGGCGAGTCCAATGTCCTGCGCCACGTTCATCTCGTGCTCATACTCGGCCATGCCCGCGCACCCAAGCCGTTCAGGCCGACTTGCCGCCGAACAGCCCCGCCAGTTGCGACAGTGCACCGAGCACGTTCGAGTGATCGACCTGGCCGTCGGCCGGCACTTCGCCGTCCGGCGTCGCGTGGTTGACCACGTGCGGCAGCACCTGCGCGAGCAGCGTCGAGGCGATCGACGGATCGACGCCGACCTTGTTCGCGAGCGAGGTGATCGTGTCCGGGCCGAGCACGTTCTGCAGCGTGTCGGGCGAGATCGGCTGGTTCTCGCCGGTGCCGATCCACGAGCCGATGATGTCGCCCGCGCCGCCCTGGCGGAACTTCTCGATCAGGCCGTTCAGGCCACCGGGCTGGTTGTTGATGAATTCGAGCGCGGCCGAGATCAGCGCGCTCTGATTGCCGCCGCTCTGGCCGCCGAGCATGCCGCCGACGATATCGAACAGACCCATGATGTTTTCTCCGATGTAGCGGGTTGATCGAGCCGGCGCCACGCATGGCGGCACCGGCCTGCATTCGCGAGGGCCCGCACGCGCGAGGCGTCGCGGGCCGCCGCCGCTCAGGTGCCGGACGCGGCCGACGCCCCCTGGGCCTTCTTCGACTTGCGCGGCTTCTTCGCCTTCGGCTCGGACGCGCCGGCCGCTGCAGTGGCTGCGGTGCCCGTGGTCGGGCCGGTGGCCGATGCGCCGGCCGCGGCTGCCGCCTTGTCCTTCTTCTTCGATGCGCGCGTGGCTTTCGTCTTGCCACCGGCGTCGGGCGTGCCCGCCGTGGTGGCCGCGGTGGTCGTGCCGGTGGCCGGGGGCGGCGTCGGCGTGGCGGCGGTCGGTGCCGGCGCGGGCGAGCCGGT
>JASLEG010000268.1 GCA_030151225.1 Burkholderia sp. | reverse complement strand
GCCAGCCCAGCACCACCTGCCCTTCCAGCTTCACCGTTCGTTCGAGCTCCTGCTCGCAGGCGATGCGCGAGGCGCTTTCCTTCGGCAGGAAGACCATGCCGACCCCATATTCGCCGGCCGGCGGCAGCGTCACGCCCTGCTTGGCCATTTCCTCGCGATAGAACGCGTCCGGGATCTGGATCAGGATGCCCGCGCCATCGCCCATCAGCGGATCGGCACCCACCGCGCCGCGGTGATCGAGGTTCTCGAGGATCTTCAGGCCCTGCTCGACGATCTCGTGGCTCTTCTTGCCCTTGATGTGCGCGACGAAGCCGACGCCGCAAGCGTCGTGCTCGTTCTGCGGGTCGTACAGACCTTGCGCGGCGGGAACCGCGCCTTGCGGCTCTTGGTGGTCGTTCATGGGGACACCGTCTGAGTAGGGGCCTCGCGGCCGTTGAAACAAGTGCTGGGTGCCCGCCGCTTCGGTGGCGGCGTGGCGCGCTGACAGCGGGCTCGATCTTGCCCGGCGTGCCGGAGTTCGAAATATACGCGACGAATCAACGGCATGGCAATAAAAACCGCATGATCTGACACCCATTAAATCGACGAATCGATTTGGTGCCATTTTAGTGGGGACGTATCGATTTGGTGCAAAAAAAGGCGGCATCCGAAGATGCCGCCCCTGGTCCCCTCGCTGCGTCTTTACTGATGCGCGGACGGGTTGTGCGGACCGTTGTTTTCCCGTACCTTGCGCGGCCGGCCGCGCGGCAGCGGCGAGACACGCCGGTTCGCGGTGCGTGCCGCCCATTCGCGGTAAGTTTCGCCGCCGAGCACCCAACCCTTGAGCGTGGCCTGCTGCAGCTGCTCCGTCTGGCGCTCGTCGAGCGGCTGCTCGCAGAGCTCCTTGTAGGCGCGCTGGCGTTCGAACGGCGTGTTGCCGAGCGCCCAGTACAGCGGGTGATCGGTGATCAGGCTGTCGACGGTCAGGCCGATGTGATGGCGGTAGCTCGACCAGCGATAGGCCTCGGCTGCCTGCACGAGCTGCGCGCGCACGGGGCTGAGCTCCACCACGCGGCTCGCCAGCAGGAAGTAGCGCTCGCCCTCGATGACCGTGGCGCGATAGCGGCCTTCCCAGAGCGTGCCCCGTCGCGAATAGCGGCGGTTGAAGTGGGCCACGTAGCGTCGCCCCACCGCCTGCATCGCCTTGGGCAGGCTCGCTTCCTCGCTCGGTGTGACGAGCAGCTGAACCTGTCGCGGCAGCAGCACGTAGGCATGCACCGCCAGTTGATGATCGCGCGCCGCCGCCTTCAGGCAATCGATGAAAAGCTCGTAATCCTGGTCATCGACGAACGCCGGTTGCTGATCCAGGCCGCGCAGAATTACATGCTGCGGCTGATCGGGAACATAGAGTCGTGCTAGCCGTGCCATGCTGAATGTCCGTTTGATCGCGTTAGGAAATACCCGAAGGCCCGAAAGACTGCATCCGCGCAGAGCCCCGCGCGGCAGGGAGGATTCGTACGCCCGTGCGAATCCTAGGGAGATTGCTCTAGCTTACAAGCCTGTTCCGTTTGAAACGCCGTGGTCATAATGAGCACGCCTTTTATCGAGGAGGAGACAAACTGATGAAACAAAAACTGGCCATTACGGGGACCGTTGCACTTGCGCTCATGACTGCCGGCTCCGCCGCGCAAGCGCAATCGGCGGGAAGCTTCTACGTCACCACGGGCTGGTTCCACCTCGCCCCGCAGGATTCCAGCGATCCGCTGAAGGTGATGTCCGTCGGCGGCACGCCCATCAATCAGTCCGTCGCCAACACCGGCGCCGGGATCAGCGATGCGGATACGCTCGGTTTCACGGCCGGCTATTTCGTGACCGATCACATCGCTGCTGAGTTCGTCTACGGGATCCCGCCAAAGTTCAATCTGACCGGCAAGGGATCGCTGTCGCAATTCGGCACGCTCGGTCAGGCGTATCAATGGAGCCCGGCGGTCCTGCTCAAGTACTACTTCAACAGTGCCGAGGCAAAATTCCGTCCGTACGTCGGCGTGGGTGCGTCGTACATCTACTTCACGGGCGCGAAGATCACCAACACGGCGTTCGAGAACGGCGCCCTCGGCGGCCCCACCAGCGCCACCACCAGCAACCAGTGGGCGCCGGTGTTCAACGCGGGTTTCAACTACAACTTCACGAAGCACTGGTTCGCCGGCGTATCGATCTCATACATCCCGGTCAGCCTGACGGCCACCCTGACGACGCAGCGCGCCAGCCAGGTGGGGACGCTTACGCAGACCTCCCAGGCCCACATCAAGCTGAACCCGATCGTCAGCTACGTGAACGTCGGTTACCGCTTCTAAGCGTAGTCGAATATTTGGGGAATGGTTAATTTCGCTGCAATTTGTAGCGAATTTTTCCTGGAGTTACGAAAACGGGATACGAACTTGCTTTGCATCCCGCGACAGACGATGATCGCCATCCCCGAATACCCGCGTTTCGATATTTTTATTTTCCGCGTTATCGGGTTCCGGCCCGAAAAATTCAACGATTCGAGGATGGCCTCGACCGGCAAGCGCCGGTCGAGCGCCTCGGAATCAGCGTGAGGACGCCGCGAAATCCGGCCCGATCAGGTCGATCCGGTCGGTGCAGATCAGGTCCACGCCCCAGCCGATCAGCTCGCGGGCGCGCGCCGGCTCGTTGACCGTGTAGGCCAGCGTGTGCAGCCCCGCCGCGCGGATCGCCGCCACGCGCGCCGCGTCGAATTCGCGGTGATTCGCGTGCAGGGCCACGCAGCCGAGCCGCGCCGTCAGCGCGCGCCAGTCGTCGGGCAGGCTGTCCACCAGCAGGCCGCGCGGCAGGTCGGGCGCGGCGCGCCGGGCCGCGTCGAGCGCCTCGACCGAGAACGACGACAGCAGCGGCACCACCGCGCCCCGCCAGTAGCGCGCCGTGTCGCGTGCCACGCGCTCGCCCGTTTCCGCCTCGCGACCCGGGCACGGCTTGATCTCCACGTTCGCGGCGAGGCCCAGCGCCCGGCAGCGCGCGGCCGCCTGCTCGAGTGTCGGCATCGGCTCGCCGGCGTGGCGCGCGTCGAACCATGCACCGGCATCGAGCGCGGCCAGCGCCGCCCAGTTCATCGTGGCCACGGCACCGCACCCGTTCGAGGTGCGCTCGACCGTGTCGTCGTGCAGCAGGAAGCTCACGCCGTCGGCCGACAGCTTCGCGTCGAACTCCACCATGCGGTGACCGCGCCGCGCGCCCTCGTCGAATCCGGCCAGCGTGTTCTCGGGCGCGAGCTTGCCGCCGCCACGGTGCGCGACGATGCGCGCGATGTCGGCATACGGCCAGGGCTTCGAGTCGTGGTGCATCGGGGAAAACCTCGTGGATGGGTCAGTTGGCGCGCAGGCCGGTGGTCGGGTCGAAGAAATGCAGGCGGTGCGGCGGCAGCGAGACGGCCAGCGAGCTGCCGGCGGCCGGCCGGTCCGCGTACGGCAGCCGCACCGCGAGATCGGTATCGCCCCAACGGCCGTGCGCGAGATTGTCGGCGCCGAGCAGCTCGCACGAATCGACCGGCAGCGTGGCCTCGGGCATGCCCGGTTGCGGCGTCATGTGCTCGGGCCGCACGCCGAGCACCCAGTCGCGGCCCGGCGCAACGTCGCGACCGATGCCGGGCGCGCCCGCCACCGGCAGGCGCGGGCCGCCGCCGGCCACCTCGAACGCGGCACCGTCGGCCGACAGCCGGCCCGGCAGCAGGTTCATGGCCGGCGAGCCGATGAAGCCGGCCACGAACAGCGTGGCGGGCCGTTCGTAGACGTCCACCGGCGCGCCGATCTGCTCGGCGCGGCCGCGATTCATCACGATCACGCGCTGCGCGAGCGTCATCGCCTCGATCTGGTCGTGCGTGACGTACACGCTGGTGGTGCGCAGCCGCGCATGCAGACGCTGGATCTCGAGCCGCATCTGCACGCGCAGCTTGGCGTCGAGATTCGACAGCGGCTCGTCGAACAGGAACACGGCCGGCTCGCGCACGATCGCGCGCCCCATCGCGACGCGCTGGCGCTGGCCGCCCGACAGCTCGCGCGGGCGCCGCGCGAGCAGCGGCTCGAGCTCGAGGATCTTCGCGGCCGCGGCCACCCGCGCGTGGATCGTGGCGCGCTCGATGCCGCGGATGCGCAGCCCGTAGCCCATGTTCTCGGCCACCGTCATGTGCGGATACAGCGCGTAGTTCTGGAACACCATCGCGATGTCACGATCCTTGGGCTCGAGCGTGTTCACCACCCGCCCGCCGATCGCGATCTCGCCCTCGGTCACGCGCTCGAGCCCGGCGATCATGCGCAGCAGCGTGGACTTGCCGCAGCCCGACGGCCCCACCAGCACGATGAACTCGCCGTCCTCGATCTCGACGTCGATGCCGTGCAGCACGACCTGGCGGCCGTCGTAACTCTTCCTCACGCCCTTCAGGCTCAGTGCAGCCATGCTTCGAAACTCTCCGGATAGACGGTCATTTTTCGGTGTCGACGAGGCCGCGCACGAACCAGCGCTGCATGGCCAGCACCACCACCAGCGGCGGCAGCAGCGTGAGCATCGTGGCGGCCATCACGAGATGCCATTCGGTGGCCGCGTCGCCGCTCGCGATCATGGTCTTGATGCCGACCACGGCCGTGGACAGCGCGCCGTCGGTGGTGATCAGGATCGGCCACAGATACTGGTTCCAGCCGTAGATGAAGGTGATCACGAACAGCGCGGCGATGCTGGTGCGCGACAGCGGCAGCACCACGTCCCAGAAGAAGCGCAGCGGCCCGGCGCCGTCGATGCGCGCGGCCTCCATCAGCTCGTCGGGCAGCGTCATGAAGAACTGCCGGAACAGGAAGGTGGCCGTCGCCGAGGCGATCAGCGGCAGCGTGAGCCCCGCATAGCCGTTGGTCATGTGCAGCGTGGACACCACCTGCACGGTCGGAAAGATGCGCACCTCCACCGGCAGCATCAGCGTGACGAAGATCAGCCAGAACGCGGCATTGCGCAGCGGAAAGCGGAAATACACGATCGCGTAGGCCGACAGGATCGACACGGCGATCTTGCCCAGCGCGATCACGAGCGCCATCACCAGGCTGTTCAGCAGCAGGATGCCGAACGGCGTGACGGTGGCGCCGCTGCCGCGATGCCAGATGGTGGCGACGTTCTCGAACAGGTGCGTGCTCGGCACCAGCGACATCGGCACCGAGAACACTTCCCTCGCGCTCATGGTGGCCGCGCAGAAGCCCACGTAGACGGGGAACAGCAGCAGCACCGCGCCCGCGATCAGCACCGCGTGGCAGAAGCGGTCGAAGCCCTTGCGATTCTCGATCATGCGTATTGCACCCTGCGTTCGACGAAGCGGAACTGGATCACCGTCAGCGCCACCACGATCGCCATCAGCACCACCGACTGCGCGCCGGAACTGCCGATGTCGAGCCCCTGGAAGCCCTCGGTGTAGATCTTGTAGATCAGCGTCTTGGTGCTCTGGCCCGGGCCGCCCGCGGTGGCCGCGTCGATCACCGGGAAGGTGTCGAAGAACGCGTACACCAGGTTCACGATCAGCAGGAAGAAGCTGGTGGGCGACAGCAGCGGCAGCGCGACGTCGAAGAAGCGCCGCACCGGGCCGGCGCCGTCGATCGCGGCGGCCTCGATCAGCGAGCGCGGAATCGCCTGCAGCCCGGCGTAGAAGAACAGGAAGTTGTAGCTGACCTGCTTCCAGATCGACGCGATCACGACCAGCGTCATCGCCTGCCCCGGATACAGCGCGTGATTCCAGACGATGCCGAGCTTGCCGAGCCCGTAGGCGATCACGCCGATGCTCGGGTTGAACAGGAACGCCCACAGCACGGCGGCGATGGTCGGCGCCACCGCGTACGGCCAGATCAGCAGCGTGCGATAGACGCGCGAGCCGCGCACCACGCGATCGGCGCAGGCGGCCAGCAGCAGCGAGATCGCGAGGCCGCCCACCGTCACCAGCGCGCTGAACAGCAGCGTGGTCTTGAACGAATCGAGGTAGAGCGGATCGCCGAACAGGTGCGCGAAGTTCGCGAAGCCGACGAATTCGCTGGTCGTGCCGAACGCGTCCTGGCTCTGGGTGGACTGCCAGAGCGCGACACCGGCCGGCCACAGGAAGAAGATCACGGTGATCGCGAGCTGCGGCGCGACGAGCAGGTACGGCAGCACGCTCGCGCCGAAGCGGGTGCGGGTCGGGGTCATCGGTCGAGATCCGTCGAGGTCGAGGTCGAGGGCGGCAGCGGCAAGGCGGCGGAGGCACGCGGCGCGCCGGAGAAGGCGCGCCGCGCGGGCCTCAGGAGCCCTGCCTCTCGAAGCGGCGCAGCAGCTCGTTGCCGCGCGCCACGGCCGCGTCGAGCGCGGCCTGCGGCGTAAGCTTCTGCGCCCACACCTGCTCGAGTTCCTCGTCCACCACGGTGCGGATCTGCGGCATGTTGCCGAGACGCAGCCCCTTCGTGAACGGCAACGGCGGCTTGTTCAGCATCTGCCGGGTGGCCGTGTCGGCGCCGGGGTTCTTCGCGTAGAAGCCCTGCTGGCGCGTCAGGTCGTAGGCCGCGGTGGTGACCGGCAGATAGCCGGTGTCCTGATGCCACTTGGCGGCCACCGGCGCCGAGCTCAGATACGCGAGGAATTTCGCGACGCCCCTGTAGGTGTTCGCGTCCTTGCCACCGAGCACCCACAGGCTCGCGCCGCCGATGATCGCGTTCTGCGGCGCGCCCTTCACGTCGGCGTCGTACGGCATCATGCCGGTGCCGATCTCGAACTTCGCGTACTTGCGGATGGTGGCGAGCGCGCCCGACGAGGTGGTCATGATCGCGCAGTCGCCGCTGTAGAACTTGGCCGTGGCCTCGTCCTTGCGGCCCACGTAGGTGAAGGTGCCGTCCTTGGCCATCTGCTGCAGGAAGGCGATGTGCGCGACCTGCTGCGGCTTGTTGAATTCGAGCACGGCATCGGTGCCGTCGAAGCCGTTGTTGCGCGACGCGAACGGCAGCCCGTGCCAGGCGCTGTAGTTCTCGAGCTGGATCCAGCCCTGCCAGCCGGTGGTGTAGCCGCAGCTCGCGCCGCTCTTGCGCAGCTTCTCGGTGTCGGCGCGCAGCTCCGCCCAGGTCTTCGGCGGCTGGTTCGGATCGAGCCCGGCCTTGCGGAACAGGTCCTTGTTGTAATACAGCACCGGCGTGGAGCTGTTGAATGGCATCGACACCAGCTGGCCCGTCTTCGCGTCGCTGTAGTAGCTCGCCACGGTCGGCACGAAGGCCTTCTCGTCGAGCGGCACGCCGGCCTGGCGGAACACGTCGGACACCGGGATCACGGCCTTCTTCGCCTGCATCATGGTGGCGGTGCCGACCTCGTACACCTGCAGGATCGCCGGCGCGTTGCCGCTGCGATAGGCCGAGATGCCGGCGGCGAGTGCCTGGTCGTAGGTCCCCTTGAACACCGGCACGATCTTGTAGTCGCTCTGCGAGGCATTGAACTGCTCGGCGATCGCATTGACCTTGTCGCCGAGCGCCGCTTCCATCGCGTGCCAGAACTGGATTTCCGTGGCCGCGAACGCAGTGTTCTGCATTCCGAACCAGATCATGCCGCCGGCAGCCAGCGAGCGCACCAGGGTGTTCACTTTCATCGACCTATCTCCGTTGTATTGCGGCTCGGCGCGAGTGGCCGGCCGTCTCGATCTGCCCGTTGCGAGCGGCAGGCAGTCTAGTTCTCGTCCATGACAAACAGACGTTGGTATTCCTTCATCGCGAAACGGTCGGTCATTCCGGCGATGTAATGCGCGACCAGGCGCGGCTGAGCGGCCGCGTCGTCGGTCTGGTAGGCGGGCGGCAGCAGGCGCGGATCCTCGGTGAACGCGTCGTAGAGGCCGGTGACGACGCGCTGCGCCTTGTTGGCCATGCGCATCACCTTGTAGTGCCGATAGAGGTTGCGGAACAGGAAGCGCTTGAGCTCGGCCGCCTCCTCGGCGATCACCGGGCTGTGCGCGACCAGCTGCGGGCAGCGTCGCACGTCGTCCAGCGAGGCCGGCGCGTGCTCGGCCAGGTTGCGCGTGGTCGAGTCGATCAGGTCGACGATCAGCGTGTTGATGATGCGGCGCACGGTTTCGTGCACGAGCCGGCGGCCGTCCAGCGACGGGAAATCGGCCAGCGCGGCGTCGTAATGGCGGCGCCACAGCGCCACGCCGGCCAGCTGCGGAATTGTGATCAGGCCCGAGCGCAGGCCGTCGTCCACGTCGTGGTTGTTGTAGGCGATCTCGTCGGCGATGTTGGCGATCTGCGCCTCGAGCGACGGGCGGCGGCCCTCGAGGAAGCGCTCGCCGAGCGCGCCGAGCTGGCGCGCGTTCTCGCGCGAGCAGTGCTTGAGGATGCCCTCGCGCGTCTCGAAGCAGAGGTTCAGGCCGTCGAACGCGCCGTAATGCTCCTCGAGCTCGTCCACCACGGCCAGGCTCTGCAGATTGTGCTCGAAGCCGCCGTGCTCGCGCATGCAGGCGTTCAGCGCATCCTGGCCGGCATGGCCGAACGGCGTGTGGCCGAGATCGTGGGCGAGCGAGATCGCCTCCACCAGATCCTCGTTCAGGCGCAGGTTGCGCGCCACCGAGCGGGCGATCTGCGCGACTTCGAGGCTGTGGGTCAGGCGCGTGCGGAACAGGTCGCCTTCGTGGTTCACGAATACCTGGGTCTTGTATTCGAGGCGGCGGAAGGCCGTCGAATGCACGATGCGGTCGCGGTCACGCTGGAATTCGGTGCGCGCCGCGGGCGGCGTTTCGGCATGGCGGCGGCCACGCGTGAGCGCCGAATGGGCGGCATAGGGTGCGAGATGCGCCTCGAGCGCGGCAACGGTCGGTGCGGCCACCGGGCCGCCCGAGCGGGCGCGCCGCGCGGCGTCTGCATCGGTGGGGTGTGGCAACTCGCGGGGTGTTTCGCTCACTGTCTCCTCCACTGCGGGGCGCCGGCCGATCCGGCGCCGTGTATCGATTCAGGGCTTCATTGCACGGCGGCGGCCAGCGTGGCCTCGACCGTGTCGTCGGACGCCGCGGTGATCGAGGCGGCGCCGAGCCGGTCGAGCACGATGAACTTGATCGCGCCAGCCTCGGCCTTCTTGTCCACCTGCATCAGCTCGACGTAGCGCGCCGCGCCAAGCTCGGGGGCGCGCACGGGCAGGTGCGCGGCCGCGATCACGCGGTTCAGGCGCTGGCGCGACGCGTCGTCGAGCCGGCCCAGCCGCACCGACAGGTCGGCCGCCATCACCATGCCGCAGCCCACCGCCTCGCCGTGCAGCCACTCGCCGTAGCCGAGCCCGGCCTCGATCGCGTGGCCGAAGGTATGGCCGAAATTGAGGATCGCGCGCAGCCCGCCCTCGCGTTCGTCGGCCGCCACCACGCTCGCCTTGATCTCGCACGAGCGCTTCACTGCCTCGGTCAGCACGGCCGGCTCGCGGCGGTTCAGCGCCTCGACGCTCGCCTCGATCCAGTCGAAGAACGCGGTGTCGGCGATCGCGCCGGTCTTGATCACCTCGGCCACGCCGGCGGCCAGCTCGCGATCGGGCAGCGTGCGCAGCGCGCCGATGTCGGCGATCACGGCCTGCGGCTGGTAGAACGCGCCGATCATGTTCTTGCCGAGCGGGTGATTGATGCCGGTCTTGCCGCCGACCGACGAATCCACCTGCGAGAGCAGCGTGGTGGGCACCTGGATGAACGGCACGCCGCGCATGTAGCAGGCCGCCGCGAAGCCGGTCATGTCGCCCACCACGCCGCCGCCGAGCGCGATCAGCGTGGTCTTGCGGTCGGCGCGCGAGCCGAGCAGCCCGTCGAAGATCAGGTTCAGCGTTTCCCACTGCTTGTAGGATTCGCCGTCGGGCAGCACCACGGTGTTGACCTGCTTGCCGAGTGGCGCGAGCGCGGCGCGCAGCGTGTCGCCGTACAGCGGATCGACGGTGGTGTTGGTCACGATGGTGACGGCGGCGCCCTTGATGTGCGGCGCGAACAGCTCGGTGCGGCCGATCAGGCCGTCGCCGATGTGAATCGGGTAGGCGCGATCGCCGAGATCGACATTGACGGTAATCATGCTTGTAGCGGCTTGGCGACGATGCCGGCCAGCTCCAGCTGCATCAGCACCATGTTGACGAGGCCGTTGACGGACGGGCGACCGGTTTCGATCACGAAGTGCGCGCATTCGCGGTAGAGCGGATCGCGCACCTGGTAGAGCGCCTCGAGGCGCGCCTTCGGATCTTCCGTCTGCAGCAGCGGGCGATTCTTGTCCTTGCGGGTACGTAACCAGAGATCGTGCGGATTGGCACGCAGATAGATGACGATGCCGCGCGAGCGCAGCACCTCGCGATTTTCGGGACGGATCACCGCGCCGCCGCCGGTGGCCAGCACGGTATTGCCGCGCTGCGACAGCTCGTCGATCATCTTCTGCTCGCGGTCGCGGAAGCCCGCTTCGCCCTCGAGTTCGAAGATGAGCGGGATGCGCGTGCCCGTGCGCGCCTCGATTTCGTGGTCGGAATCGAAGAACGGCCTGTCGAGACGGCGCGCGACCGCACGACCCACGGTGGTTTTACCCGCCCCCATGAGCCCGACGAAAAATACGCTTGCGTGTGGGTCCCGCGCTTGCAACGGCTTCCTCTGCTTCAATCTTGCTGGTGTGTGGCGCAGCTTACTGGCAAAGCGCCGGCCTTGTCGAGCGCGGGCGGCCGGCGCTCAGTCGGGCGGCGCGGCCCCGAGGGGCGCCGGCCCGGCGGGCTCGCCGCCCGGTTCGGCCACCGGTGCCGGAGCACCAACGACGCGCGGCGTGATGTAAACCACCAGTTCGTTCGCCCGCTCGCGGCGCGACTTGTGGCGGAACAACGCACCCAAAACCGGTATTTTGCCCAAGACCGGCACGCGAGTCACATCGTCCCACTCGTTTCGCTCGTAAATCCCGCCGATCGAGACCGTGCCCCCATTTTCGACCTCGACGCGCGTGTGCACGTGCTTGGTGTGGATCGCCGGCCCGGCGTCGGTCTGCTCACCGACGCTGTCCTTGGCGATGTCGAGATCGAGCACCACGTGGCCGTCGGGCGTGATCTGCGGCTCGACCTCGAGCTTCAGGGTGGCGCGGCGGAATTGCACGCCGGACACGCCGCGCCCCACCTTGGCCTGATAGGGCAGCTCGGTGCCCTGCTCGACCAGCGCCGGCGCGCGATCGGCCGTGACCACGCTCGGCCGCGAGACGATCTGGCCCCGCCCCTCGGTTTCGAGCGCGCTCAGCTCGATGTCGAGCAGGCGCGAGGCGCCGGCCACGAACAGCGTGAGGCCGGCGGTGGCAGCCTCGAAACCGGCCAGCGGGCGCGCCGCGAGATCGGAGAGGCGCCCTTGCGGGCCACCGACGAGGCCGGTGGCATGGGCGTCGGCGCCGCCGGACGGGGTGCCGGACGGGCTGGCGCCCGCCGAGCCGGTTGCCCCCGAACCATCCACCCCGCCGCCGCGCGCCATCGACCGCGTGCGCAGCGCGAGCCGTGCCCCCAGCTCGCGTGAAAAGCCGCGCTCGCCCTCCACGATGCGGGCCTCGATCAGCACCTGCCGCGCCGGGCGGTCGAGCTCGTCGATCAGCGTGGCGATCTGCGCGAGCCGCGCGTCGAGGTCTGTGACGAACAGCAGGTTGGTGCGCGGATCGGCCAGCACCGAGCCACGTCTGGACAGCACACGCTGCCCGGCCCCGCCACTCGCGCCGCCGGCGCCCGAGAGCAGCCGCGCGACGTCCGCCGCGCGCGGGTAGCGCAGCAAGAAGCTGCGGCTCGCGAGCGGCTCCAGATCGGCCTCGCGCGCGTGGGCCTCGAAGCGTGCGCGCTCGCGCGCCGCCAGTTCGGCCACCGGCGCGACCCAGATCACGTCGCCGCGGGTGGCCATGGCGAGCCCGTTCGCGTCGAGCAGCGCGTCGAACGCGTCGCGCCACGGCACCGACTGGATGCGCAGCGTGACGGCGCCCTGCACCCGGCCGCTCAGCACGATGCTGCGGCCCGTGAAACGCGCGAACGCATCGAACGCGGCCGCAAGCGGCGCCTGCTGCAGATCGAGGGAAATCCGGCGACGGTCCGCGGCGAGCGGCGGTGGCGCGGCCGCGCCCGACAGCCGGAGCGGCGGGGGCAGCGGCACGGGCGGGCCTTCGAGTGGCGGCGGCGGTGCGGGTTCCGGCTCGGCTCCGGACGACGAATCGGCGTCTCGCGCCGCGGGTGCGGTGGCCGCCGGGGCGGACGGCTGCGCCGGCAGCGCAGGCGCGGGCTCGGCCTCCTGCGCGTCGAGCGCCCGCGTGCCGCGGGTGCGCCCCGCCTCGGCGTCGAACACGCCGAGTCCGTCGAAATCGGCCACGGGCGCGACGCCGGCCGCACCGGTGTCGAACTTCGCGCCGTATGGCATCGCGACCGGCAGCGGTGGCGGCAGCATCGCGGCGGCAGGACGCACCGTGCCCGCGCCGAGCGCAACGCAGAACATCAGGCGAACCGGCCAGCGCCCGCATCGAGCCCACCTCATCGCTCGCCTCCCGCCATCAGCGCCACTCGTCGCCGGCGCCCGTCGGCGGCCCCGAGCCAGACGCCGCCGCCATCGATGCGCTCGACGCGCTCGGTGCCGACCTGCTCGCCCACCGTTGCGCACCACGGCCCCACGCCGGTATCGAACAGCGCAAGCCCGCGCCGCGCATCGCCGACGATGCCGGCCAGACGCGGCGGCACCGCGATCTCGTGGCCGCCGAAATCGGCTTCGGCAGCACCCGCCAGCAAAGGATCCGAAGCGGCGGGCGCCGCGCCGTCCTCACGCTCGCGATCCGCCTGACTCACGCTCGGCACCGGCGACACCGCGACCCGCACCGAGAACGACGCGCCCACATCGCGCCGCCGGATGTCGACCCGCAGCGGCACGACGCCGATCGGCAACCGGGCGAGCGAACGGATCCAGGCCGCGATCGATGCGAGGCGGCCATCGCCGGCAACGTCGAACTGCACCGCCGACACCTCGCCGGCCTTTCCACCGCCGCCCTCGGCCGGCGCCGGCGCGAGCCGGCGCAGATGCAGGCCGTGATCGTGCGCGGCGACGGCAAGCTGCCACGCCGGATCGCGCCCGGTCACGACGGCGCCCCCCGACATGGAAGACGCGGCAGCCACCGCTTCCTCACCCTCGATCGGCCGGTTGCGCAACACCCGCTCGACCCGCGCCTGCTCCGCCGCAGCCACCTCGTGCCGGGCGCGCGCCGCATCGGCTCCGCTCCAGTCCTGCCTGCCCGCAGCCGCATACACGCCACCGAAGCCCGCCAGCACCATGGCCGCGAGCCCCGCGAGCCGGCGCCGGCCCGCGAGCGGCCAGCCATTCGCGCCCCACGATGCGCCGCTCATCCCCGACCTCCCCGGCCGGCCGCCAACTCGGCCCGCACCGCCGGCTCGGCCCAGTGGATCCGTACCATGAAGCGCAGCGGGCCGACAGACGCACCGCCCCTCGCCCCCCGCCTCGCCTGCCTCCCGGCCTCGGCCTTGCCGGCCGCGACCTCAGCCCGATCGACTGCCGACACCTCGACCCGCCACCCGGGCTGCCGCTCACGCAGCCGCGCCAACCAGCGGCTGGCCGCGACGGGATCGCCGGCGCGAATGTCGAGCTCGGCGTGCTCACCGGCCTGACGCAGCGCGAGCAGCATCACGGCCCGATAGTCGAGCGCGCGCAGCACGTCGAGCAGGGTCACGAGCCGCGCAAGCGGCCGCGCCGCCTCGCTTGCGGCGCGCGCCCGGGCCCGACGCGCCTCGCTGGCGCGT
>JASLEG010000398.1 GCA_030151225.1 Burkholderia sp. | reverse complement strand
GCCGTAGTTAGACATGGAAACTTGCCAGGGAGGGCTCTCCGAAACACAGAGTCAAACCATTGGGGTATTTTTCGTCGCTCATGGGTGTGCTCTCCCTCCGAGAAGTATAGCAGAAACAAATGTGGTTATACGGCGATACGGCATCGATGGGGACTGCCTGTGATTCTGAAATAGGGCAGTGATGGTCGTAACGAGGATGGTCGCAGTAGTCAGCATCGGTGGCCGCAAACTATTGAGATTGTTCCAAGGGTAGACTGGAATATTACTGTTGCGTGACTGGAAAAGAAGATCCTCCGCCCTCGACATGCCAGATGAAATGTCACTCTGGTGCTCACCATCGGCCGCTGTGTGCGGTGCTTCTCATTCGTATTATTCGGGAGCATGGCCCGGTTGCAGGAGAGATTGTTCTTTCAACGCAAAAGTCGCATTTGTTGTAGCTCGCGGGGTAGATGCTGAACGCGCTCTGGTCAGCAAATGCTGTAGAGAGAGAGTTCAAACAAGAAGGACTCGATACTGCTTTGACCAGAATTCTCCGCCCCCTAGTTTCCAAACATCTTCTCTCAAGCTTCACATCATGGTAGTCGCTGTTGATCGAACGATACGAGCTTAACAGTAGTGAGGGATCTATGTGGCGGAGGTTCTCTGCATGGGTGGCGATCATCAGCTTGCAGTTCTGCCAAAGATTCATCGCGTCGAAAAGCAAAAGAGCAGCATGAAATTAATTACCGCTGGCTCAGAGGATTGAGCCATGGAATCACGGCCGGTGTTGGCGAAATTGGGAGAGAATTGGTGCCGCCAAAGGGATCAACAGGGCAGACGTTCCCCCCTGAACCAGACAGCAGGAAGATGATGAGTGCAATGGCCATTGAACAAAGGGGTCGGATTGATGCGGTCTAGCTGGAAGATGGAGGCGATAAGGTTGGCTGAGAAACGCAGAGATGAAGATGAAGGCATCGATGGAAGAGTTGGAATGGTGTAGCAGAGCGATTGGCAAACGGCAAAGGAAGGCGTCGGACCGCCCAAGGACAGAAATTCTGCCGGACTGGTGGCACAAAAGGCTGCAAAACATAAAATTTTAAAATATTTATTAAGTACCTATTCTTTTATTTTTTTTTATGTGTTTTTAAAATACATATTCATATTAATCTATATTTTGCGTATATTTCTTACCAGCTGGTCTTAGTATAATGGATATGATATATTTATTTTATTTATTATGCCTGTTGTATGGCTGTCTTTATCTTGTCTGTGCAATTATAGTGTAACATTATTATTATAAAATACTAACATATTCCATCGGTAGTTACCTAGGTACCTAGAAAAAACAGAGGTAGGTATGGTGTAGTGTAGCGATGGTATCAGCAACATGAAAGCTTCCGGTGCCTTTGCTGTGCTTCACGATTCTGACCTCTGACCGCCCTCGCACTCCCGCAATACGCAATTTTCTCGTCCGACATCTTCGTTGGCCAACTGTCGTCTTCGGCTCGCCGCTTTGTCTTCAAAGCACTTCCAGTGATGGAAAGTAAATCCCGACTGCCTTAATTTTCTCTGGTGCTAACAAACGACGTCAGTTGCAGCCCGCCAGAGACACTCGCCGCAAAGAAGGCAAACACCGCTTGCGGATATGACGACACACCAACGGGAGATGCTCCTCGCGTCCGAATCGTCGCCTTGCTGATTCATCTGAATCGGGGAAGCCGACGATACCCCTTATTTGCCGGCCAAATAGATTACGCGTCTCGAAGCAGTTCTCGGCCAGCGCCATGTTGGGAGGGGGACTGGTCTTCTTAGCATCTGCGCTTCAACATCCCACCCCTTGGTGTCTTTCTTGCAGCGTAGCAGAATCGGAACCTCTGCTGCTATGGTCACGATGCCTCATTTGCAAAGTACCATATCTCGCCACTTGAACCATACATTCTGGCAAATGTGCCAAAGTTGCTCAACAAATTCACATACTTTTGTGGCCCTCTTCCAACACGAGTGACGCCGCCTATGCTCGATGGGATCACGATACGCGACCATCGTGCCCTCATATCAAGGCGTGAAATGTGTTGAGTACCGTAGTTGCATAGTTTCCGGCCAATCACAACAATACTTCTGCCTCAAAAGCGTCCTATGAGAGTCCGGCCCTTTTACAACCACTCGATAGAGAATCGAGCCAATGGCAACAACTAAGGCTCTGCCCCATGAAATAAGATTTGCTGCTATGCTTGAGCTAACGCCACAGATTTGACGTCATCTCAGAAACGAATAGGAACTATTATAGCATAGGTTGTGATTATCAAGCTATTTGTTTCAATGGGGGAGTTATGCGACTATGTAGGTGAGGGATCTGGGCCATCTCTGCTCATACACACACAAAGGTGCCTAACTGATGTGTTGACCTTAGAATCGATCCTACCTGGATTCATGAATGTTAATATTTATCCGACAGCTACGTTCTTCGCGTGCTTGGTGGATAACCGCATGAATGTCTGGTCCCTCATAATCACTGACAGCCAGTCCGACATCGGGAAGAGAACTGCCC
>JASLEG010000234.1 GCA_030151225.1 Burkholderia sp. | reverse complement strand
TTGAATGACTCACGTTGTGACCGAAGGCTGCATCAAGTGCAAATACACGGATTGCGTCGATGTATGCCCGGTGGATTGCTTCCGTGAAGGTCCCAATTTTCTCGCGATCGATCCGGACGAATGCATCGACTGCGCCGTGTGCGTGGCCGAATGCCCGACCAATGCGATCTACGCCGAGGAAGACGTTCCGGGCGACCAGCAGCAATTCACGCCGCTGAACGCCGAGCTGGCCAAGCTGTGGCCGTCGATCACCAAGACCAAGCCCGCTCCCGGCGACGCCGACGAGTGGAAGGACGTCCAGGAAAAACTGCACCTGCTCGAGCGCTGATCGACGCGCGGGCGCGATTGCGGCGGAATTTGCGCCGATGGGCTTGACAGCGCTTCCATAGCCCCATAGAATCTCGTTTCTCTGCTGTTTGTTCCCCGATAGCTCAGTCGGTAGAGCGCCGGACTGTTAATCCGTAGGTCCCTGGTTCGAGCCCAGGTCGGGGAGCCAAAAATGCTCGAGGCGCTGTTTTCAGCGAATCGGCATCGAACAAACGCAGTACCGATTTATTCCCCGATAGCTCAGTCGGTAGAGCGCCGGACTGTTAATCCGTAGGTCCCTGGTTCGAGCCCAGGTCGGGGAGCCAGACAGCAGAAAGGCCCGTCATGCGACGGGCCTTTCTGCTTTTGCGGCGCGCCCGAAGCTCGCGAACAACGCGGGGCGTCGTGCTAGAGTCGTCATCCGTTCCCTTGCCGCGCTCGCGCCCCTCCGCTCATGACCCGCCCTCTCCGCCTCGCCGTGTCCTGCCTTGCCGCGTCGCTCCCGCTCGTCGCGCTGCTGCCGCTCGGCGCGCATGCCGAGGAAATCGCCAGCGTCAACACGAACTTTCGCCTGACCGGCTCGGATCGCGTGGTGGTGGAAGCCTATGACGACCCCGGCGTGCAGGGCGTGACCTGCTACGTGTCGCGCGCCCGCAAGGGCGGCATCAAGGGCAGCCTGGGCCTGGCCGAGGATCCGACCGAGGCGTCGATCGCCTGCCGTCAGGTCGGGCCGCTGCATTTCGCGCAGCCGCTCAAGCAGCAGGCCGATGTGTTCAGCGAGCGCCTGTCCTTCGTGTTCAAGACACTGCACGTGGTGCGCGTGGTGGACAAGCCACGCAACACGCTCGTCTATCTGACCTACAGCGACCGGATCGTGACCGGCAGCGCGAAGAACGCCGTGACGGCCGTGCCGGTGCCGCGGGACACGCCGATCCCCGTGAAGTAAGGCACCGCCCGCCCTCGCCCGCATCATGCCGACCGACCGCCCCGCCCGCCTGACCGACGCCGCCCGCTACTGGCGCACGCCGCTGCTGCCGGGCGCCGATCTGGTCACGGCCAGCTATTTCGAGCACAGCTTCGCGCCGCACTGGCACGACGCGTACACGATGGCGGTGATCGAGACCGGCGCGGAGCATTACCGCTATCGCGGCAGCCAGCGCATCGCCGACACCGGCTCGCTGCCGATCATCCATCCCGGCGAGGTGCATACCGGCGCACGCGCCACCGACGACGGCTGGCGCTACCGCGTGTGCTACGTACCCGAGGCGTATCTGCGCGCGCTCGCCGACGAGATCGCGGGCAGCCGCCAGGCCTCGCCGTGCTTTTCCGACGATGCGATCCTCGACGCCGATTGCGCGCGCCGGCTGCTGATCGCGCATCGGCTGCTCGAGGCCGACGGCGTGGACATCGCCCACGGCCATGCGCACGACGCTCTGCCGCCTTCCCCCCCATCGTCGGCCAACCCGGCCGATATCCCGTTGCCGCGCGGCACGATCGAGCCGCTCGCGGCCGAGACGGCCCTGCTCGACGCGCTCTCCACGCTGATCGCCCGTCACGCGCTGGGCGGCCCGCGCGCGCGCCGCACCGCGCCCGACGAGCCGCGCGTGGCCCGCATGCGCGAGCGCCTGGCGGCGGAGCTGAGCGAGCCGCTCACGCTGCCGGAAGTGGCCGAGGCGGCCGGGCTGTCGCCGTTCCACGCGGCGCGCCTGTTCACCCAGGCCACCGGCATGGCGCCGCACGCGTGGCGCAACCAGCTGCGGCTGCAGCGCGCGCTGGCGCCGCTGCGCGCCGGCGTGCCCGTGGCGGAAGTGGCCGCGGCGAGCGGCTTCGTCGACCAGAGCCACTTCACGCGCCATTTCAAGCGCATGTTCGGCGTGCCGCCCGGCCGCTGGCAGGGTGCGCGCAAGTAGCAAGCCGCCCGGGGCATCTTCCCCACCCGCTTCCCGCAAGAACGTACAAGCCTTCCGGCCGGCGCCCGACTATGCTCGGCGCTCCAGGAGGAATCACCGTTGAACCCGTCTCACCCCCAATCCGCTTCCGCCCGCGCCCCGCTGCGCGAATTCGCCGACGGCGCGCGCGACACCTTCCCGATGATGGTCGGGGCCGCGCCGTTCGGCGTGATCTTCGGCACCCTCGTCACGGCCGGGCCGCTCGCCTGGTGGCACGGCCAGCTAATGTCGCTGGTGGTGTTCGCCGGCTCGGCGCAGTTCATCGCGGTCGGCCTGCTCGCCGGCGGCGCCGGCGCGCTGGTCGTGATCGCCACCACGCTGATCGTGAACCTGCGCCACCTGCTCTACTCGGCCACGCTCGCGCCCTACGTCGCGCACCTGCCGCTGCGCTGGCGCGCCACGCTCGGCGCGCTGATGACCGACGAGGTGTTCGCGGTCGCCTACGCGCGCTACCGCCACACCCGCCCCGGCGAGCTCGGGCCGCACTATTTCCTCGGCTCCGGCGTGGCGATGTACGTGAACTGGCAGATCTGGACCCTCGTCGGGCTGCTGTTCGGCGCGGCATTTCCGGGCCTGCAGTCGCTCGGCCTGGACTTCGCGATGGCCGCGACCTTCATCGCGATCGTGGTGCCGCAGCTCGCCGCGGTGCGCTACCTGGCCGCCGCGATCACGGCCGGCGTGATCGCGCAACTCTGCCACGCGCTGCCCTACAAGCTGAACCTGCTGGCCGCGGTGGTGACCGGCGTGGCGGTGGGCGTCGCGCTGTCGCGGCGCGACCAGGCCCGCACGCGCCGCGATGCGCACACCGGCTCGGAGGCCGCATCGTGAGCTACGTCCTGATCCTGCTCGGCATGGCCGCCGTCACCTACGCGATCCGCGCCACGCTGTTCCTGTTCGGCGAGCGGCTGGTGTTCCCGCCGCTCGCGCGCACCGCGCTCGGCTTCGTGCCGGTCACGGTGCTGACCGCGATCATCGTGCCGATGACCTTCGCCCCGCACGGCGGCGACGTGGAGCCGAGCCTGCGCAACCCGCAGCTCGTCGGCGGCGTGGCCGCGGTGATCGTGTCGGCCGCCACGCGCCGGCCGCTGCTGACGATCGCGGTGGGGCTCGCCGTGTTCTTCGTCTGGCAGGGCGTCGTGATGCCGCGCTGGCTGCCGGCCTGATGCGGGGGCGCCCCCGAGCGGGTCCCGAGCCCGCCCGGCCGCCGCGCTCAAGTTTCCCGCTCGCGCGCCGATAAGAAGGGAAAACCCTCCTGGCGCCAACCGCGACGGAGCGGCCGGCGAGCCCCGAGCCCCGGCCGTGACGAAACGGGCGGCGCGTGCCGGCGCCCCGACGCGCCGGCAGCTACCGCGTATCGAGAAGATTCATGGGCCATATCACGCTGACGATCAAGGACGACACCATCGCGTCCCTGCGCAAGGACTTCGACGCGTTCGTGCGGGTCTCGCTCAAGCTCGATCCGCAGTTCGCGACCCCGTCGTTCGAGGATTTCCTGCGCGCCAAGCTGCTCGACAACATGGTGCCGCTGACCGAGCACGCCGTGCAGCGCATGCTGCAGGGCGGCCAGTACGCCTGGGCGAAGCGCACGCTGGACAAGGAATTCCCGAACGTCGTGGAGATCCTGATGCGCCAGGCCGAGACCTTCGGCTTCGGTTTCGCCTCGCGCAGCGAATGGACCCCCGACGAACTGCTGAAGGCGTGCCACGACTGGGCCGCCGCGATCGTCAACGAGGCCCAGGGCGACGCCACGCTGGTCGATCCCCTGGCCGCGCAGATCAAGTCCGCCGTGCACGACATCCAGACGCTCGAGGAGCGCATGCAGACGCCGGCCTGGCGGCTCGCGGAATCGCTGCGCCAGCGCGTCTACGAAGCCAAGCTCGCCTGCGAGATGAGCATCGGCAGCACCGCACGCGAAAAGCTCGGCGAGCTGCGCGGGCTGCTGCGACTCGGCATCGCGCACGGCTCGTTCCAGAAGCAGGAAGCGCAGCAGATCATGGAATACCTGCGCCTGCTGAAGCCGGAGATCTTCGTCGAGGAACCGCACGACGTGTTCTCGCGCATGGCCGCCTGGCTGCGCGGCATCTTCCTCGTGCCGGCGCCGACGCGCGCGCCGCAGCAGAACGGCCAGCGCCAGCCGCAGCAGCGGCAGTAAGGCCGGTCGCGCCGGCTGGCGGCGACACCACCGAACCCGTCGAGCAAAAAAAGGGCCGGACACCGCGCAACGCGATGTCCGGCCTTCGTTTTTGATGCGTGGCCCTCACGGGGCCACGCATCGGGCGAGCTCGATCGCGCTTACTGCGACGAACCCGCCGAGCCGTTGCCGGCCGGCGACATGCCGTTCGTGTTGCCGTTCACGGCGTCGCCCGCCTTCGACTTGGCGCCGTGCATCGAGCTGTTGGCCCGCGTCTTGGCCTTCGAGTGATGCGACTTCATCGAGCCCGAGGACGTCGCTCCCGGCGACATCGTGCCCTTCATGCCGGTGGTGCTGTCCGGCGCCGCAGTGTTGGCCGGCGTGCCGTTGCCCGGTGCGGTCGGCGCCGCGTCGGCACCGCCGCTGCCGCCACCGGCCGAGCCGCCGCCGGCCTGCGCGAACGAGGACGTGGCGATCACCGCCGTGGACGTCGCCAGCACGGCACCGATCAGCATCGTACGAATCTTGGACATGACATTTCTCCTCTGGGAAGTCGTGGGCGCGCGCCTCGCTGCGAGCGCACCGCGCTGCCGCGAGATGCGGCAACCGATTGGGAAGACCGGCCCGTGTGGCGACCGGTGCGCCGAAAGCCGCGACGGTTGCCCAGGCTTGCATTTGCTGACGGTTCGCATACATTCGCTTACGTCCGTCGCCCGCGAGCCCGGCCCGACGTCGCGTCATCCGGTCCCGTCTGCCTACGCAGCGATCGTTCCCGCCCCGTGAAAACCGGGAAATGCCGCGCCGGGCCTGCGCCGGGCTCGCTCCCGATGCCGCGGTGGCTTATGATGCGAGCCTTGCTTTTTTACACAGGCGCGCGTGCCAGCGCGATCCGCACGATGCCGAACCTCGATTTCACGCTGACCGGCGACTACGTCGAACTGCACAACCTGCTCAAGATCACCGGGGTGGCCGACAGCGGCGGCTCCGCCAAGGTGCTGGTCGCCTCGGGCGCGGTGAAGGTGGACGGCGCAACCGAGTTGCGCAAGACCTGCAAGATCCGCGCGGGCCAGGTGGTGCTGTTCGAGGACACGCGCATCGCGGTGCACGCCGCGTAACGCGCACGAGGCCGCCGCACGGCTGCCGAAACCCGCGCCGGGCGCGCGATTCGACAGCCGCGCAGGAAGAACGTAAGCTCGCGGCTTCACGACAACAACACGGCGCGGGCCCGGATCCGCGCATTCCACCCATGTCGCTTCCCGGCTTCCCGCGTACGGCCGACGCGCCGCCGTCGCTGTCCCGCCACGCCGCCGATACGGCCCGGCTCGCCGCACCGCTGGCGATCGCCCAGCTCTCGCAGATGGCGATGAGCGTGACCGACACGATCCTGCTCGGCTCGCTCGGCGCGGATGCACTCGCCGCCGGCGGCCTCGGCGCCACGCTGTTCTTCGTGGTGGTCACCCTGCTGCAGGGCGTGCTGACCTCGATCAGCGTCAGCGTCGCGCACGCGCGCGGCGCGCAGGCCGAGGACCGCATCCCGCACATCTACTGGACCGGCTTCCTGCTGGCGCTGCTGCTCTCGCTGCCGGCCATCGCGGTACTGATGTTCGCCGAGCCGCTGCTGCTGCTCGCCCACGAACCGGCCGAGCTCGCGCGCCACATCGGCGAATACTGCCGCGTGCTGTGCTTCGCGGCGCCGGGCAGCCTGATCGGGGTGGGCCTGATGCGCGCGTTCCTGCCCGCGATCGGCGCCGCGCGGCGCCTGCTGTGGGTGTCGATCGCCGGCATCGGCATCAACGCGGTGCTCAACTACGGGCTGATCCACGGCGCGTTCGGCCTGCCGCGGCTCGGCTTCCTCGGCTCGGCGGTGGCCACCACGCTCACCATCTGGCTCACCGCGATCGCGCTGATGGTGCTGCTGCACGGCCGCCCCGCGCTCCGTCACTTCGTCACCGCCTCGCGCCCGAAGCTGCCGCTGATGGGCGAGCTGATCGGCATCGGCTGGCCGGTGGCGATCACCTACGGCGTCGAATCCACGCTGTTCCTCGCCACCGGCCTCACGATCGGCGTGCTCGGCGAGGCCTCGCTGGCCGCGCACCAGATCGCGCTGAACATCGCCTCGGTCACCTTCATGGTGCCGCTCGCGATCGGCCAGGCCGCCAACGTGCGCGTGAGCTACTGGATGGGCGCGGGCGCGCCGCTGGCCGCGCGCCACGCGGGCTTCGTGGCGATCGGCCTGGGCATCGCGTTCATGACGCTGTCGGGGCTCGTGATGATCGTGGCACCGAAGGCGATCGTCGGGCTGTACCTGCATCTCGACGATCCGAGGAATGCGAGCACCGTCGCGCTCGCCACCTCGCTGCTCGGCATCGCGGCGATCTTCCAGATCGTCGACGGCATGCAGACGGTCGGCTCGGGCTGCCTGCGCGGGCTGCGCGACACACGCGTGCCGATGATCGCGGCCACCGTCGGCTACTGGGGGATCGGCTTTCCGATCGGCTACGGCTTCGCGTTCCATGCCGGGCTCGGCGCGCGCGGGCTCTGGTGGGGGCTCGCCGCCGGGCTCGCCAGCGTGGCCGTGCTGATGACCTGGCGCTTCCACGGCAAGACCCGCGCGGCGATCGCGGCCACCGCGCGCCGGGCCGGCTGATCGCGACCGATTTCCCCGGCCCGCGCGAGCCGACGTAAAATCGCGCCCGGCGCTATGCTTGTCGCCTCTGGACGCCGTCGTCAGAACGGCGCCCGTCCCTACCTACGCTTTCAGGCCGCGCACGCGGCATGGTCAATTCTCGTGACGGAGTCATCAAGATGAGCGAAGCAGTACGGATGGAACGCGACACGTTCGGCGAAATCGCAGTGCCGGACGCCCGCCTGTGGGGCGCGCAAACGCAGCGTTCGCTGCAGAACTTCAAGATCTCGACGGAAAAGCAGTCGCCCGAGCTGATCCACGCGCTGGCGCTGATCAAGCGCGCGGCCGCGGCCGTGAACCGCGAACTCGGCGTGCTGGCCGAGGACAAGGCGAACGCGATCGTCGCGGCCGCCGACGAGATCATCGCGGGCCGTCATCCCGACGAATTTCCGCTGGCCGTCTGGCAGACCGGATCGGGCACCCAGACCAACATGAACCTCAACGAGGTGATCGCGAATCGCGCCAGCGAGCTGCTCGGCGGCGTGCGCGGCGAGGCACGCAAGGTCCACCCGAACGACGACGTGAACCGCGGCCAGTCGTCGAACGACGTGTTCCCCACCGCGATGCACATCGCCGCCGCCGTGAATGTGAAGCAGCGGCTCATTCCCGCGGTCACAAAACTTCGCGACGCGATCGACGCCGAGGCGACCGAATGGAAAGAGATCGTCAAGATCGGCCGAACGCACCTGCAGGACGCCACGCCGCTCACGCTCGGCCAGGAATTCTCCGGCTACGTCGGCATGCTGAGCGACGCGCTGACCTGGATCGAATCATCGCTCGCC
>JASLEG010000226.1 GCA_030151225.1 Burkholderia sp. | reverse complement strand
CGATCGCCGCGTTGCAGACGCTCGGCGCCGACGGCAAGCGCGCCCGCGCGCCGCTCACGGCGGCACGCAGCGAGGCGACGCGTGAACGCCTCGGCCGGCTGCGCACCGAACTGGCCCGCATCGGCCCGCTGCCCGACACGGCCGAGGCCGCGCGCGACGCGATCCTCGCCGCGATGGCGCGCGCCGGCCTCGATGGCTGGACCGTGCCCGAACTGCACGACGCCGGCACGCAGGCCTATCGCGACGGCTCCAGGCGCATCGACCTGATCTCGCACGCCGTCACGTTCAACCCGTGGGGCGCGTTCCGCATCGTGGACCTGCGCGCGACGGGGGCCGCCTATTTCGAGCTGGCCGGCGCGGGCGAACGCGCCTTCGTGGCGCCGCGCGACCGGCGCCCGGCCGAACTCGCCGGTGGCCGGCCACGCGGCGCGCGAAGCGTTTAGACTGCGCGTGTTCGCAACGGCCGGGAGCGGAGCCCGACATGAAGCAGATCCTCGTCATCGGCATCGGCAGCGGCGATCCCGAGCAACTGACCCTGCAGGCGATCGCCGCGATGCAGCGCGCCGACGTGTTCTTCGTGATGGACAAGGGGCCGGCCAAGGCCGACCTGGTGGCGCTGCGCCACGCGATGCTCGAGCGCCACGTGCCGAGCGGGCGCTACCGCGTCGTGGAGGCGGCGAGCCCCGAGCGCGGACCCGACGGCGACAGCTATGCCGGCGCCGTCGAGGCGCTCAACCTCGCCAAGCAGCGCCTGTTCGAGCAGTTGATCGCCGACGAGCTGCGCGACGGCGAATGCGGCGCCTTCCTCGTGTGGGGCGACCCCGCGCTGTACGACAGCACCACGCGCATCGTCGGCGCGATCGCGGCGGCCGGCCGCGATGCGCTCGACTACACGGTGATTCCCGGCATCAGCAGCGTGCAGGCGCTGGCCGCGCGCCATCGCGTGCCGCTCAACGCGATCGGGCGCGGCTTCGCCGTCAGCAACGGGCGCGGGTTGCCGGCGCGGCTGCCCGAGGCATTCGACAGCGTGGTGGTGATGCTCGATGCGCGCAACGCGTTCGAGCGCGTGGAGGACGATCTCGACATCTACTGGGGCGCCTACGTGGGCACCCCGCACGAGATCCTGATCGCGGGCCGGCTGCGCGAGGTGCGCGATGAGATCGCGCGCGTGCGTGCCGAGGCGCGCGAGCGGCACGGCTGGATCATGGACACCTATCTGCTGAAACGGCGCGAACCGGCCGACGAATGAGCGCGGGCCGGGCCGCCGCTCAGCCGAACCAGCGATTGAGCCGCGCCCAGCGCTCGAACAGCTTCGGCCACGACGCCGGCTCGCTGTCGGGTGCGCCGAGCGACCAGCCGTGGCCACCCGTCTGATAGACGTGCAGCGCGGCCGGCACGCGCGCGGCGCGCAACGCGGCGTGCGCCATCAGCACGTTCTCGACCGGCACGGTGGCATCGTCGGCGGCCTGCGCGAGGAAGGTTTTCGGCGCGCCCCGATCGACGTGCAGCAGCGGCGAGAGCGCCTCGGCCGTGCCCGGCTGCGGCGCCTCGCCGAGCATGCGGCGATGCGAGCGCGTGCGCTCGGACGGCGGCAGCAGCGTCAGCACCGGGTACAGCAGCGCGGCGAGATTCGGGCGCGCCGACAGGCGGTCGAGCGCGTCCACGTCCGCGTAGCGGCGCGGGTTCGGATCGTAGGCGGTCATGCCGGCCAGATGGCCGCCGGCCGAGAAGCCGAGGATCGCGATCCGGTTCGGGTCCGCGCCGTCGCGCAGCGCCCGGGCGCGGATCACGCGCATCGCGCGCTGGCCGTCCTGCAGCGGCGCGGTGCACCGCCAGCCCTGATCGGGCAGCCGGTACACGAGCTCGTAGGCGATCACGCCGAGCGAGGCGAGCCACCGGCACACGGGGCTGCTCTCGTGCGCGAGTTCCACGCTTTCGTAGCCGCCGCCCGCGATCACCAGCGCGGCCGCGCCGTTCGGGGTGCCGGTCGGCCGATGGACGTGCAGGCGCGGCGCCGTCACGCCCGTCACCGCGCCGCGACGGATCACGCGCTCGCCGTCGAACACGGCGCCGGGCAGCGCGTCGGGCGGCGTGCCGGGCCACAGCCGCACGGCCTCGTCGGGCAGCGCGGCGGACGAAGGCGAGGGCGGTGCGTCCTCGGCGCGCGCGGCCGGCAGCAGGGTGGCAAGCCACCCGCCGGCGGCGGCGCCGAGCAGGGTGCGGCGGGAATCGTCCATGGTTCGGTGATGACCCGGGCGAGCGGGTGCGGGGCGGCAAGGTACCCATTTAACCGCACCGGCGAGGCCGCCGGTGTGACGGGACGTGGAAATCGGTGTCGAATCGGAGCCACGTCACCGGCCGCCGCCGGTACGACGAATCGCGTGTCAGGCGCAACGGCGCGCGCTATGCTGTGCGCTTCGGTCGCCGCGCTGCGCCGATCCGACCCTCGCCGGCCGGGCGCGGCCCGCAACGCATGACCCCGCAACGCATGACCCCGTAACGACATCCGTGCCGCCCGCCGTTTCGCCTCCGTCTCCTTACGCGTTCTACTACCTCGACAATTTCGAGCGCGCGCTCGCCTGGCTCGCCGCGCGCTACGACGACCTGTTCGACGATGCCGAGCGCGCCTTCCTGCATGCGTTCGCGGCGCTGCCGCAGCCGTCGCGCGCGCTGCTCGCGCGCATGCTGATGCGGCGCGGCCCGTATTTCCGCGAAAGCCGGCTCGCCTACGACGAGATCGGCGCCACGCCGGTCGCCGCCGCGCCGCTGATCGCGCTGGGCTGGCTCGATGCCGCGCCGGCGCTGAGCCTCGACTGCGTGTTCGCGCTCGCCACGCGAGCCGAGCTCGCGCAGCGCTTCGCGGCCGCGAAGGGCGCGCGCAAGGCCGATTGGCTCGAGGCACTGCGTGCCGCGCACGCCGGCGAGCAGCCCTTCGAGGCCTGGCTGCCGGCCACCGGCGACCGCGTGCTCGAACTGCGCGTGGACGCGATGTGCGACCGGCTGCGGCTGATGTTCTTCGGCAACCTGTACCAGGACTGGTCCGAATTCGTGCTCGCCGATCTCGGCGTGTTCCAGTACGAAACCGTCGCGTTCGAGCCGCAATCGCGCGCGTTCCAGCAGCGCGCCGACGTCGACACCTGGCTCGCGCTGTTCGCGTGCGCCGAGGCGCTCGAGGCGTGGCCCGACGAACGTCCGTTCGACGAACTGAGCCGGCACGTGGGCGCGATCGCCTGCGCGCAGGACTGGCTCGCGTTGCGTCGCGCGAAGCTGCTGCACCGGATCGGCAATGCCTGCGAGCGACGCGAGGACTGGCCCGGCGCGCTGGCCGCGTACGGCGCGAGCGCGTGGCCCGGCAGCCGCCATCGCCGCGTGCGCGTGCTGGAGCGCTGCGGACGCGACGCGGACGCGCTGGCGCTGGCCGAGGCGGCCGCCGCGCAACCCGAGAGCGAGGAGGAGCGCCAGCGCGTGGCGCGCATGCTGATGCGGCGCGGCCCGTATTTCCGCGAAAGCCGGCTCGCC